>NZ_JAQIVI010000318.1 GCF_028618695.1 Natrinema soli | reverse complement strand
GCGGAGTGGGCCGAAGCCGCCGGAATGCCCGCCCACAGAGTCGTCAAACACTACGCGGGCGGCCGCCTCGAGGGGCCGACGCCGAGCGTGATGAGCGAGAAGGATCGCCTCGAGACCGCGGCCGAGCGCGGCGAGCCGTTCCTGATGGAAACCGACTACATCGACGACCCGGATCGGCCGGGGGCAGTGCTCGGACCCAAGACGGTCCCGCGGCGGGTTCGGTGGCTGCTCGAGAACGGTCACGATACCGCGGTTCGTATCGCCCACGTCGAGACGCCGAAGCGAGTCTACGGGATCGACACGGAAGCGACGCTCGAGCGAACGGAGTAATCACTGGTTACGTTTCGACTGTTCGGGGAACTAACAGCAGGAAGCGCCGTATCTGGGCAACTAGGGCGGCCGTAGGCGGGTATTGCGTTTTCGTTCGGTCCCACTAAACATTCACTCGCGGCGGCTAGTGTAGAGAAAGGCATTTCAAGCGGCCGGTGTAGGTGTCTGTATGAGCAATCCCCCGACCGAGTTCTACTCGGAGGAACGCTGGCAGAACTGGATCGGTCGCATCAAAGACGAAGACATCGATCCGGAGGACGAATCGTCGGCGCGGCTCCTGCTCAACCTGCAGGATGACACGGCGATCGCGATCGCGAAGATCGTCGCCGCCTACGACGACGACGAACTCGATCAGGAGGATGCGCTCGGAGAGATCGCGGACGTTCGCGAGATCGTCCTCAGCGAGGTGGATATCGAGGACGAGGAGAAGCTGATCCTCGTCGACGGCGTCCAGACGAGCCTGGTCTGCGTCTTCTTCGCGGCCGAGGAGTACGTCGCCAACGGACCCGCCGACGAGGGCAGCGTCGGCGACTACCTCGGCGCCGCGGCCGACGCGGAGGCCGAAGAGGACCTCGACGCCGCACTCGGCTACGCGGCCCAGGCCGGGACGCTCATCATCGACGGCAACGAGCTCGACATGACCGTCGCCGAGAACCTCGAGTACGGACTGGTCACGGAGTGGATCAACGGCCTGGACAGCCTCCAGAGCGCGATGAGCGATCCCGAAGTCGTCGAAGAGGACGAGTAACGAGCACGCGCGGCCGCTCGAGCGATACGTTTGTTTTGGGCGGCGGGTTCGCCGTTCCGTAGCCACCAGACGTTTACGCTATCACGACTATCCTCGGCTCTGTCATTGCGGCGAGACGAACGTGCAGTGACCGTCCAGATTGGGGCGGTGCTGATGCTCGCTATCATCTTCGCCGCGCTCGCGCTCTATCAGGTAAATGCCGTTCCTGCAGAGAACGGGGCGGTCGAGAGCGAGCACAATCAGCGGGTTCACGGGGAACTACAGGACCTGCGAAACGCCGTCCGGAACGTCGGAACCGGCGGCGGCACCCGGTCGGTGTCGGTCACGCTCGGGACCTCCTACCCCACGCGGATCTTCCTAACGAACTCGCCGGATCCGACAGGAACCCTCGAGACGACCGACTGGGCGAACGTAACCATCGAGACGCGACCTACGAGGGGTCGGCCGACGACTAGGACGGCGACTCGTCCAATCTAACCGGGTGTCACGAAACGACGACGATCGCGTACGAATCCGAGCGGCCGGATAGAGCCGGTCGATCCCGTCGGCCACATTTCCTTCGACGATCGTCGAAACACCGAACGACAATACCTTGTACCATCACCTGTATTGACGAGACATGACTGCAGTCGGTATCGACGCCGTCGAGATCTGGACCGGGAACCTCAAACTGGACCTTCCTGGCACGTTCGCCCCGGAGAAGGGCGAAGACCCGGAAAAGTACACGAAAGGGCTCGGGCTCAACGCGAGTTCGTTCCCCGATAGCTACGAGGACATCGTCACGATGGGAGCGAACGCTGCCCACCGACTGATGGAACGGAAAGGACTCGAGCCGGCCGATATCGGTCGAATCGACGTTGCGACCGAGAGCGCCTTCGACAACTCGAAGCCGGTTTCGACGTACGTCGCTGGCTGCCTCGAGCAGGTGTACGACGGTGACTTCCATCACGCGAACAAGGGCGAGCGGAAGTTCGCCTGTATCGCGGGGACCCAGAGTCTGGACGATGCCTACAACTGGATCCGCGCGGGCCGCAATCGCGGCCGCTCGGCGCTGGTCATCGCGACCGACACCGCGCTCTACGCGCGCGGTGACGACGGCGAGGCGACCCAGGGGGCCGGAGCCGTCGCGATGCTCATCAGCGAGGATCCGAACCTCGTCGAACTCTCCGCCGAGCAGGGGTACGGATCGGCCGACGAGACGGACTTCCTCAAACCGAACCAGCAGTTCCCGTCGGTCGACGGCAAACGGTCCGTCCAAGTCTACCTCGCGCGCATGCGAGAGGCCCTTGAGGACTACGAGAGCGTCGCGGGCGAGGTCCACGAGGCGGACTTCGTCTACGCGCCGTTCCACACGCCGTTCCCGGGGATGGTCCGGAAGGCGGCATTGCTTGCGTTCCGCCACATCACCCGAAATACGGAAATCGAGGACAAACTGGCCGAGGAAATCGGTCGGCAGCCCCGACCCGAGGCGTTCGACTCCGACGAGGAGTATCGCGACGCGCTCCGGGAGTACATGGACCTCCTCAAGGACACCGACCGCTACGCGGAGTGGTACGACACGACGATCGATCCGACCCTGACCATCGCCCGCGAGGTCGGCAACTGGTACACGGGCTCCGTCCACGTCGCCCGCGCGAGCGCGCTCAAACACGCTCGCGAGCAGGGCCGAGAGATGACCGGCGAAAAGATGCTCATCGGCTCCTACGGCAGCGGCGCACAGGCGGAGATTCACTCCGAGACGATTCGAGAGGGGTGGGCCGAGGAGATCGACGCCCTGAACGTCGACGAACAACTTGCCGATCGCTACGAGATGTCGTGGGAGGACTACGAGGAGATCCACGACGCCCACAACCACGAGATGGACGTCGACGTCGAGGAGTTCACGACGCCCACCGAGGAGTTCGTCTTCGACGGCTGGGGCCGCATGGGCGAGCGGAAGTACCGATACGTGGAGTAGCGCATTGAACGCACGGCGGTACGCAAGCATCCGCTCGCGACGCGAGCGGTTTTCCGCCGGAGCGGGGTGAAACCCCGCGACGGCGGCCTACTGGCATCAACGGGTTTTGCCGGGGTTCGACCGAGTGAGCGAAGCGAACGAGAGAGGACCCCGGTAAAAGAGGTTGCTAAGCTGCGCATTCGTTAGGAGGCGTGAGGAGGGTCTGTGAGTTGTTCCAGACTTCTTGGAAATCAAATGGTTAGCAAATCGTATCAGTGGACTAATTTATAGGGATATTGCATCTCCAGACATGCCAGACAGTCCCGATCCACCGGACTGGATCGTCGAGCAGCCCGGATTGACCGTGTTCGCACTGCTGAGCGGTCTTCTCGCACTGTTCGTCCTCCTCCCGTATCTCCAGTACGTCCTGTTCGGCGTCGTTCTCGCGTACATTCTGCTGCCCGTCCAGCGACGGCTCGAGCAGTACATCAGACCGACGTTCGCGGCGATCACGGTGGTAATCGCCACGTTGCTTATCGTGTTGATCCCGCTCGTCTACGTTATCTCGGTCGCGGTTCGACAGTCGCTCCGGCTGGTTCGCTCGATCAGGCAGGGCGAAATCAACGTCGAGACGGTCGAGGGAGTGCTCGAGACGAACGGGTACGCCGTCGATCTCGTGGACCTGTACGAATCGAATCAGGGACGCATCGCGACCGCCATCCAGGAAGTCACGTCGGGGGCGATCAATCTCGTCGGTAGTTTGCCGAGTATGTTCATCGGCCTGACCGTCACGCTGTTCGTCCTCTTCGCGCTGTTGCGGGACGGGGAGCGACTCGTCGCGTGGTTCCAGTGGGTGTTGCCGATCGACGACGAGATTCTGGACGAACTCAGCACGGGGCTGGATCGGCTGATGTGGGCCTCGGTCGTCGGGAACGTCGCCGTTGCGGCCATTCAGGCGGTGATGCTCGGGGTCGGGCTGGCGATCGCCGGCGTCCCCGCCGTCGTCTTTCTCACCGTCGCGACGTTCGTCCTGACGCTGCTCCCGCTCGTCGGCGCGTTCGGGATCTGGATCCCGGCGGCGGCCTACTTGGTCGCGATGGGGCGGCCGACCGCCGGCGCGGTAATGGCCATCTACGGACTGCTCGTCACCTTCTCGGATTCGTACCTGCGTCCCGCGCTGATCGGCCGGACCAGCGCCTTCAACTCCGCTATCGTCGTCGTGGGGATCTTCGGCGGCCTCATCGCCTTCGGTGCCGTCGGGCTGTTCATCGGCCCGGTCGTCCTCGGCGGCGCGAAACTCACCCTCGATTGCTTCGCTCGAGCGCGCACGGATCAACCGATCGCCGGGGCCGTCACCGGAGGCGAGGGAGTAGGGGCTGGCCCCACGGAGCCGGCCGGCGAACAAGAGTCCGCAACCGAGTCGGACGAGGGCGTAGGTGTTGAATCACCGACTGATCCAGGCGACGACTCCTGTTCCGATTCGTAATCGCACTGCTGACATCGCTACTCGTTCTTCCACTCGCCGGGTTTTACGCCGTGAATCTCGCCTTTCGCCTCCCGGCCCCCCGGCCACAGCCCGAGTGCGATCACGCTCACGAAGAAGAGGCCGAGGACTGCCGCCACGACCGCACCGTGGATCCCCGGTAATTCGGCGGCTTCCGTCCACTGCTGCTCCGGGGTAAACATCGTGACTTTGAACGCCCAGCCGACCCCTGCCACCGTGAACAGGAGCCCGTACACGCGACGAATACGCCGAGAGAGTGCCTCTCGAGTCGATACCTTGAACGTCGGATTCCGGAGATCGTCGCTTAGTTCCTCGCGCCAGGCCGGATGTTCGACGCCGACGGGCTCGAAGGCGTTCGCGAACACGTTCTCCTGAATGAACCGGACGCGGGCGCGCCAGTGGTCGTAGAACCGGTAGCGGCGAACCTCGTAGAACAGGAAGATCGAGAGGACGAACATCCCGATCAGGAGCAGGAAGGCGGGCATATTCCGACTCGAAAAGACGATCGAGAGCACCGCAGCGAGGAGCGTGATCGCCCAGTCGGTCGTCCGATCGATCCGGTCCTGCGCGCTGTTGGCCTGACTGACCTCCCCCCGATAGAAGTGGGGGAGCACGCCGAGCAGCGAATCGGTGTCGGCCGCGGCCGTCGCACCGATCTCCTGATCGCCGCGATCGAGCGGGCCGTCTCGAGCGTCCCGGTCCTCCCCGCCGTCTCCCTCGAGTCCCCCGTCTCGAGTGTCGTTATCGTCCGCACGTGTCTCGTCGCCTGCGTCGACCATGCGACCCTCCGACACCGGCGTCTGCTATAGTGGTCCGTGTAGCGCCTGCAGGGTAGAGGAGACGGCGACTACCGGCCCGTCAGTCCGAAACGAGTGCGTTCATAACCCCGTGCCCGCTAGAGACGTGTATCGTGTCTCGGATCGAACGACGCAATCGACGCGGGTGGGGGCGAACCGGAGCGATCGATCGGGACCACTGCTAATCATGCACGGATCACACGCTACGGGGAGTCCGTACGCTCCCCACACGAACGAGGACCGCGCGGCGATGCTCGAGGCGGTCGGTGCGGGAAGTGTCGAAGACCTCTTCGACATTCCGGCCGACGTCGCGTTCGAGGGCCGCTTCGACATCGACGCACGCACGGAACGGGAAACGCGACGGCTGGTTCGATCTATTCTGGGTCGCAACGACGACGTGACCGAACTGCTCGGACGCGGCCACTACGGCTACTACGTTCCGTCGCTGGTCGACCACCTCGCGGATCGCTCGGAGTTTCTCACGTCGTACACACAGTACCAGCCGGAGATCTCCCAGGGGTTCTTGCAGGCCCTGTTCGAGTACCAGTCGCTGCTGGTCGAACTGACCGGCCTCGCGATCGCGAACTGCTCGATCTACGACGCGGCGACGGCGCTCGGCGAGGCCGCGACGCTGGCCGACCGCGTCCGCGATACGACGGGTCACCGCGTGCTCGTTCCCGAACTCCTGCGGGAGGAACGGCGGAGCACGCTCGAGAACTACGTGGCCGGTACCGATCTCGCCGTCAATGAGTATCCGATCGACGACGGGAACGTCGACCTCGCGGGGCTCGAGGCGACCGTCGACGAGGAGGTCGTGATGATCTACGCCGAGAATCCGACCGTGCGCGGGACGATCGAGGAGCACCTCGCGGCGGTCGGCGACCTCGCTGACGACAACAACGCGCTCTACACGCTCGGCTCGGATCCGATCGCGCTGTCCCTGCTCGAGCGACCCGCGGACGTCGGTGTCGACGTCGTCGTCGGCGACGCGAGCGTGCTCGGTCTCCCGACGAGCTACGGGATGGGACTCGGCCTCTTTGCGACGCGCGAGGAGTACCTGCGCCAGGTTCCCGGCCGACTGGTCGGTGTCAGCGAGGACGCGACCGACCGCCGGGCGTTCACGCTCACCCTCCAGACTCGCGAACAGCACATCCGCCGGGAACGCGCGACGAGCAATATCTGTACGAACCAGGCCTGGGTCGCGCTCCGAACCGCGATACACGCCGCCGTCCTCGGGCCGACCGGGATGGTCGATCTCGCGAAACGCGACGTCATCCGAGCCAGGGACCTCGCGGAGCGCCTCGACGACATCGTCGGCGTCAAAGCGCCGGTCCACGACCGCCACCACGTTCGAGAGTTCGTCGCCCATGTCGACCAGCCCGCACGGGCCGTCGCCGAGGACCTCGAGCGACTCGGCTTCGCGGTTCACGTCCTCGGTGACCACGAGATTCAGGTCTGCGTCGCCGGCGTTCCCGACGACCGGATCGATCGATTCGTCGAGGCCCTCGAGGAGGCGGCACGATGAGCGACGACAGATCCGACGACGACGCCGCACAGTCGCGCTACGATCAGGCTCGATTCATCGAGAACGGTGAGTACGAACCGCTGCTCTCCGAGAAGGATCAGACGCGGGTCGAGATCGGCGATGGGGACAGTGGTAGTGACGCTGACAGCGATAGTTACAGTCTCGATGCCCGACATGATGCCGACGGATCGCCGCTCCCCGACGACCTGACGCGGGACTCGCTCGAGTTGCCCGAACTCTCCGAACCCGAATTGGCGCGCCACTACACGCGGCTCTCGCAGATGATCTACGGGATCGATAGCGGGCCCTACCCGCTGGGCTCGTGCACGATGAAGTACAACCCGAAGTTCACCGAGGACGTGGCCGCGCTGCCGTCGGCGGCCGTTCACCCGGATCGATCCGAAGAGTCCATCCAGGGGACGCTCGAACTCCTCTCCCGGCTGCAGGACTACCTCGGCCGGATCGGCGGGATGGACGCGGTGACGCTTCAGCCGCCCGCCGGCGCGGCCGGCGAGTTCGTCGGGATTCGCGTCGCCGCGGCGTACCACGAACACAACGACGAGGGGCATCGGGACGAGGTCATCATCCCGGAGAGCGCCCACGGGACTAACTTCGCCAGCGCCGCGCTGGGCGGCTACGACGTCGTCTCCCTGCCCAGCGACGACGAGGGCCGGGCCGACCGCGAGGCGCTCGAGGCCGCCCTCTCCGAGCACACCGCGGCGCTCATGCTGACCAACCCGAATACGCTCGGTCTGTTCGAGCGTGACATCACCGAAATCGCGGCGATGGTCCACGACGTCGGCGGCCTGCTCTACTACGATGGGGCGAACCTGAACGCCCTTCTCGGCCGCGCTCGGCCGGGCGACATGGGCTTCGACGTGATGCACTACAACGTCCACAAGACGTTCGCGACGCCCCACGGCGGCGGCGGGCCGGGTGCCGGTCCGGTCGGCGTCGTCGACGAACTCGCCCCGTTCCTGCCCGCACCGCGCGTCCGCAAGCGTGGCGAGGACTCGAAAGGGGGCGATCCGGTCTACGAGCGGTTCGATCCCGAACACACGATCGGCAAGGTCCACGGGTTCGACGGCAACTGGCTGGTGCTCCTCAAGGCGTTCGCCTACATCGCCCGCCTCGGCGACGAGGGACTCGCGGACGCGAGCGCCTCCGCGGTGCTCAACGCGAACTATCTCGCAGAGCGGATCGAGTACGACATCCCCTACGGCCCGTTCCACCACGAGTTCGTCGCCAGCGCCGGTGAACAGGACGCCGCCGACGTCGCGAAGCGGATGCTCGACTACGGCGTCCACCCGCCGACGACCAAGTGGCCCGAGATCGTCCCCGAGGCCCTGATGACCGAGCCGACCGAAATCGAGAGCAAGGACACCCTCGATCGACTCGCCGCCGCGTTCAACGCGGTCGCCGGCGAGGACGATGCGACGCTCGAGGCCGCGCCGGAACGCACTACCGCCCGTCGAATCGACCAGACGAGCGCCGCGCGGAACCCGCGGCTGTCGTGGCAGGCGCTTTCGGACGACTCGTAAGCGATCGATCGGTTCGTTGTCTTCGTTCGGTCACCGTGCGGTTATTCGATCGAATCCCCGGACCCGTTTGTGGAAGCTCTTCACGGGACTCGCTGGTGTTTCTACTACGGCAGAACCATCAGCAGAGGATTTCGCGCGAAAACGCGGGTCGAGACGCTCGGTTCGGAATCGAGTCTACACCGTTAAACCGTGCTCGAGTCCACGGCGGTTCCGTTGTCGCCGATCCGGACGAACCCGTAGTCGCAGTCCGGGCAGTGCCACTTGACCTTCTCGCCGAGGTGGAGCGTCGTGCTGGCGGCGCGGTAGAACGTCTTCTCGCCCCCGCAATCGGGACACTCGTGTACGAGTTCCAGAGCCATACGTGACCCTAGAGACCGAAGCGAGTTTAACGTACTGATTTCCGCAGTCTCCGAATCGAATCTCCGGAGTGAACGCGAACCGCGGCGCGTCGAGTGACAGGGAAGTTAAGTGCGATCCCTCCGTCGATCCAGCCATGTCGATCTACACCGGTCGCGGCGACGACGGGCAGACGGATCTTCGGGACATGACTCGCGTCTCGAAATCCAGCGCCCGCATCGAGGCCTACGGGACCGTCGACGAACTCAACGCCCTGCTCGGGACGATCCGACCGACCGACCACGACGATATTGACGATCGGCTGGCGGCGATCCAGAACCACCTCCACGTCGTCCAGGCTGATTTCGCGAATCCCGATCCGGACGAGGACGACCCCGCGATCCGTCCCGATCACGTCGAGACCGTCGAGGACTGGATCGACGAGTACGACGGCGAACTCGAGCCCTTAACCTCGTTCATCCTCCCGACCGGCAGCGAACACGGGGCGGCGCTTCACCACGCTCGCACGGTTTGTCGACGAGCGGAGCGGCGGGCGGTCGCGCTCGCCGGCGAGGAGCAGATCAACGAGGATGCGGTCCAGTACCTCAATCGGCTCTCGGACGGGCTGTTCACGTTCGCTCGCGTGGTCAACGCTCGCGAGGGGGAACCGGAGGACGCTCCCGACTACGATAGCGGCCACTGACAGTCACTGCACACCCGATCGAGCGATGCGCGGTTCGGAGTGATGCGCGGTTCGGAGCGAACAGAGTGAGCGAGAACCGCGAGACGGGAACGGCGAGCGAAGCGAGCCGTGAGCGACCGTCGGGAGCGAGAACCGCGGACTGTGCGATCGGTGTGTGAATCGTTTCAGTCGGTACTCTAGCGCAAACCGGTCGGAGAATCGGCTCCATCTCCCGATATATCGGCTCCGGTCGTGTGAAATTCGATTCCCGCGGGAGCGATCGCCGAAACGGCGGCTCTGGTAGTCGATATCGGCCCGAATCGAGATCGTCCCGTCGCTGACGCCTCTGGCCCCGAACGGCGTGGACTACGAGTGCTCGGTTTCGGTCATCGGTGGTAATTCGATAGCGACGAGTTCGTGTCCCGTCTCTCGTCGGTGGTCGGTTCCGATTCGCGTCGCTTCGTCGCGGCCGTCTGCCGATCGCTCGTACCCACAGCCGTTGCATTCCACGAGGAACCGTTTCCGCTCTCGGGAGCCAGCGGCCGTCTCGTTCGTTGCCATATCCGACTAGTCAACGACCGATCGCTTGAACTGCCCTCCAAAACAAATTGGATTTCGTCGCCGATCGACACGGTGCGCCGACTTGGTTCCGGTGAATACGCTCTCTCTACTGGCCGCAGAGACGTCCTCGTTCGTCCGGACGAATCACAGACCGATGTTCAGCGCGTATCCCCACGTTTCGCCGGCGATGACCAGCACGATCAGGGACGCGCCCAGCAGTTCGACGTTCTTGAAAAAGTGGGTCATCTCGCCTTGCTGTTGGTCCTCGGGTACCGCCCAGAAGTCGTGCATGAACGGCGTCACGACGAGGAAAAACACGGCCAGCATCCCCGCGGCGACGACTGGATAGACGCCGAAGACGATGCCGAGCCCGCCGAGGACCAGCACCACGCCCGACGCGACGACGCCGAACCTGGCCGCGGGGACCCCCTTCGACTGCGCGTAGCCGGCCATCATATCCGTCGCCATGAAGTGATTGAGTCCCTGGTACACGAGGAGGCCACCGAACAGGAGCCGCCCGGCGAGCAAGAGCGCCGCGCCGATGCCGCTTTCGAACGCCATCAGCGACTCACCGCCGTCTGCGAGGTCGTCGATGATCGTGAGTGACTCCGCTGCAGTCGGTTCTGCGCCTCGAGTCGCGATAGTAGTTGCATTACGTTATCGGGTTCGTATCCGAACCTGATATAGTCTCGCTAACGGGAGTGTTACCGGGTGAAACGCCCGTTATCGTGGAAATTGGATCGTCGATTGATGCCGTACGACACGGGCTGCTCGAGCCGGGGCCCATCACTTCGAGCGTTCAGACTCGAGCGGACGACCACGATAGCCGTTGGGTCAGATTCGAAACACGCTCCCGGCTCGAGATGCCTGTCACGACCTGCTGCTCCGCACGCTCGAATTCTGTTGGCTACGAAAGAACTATATTCCCGTCAGGCCTCTCTGTGGGAGAGAACCACATGAACAAACACTTCCACGACAGCCTGTACTACCTGCGACGAGCCGCCGAGCACGCTCGACTCGGTGTGACGGAGCAGACGGACTGGGTCACGGATCGGGTCCGATCGTCCCTCGGCCGAGAGCGCGTCCCGGAACCCGGCCGCCTCGACCGGGTCCGCGAGGACGTGACCGCCCTCGAGCGACGAGCCGAAACGAGGGTTTTCGCGGCGCTCGATTCCGCGCGTGATCGCGTGGACCGCTCGAGGGTGGCTGCGGACGACTGCTGAAAGGAAGCCTTAAGTCAAACGCACGGGAATCCCCTCGTGCGGGTTGGTGATCTAGTTGGTTATGATACCTCCTTCACACGGAGGAAGTCGGCGGTTCAAATCCGCCCCAACCCATACGCTCACTTCGTTCGCGTGAACCCGCAGACAGGTAGGGACGGTTATGGGTGACACCAGTATTGGCAAGCTGGATTCCACCAAGTCCCTTGTCGGGGGTCGTCGCCGTTGTGCGATTGTACTATAACGCGTTGATCCGGAACACTGGGTACTCTCAGCGGTGGATGGCCGAGACGTCGTACTCGTCACCCAAGCGCTCGCTCGGCTCCTCCGTGCGAGCGCAGTTCTGGTATCGTGAGTTCCGTGAGATCGTCCTGATATTCGCCGTTTCGAACATCGAACAACTTAGTGAGCCACTGTGATCCCCGACCGTCCCCGGAGCAACACAGCACTTCGAACGGGTTCTCGAGTCGCTGTAACTCGGGTGCGGCTATTCGGGTCGGCCTCGTTCCGTCGCACGTTTCACTTCGGCGCCGCATTCGCTTATGAGACGGGGCGATGTCCGTTGTGCATGGCAGATTCGAACGACGATACGTTCGACCCGACGACGCCCGAACAGCGGGAGATCGGCCGCGAAATGGTCGACGAGAGCACGGGCCTCGGCTCGGTGATGGCCCACGCGTACCGCGGCGAACTCGGCCGAGTGGACACGTGGCGACAGCGCCTCGACCAGACGACGACGTGGGCGGTGACTGTGATGGCGGCGATCCTGACGTGGGCGTTCTCGAGTCCAGACAACCCCCACTACATCCTGTTGATCGGAATCGTGGTCGTCACGGTCTTCCTCGGCATCGAGGCGCGGCGGTACCGGGACTACGACGTCTTCCGGGCGCGCGTTCGGATGCTTCAGGAGAATCTGCTCGCGACTGCTCTGGACCCGTCACGGGACGTCGAACGCTCCGATTGGCGAGTGGAACTGAGTCAGGACTACCGCAAGCCCACGGTGAAAGTATCGATGCAGGAGGCCCTTGCGAATCGCCTGCGACGCGTATATCTCGCGCTACTCGGCGTCCTCCTCGTCGCGTGGCTCTTCAGAGTGACCGCGTTCGCGGCTCGCGAAGACTGGATCAACACCGCCGCGATCGCTCGAATCCAGGGACTGGTCGTGATCGCGGTCGTCGTCGCGTTCTACGTCGCGCTGCTCGCGATTGCGCTGTGGCCGCGAGAACGCCAGGCGAAGGGCGAATTTCGTAACGGAAAGGAAGGTGACTGGAAGGATTCGGACGCGAAAGACGAGTCGCGGAACTGATAATCGATTGACCACACGAAACCGATTCGAGTCCGACCACCCGCAACTAGACTACGAAGTTGTTTGGTCCCACCCGTTATCGCGTTAGCAGATCATTCCGGATCGAACTGGCCTCATTGGGAGAGAAGATCACAGCGAGTAACCCACGAGCGGGGCAACGAGAGTCATGGACCGCTGGCTCTCGGTGCTTGCTTATGAAGTGCTGAAACTGATCCCACCGCGGTCGACGCGAACTCAGGAAGATCGTCTCCGTCTGAGCCGAGCACGTCACGAGTCGCAGTCATGTACTTCAGCCGACTCGGTGTTTCACGGTAGCTGTGGCCGTCTTCGAGTCGGAAACAGTGCAAGACGACGTGTACCTAGCGGGCGAACCCGCCGCTGGCGGGCTCGCCCGCGTGCTTCCCCAACGCTTGTTTGGCTAGGTGGCGACACTGCTCAACGAAGTCGAGGAGATCAGCTTCATAGATCAGAATCGATTTCCTCGGCTTCATCCTTCTAACCCGTGATATCTGGCACGTAGATCACTATTCAACACGGCACAATTTTCTAAGTTGCGTCAGAATGTTCTCTGTCCGGTGGAGTTTCAGGTAGTATCGTAGAAATAGGACCTAAATCTACTTCACCGATTCCTTACGAACTCGTGAAGCATTTATAGGATAGCAACAGACGAGCGTGACGCCACGGCGCTGTCAATACTTCGAGTGAATCACTCGTCATCGTCTGTGAGCGAGAACGTGACGTAAGAGTCGGCGTTCGACGGCGTCGGTTCGTCGGGAACATCGCCCGGGTACAGCAGCCAGACGAGTCGCGACGAATCGTCACTGGGCTCGAGTGAGCTCTCGATCGCCGCGCTCTCGCCGTGCTCGAGTTCGGTTTCGAACCGCTCGAGTTCCCGCTGGTCCTCGACGGAGACGGCGTCGGACGACTCGTTCGTGGCGAGCTCCTGTTCGACGGCGACGACCGTGTAGGAAACCGTTCGCTGTTCGTTGTTTTCGATGCCGACGGTGAACTCGTCGGGGGTCCCGTTGTCGGCCGAGCTATTGGTCAGGAGATCGCCGTCCTCGTCGAGGAGGGAGATCGCCGAGTAGCCGTCGTCGGAGCCGGCGCTGACGTCGTCGCTGAGCCCGGGAGCGACGATGGCGAAGCCGACGGTCGCGACGGCGAGGACGACCGTGACGGCCAACAGTCCGTTCAACATTGCGTCGGAACGGGTGTTCCGGGGAAACAGTGACTGCCGAATCCGTCCTCTCGACTGAGTATCGGGAAGGGAAAATCTGGCGGACGGCGCAACGGCGCGCCGTCTACGGACGGCGACGAGCGTGACGAGTACCGTCACGGCCGAGACGGCGGCGACGACGGGACCGAGTCGGATCCCCCACGGCGTGTAGTTCATCGCGAGTCCGATCGCCGGAACGAAAACGACGCTGAGTATAATCGACAGGGAGAACCGGTCGACGATGTCGATCCCGTTCCCGTTTTCGAACCAGCGCGTCCGATCGATCCCGTCGTCGGGCGTCCCCACGGGATCATCATGGGCGGGGCCGTCGACGGCGTCGACGGATCGGTCGCGTTCCGGAAACAGTGCAGCGACGACCGCGTACCCGGGAACGAAGAGGACGAACGCGATCCCGACCGGAACGCGCAACGGCGTCTCTCGAAGTCCCGGTGTGAACGCCACGACGAGGACGAGGGCCGTCGCGACGAGCACGGCGGTGAGGTCCCTCGGGAGCGACCGGTCGTTCCGAACGGGGCTATCCTGGGTCCCACTGCTGTCAGCCATTTACTCGTCCTTCGATATCCGTCACGTAAATTGGCGGGACGGTTGCACTGACTTTCGCGTATTCATGACCGTCTACCGAAGCCCACTCTCATCGCGTTGATCGTCGGTCCGGTCTCCGAACGGCGAAGGATGGGAGTAACGGCGAGACCCGTGACCAACCGGACGAACGGTGGTGACCCCTCCAAAAATCGGCTATACGGGTCGTCTCGAGTCCCATTGCCGTTGTCTCAGTCGAGTCACGGAGAGTGTAGCACGTCCATTACTTTCAACTGAAGCAGCACTAGATCCGTGACGAATGTTGTCGCTCGAGTCAATTGTCGGCACGTCACTCCTTCTTTGCGAGGGAGCCGACCATCGACCGGAGCGTCCCGCTCCATCCCGTCGAGGCGGACGAGAGCCGCACTTCCAGTCGAACACGGATCGAATTCAGCCATGAAGCCAGACAATCCCGACGAGAACATCAATCGGAGCATCGCCGGCGTCGAACGACCGCGAGACCAGTCCCGGGCCAGGCTCGCCGACCTCGAGAACCGGGCCGAGCGGTTGACGGCTCGAAACGAGCGCCTCCACGACCACGTCGGGTGGTCCGAACGGAGCGGGACGGATCCGTCGACGCTCGGATTCGTCGGACTGAGCGCGCTGTGCGTCGGTGGTGCGTTCGTCGTGCCGAGCGCGCAGAGCGTATTGTTCACCCTCGCCGGGATCGGCGTCGTCGGGGCACTGCTCGTCGCCACGATGACGCGGGGTGAGTTCATCGAACGCGGCGATGCCGAGGAAGTGTACGCGGCGTGCGCCGCCAACTACGACGCGTTGATCGCCGCGTTCGACCACGGCGCGGACCGGTTCTATCTCCCGGACGAGGACGGTCATATCAGACTGTTCGTTCCGCGTCGTTCGGACGATGCCCCGGAATCAGTGACTGCGCCGGTCTCCGGCGACGCCGACCGCCGGGGGCTCTTTCTCGAGCCGATCGGCAGCGGTTTCGTTCGCGAGGTCGAGGGAGCGGTGGCCGATGCGAAGCTGTCGACGCCGGCCGCGATGGTCGAGCAACTAACCGACGCGCTCGAGGACCGGTTCGAGTTCGTCACTGCGACCGATTCAGTCGTCGAAGCGGGACGAGCCGAGATCGCCGTCTCCGGAAGCGCCTTCGGGCCCGTCGATCGGTTCGATCACCCCGTCGCCTCGATCCTCGCCGTCGGTCTCGCGACCCACCTCGAGCGACCGGTTCGACTCGAGGTGACCGACGACACGGACCGCGGGGAGTGGCTCGTTCGCTGCCACTGGGAGACGAACGCCGAGTAGGAGCGGTGACGAGGAGTGAGATGATAGCGGGGTAAGGAGATGACGGAGCGAGAAGATGGTGAAGCGAGAAGCGGGGAGTGAGGAGTATCTGCGTGCCGCAATCTGGCGTCGACTTTTCCGATTCGTTCCGCAAGCGGCCGGTGGTCACGGTGATCCATAGCACCTTCGCCGGTGGTGGCCAGCGTCGTGTGGTTCGCCGCGAGCGATGCCGGCCGGTCGGCCGAACCGCGAGTGGCGCTCAGGGGAGTACGTCCGGCGCGAACAGCTGAACGAGTCTGACGTTCACGGCGACCACGGCGGCGACGAGCGCGACCGTGAGGAGCACGTCGAGGTCATCGCGCCACCGAGTGGGCACGTCGGCCGGCGTCAGCAGTTCGGTGATGGTTACGAACCCGATGACCGCGAGCAGGACGAACAGGGCGTACGAGAACGTGCCCGCTATCGAGAGCGCCAGCACGACCCCGAGCAGCCAGACGAGCTGTGCGCGAACGTATCTGCGGCGGAGCGGCGTCGACATTGCCGGCGACCTATCACGACGACTGATATAAAGCCACGCGATAGTACTCGCCGTAGACGGTCAGTAACCGATTCGTACCGCGTCCATCCCGAAGTAGCCGCCGTCGACAAAATGGCACGTCCGCCGATCGGCCGAGGCGAACCGGCCGATAGACCGCCGAGGCGGACCACTACTCCGGCATCGCCGGATGCTCGGTGTGTCGATTCCAGCGACTCCACTTCCAGAGCGGGGTTCCCGGGAGTTCGAATCTGAACAGGGACATCGTTCCGCAGGGCTCGAACTGCGAGGACTCGATTCCGTATCGGGCGACGTTATCGACGCCGGTATCAGTGTAAATGGTCGCGTCCGGATCGCGCTCGAGGATCCATTCGGTTCGGACGCGGTTGATCTCCTTGAAGAGTCCCTGTCCGCTGTACTCGGGCATCGTCCTCGCGTCGAACAGCCAGTACCAGTCCTCGCCGCAGATAGAGTCTGGCAGCGCCCGCGGGGCGCGCTTCGACTCCGGCGTCAGGATCCAGCCGTAGCTCATCACGTCGTCTCCCTCGTGGAGGACCATGCCGACGTACTCGTCGTTCAGGTACTCGAAGTACCGGTCCCGCCATTCGGAGTCGTCTCCGAAGAATCGACGGACGGAGTCCGTGTCGTCGACCGTGCTCAGTTCGTACTCGGTCGACGCGTATGACTCGCTCGGGAGGTCGCCCGCGAATTCGTAGACGGCGAGATCGAGTTTCGCCTTTTTGGCCTTACCGATGATAGACATCGTGGCAACTAGATGGAATTCGAAGCCATATGAATTGGTGATCGTTTTTCCAGTTTCTGATACGACCCGATCGACAGGGGTGACGGAATCCCGCGCTTACACGTTCGGCCGCGTTTGAAGGCAGTGAATAGCAATGACGGTTATCGTTCCGTATTCATCATGAGAGCGTCAGTTGCACGAATTCGGCTGCGGAGCGATTCGCTCACGTCTCACGTCGTCTTCGCACCAGTAGTCACGGTGTCGAGATGGCGCGGTTCGGAATGACGCGGCGCGAAATGACGCAGTGACGGAGCGGAACGGCGACGAGATGGCGCAGCGAGGAGAGAGCACGGTGACGAGATGACGCAGCCAAGCGCGCTGTGACGAACTGGCGACCGGTCGCCGCAAAAATCGAGACGAATCGTCTCGGAACGAGAACCGGATTCCGAACGACGGCGTTGACTGACCTGCACGAAGCCGATACGATGGCCACACAACCCACATGGCGAACAGACTGATATCGAACATCGTCTCCGATTTCGGCGGTCGCGTCGTTCACGTCGCATCCACCGGACTCCTCTTGCTCGTTCTCACTCGAACGCTCGGGCCGGAGTCGTACGGTCTGCTCGCGCTCGCGCTCTCGATTTTCTCGTTCTCCCGGTTCCTCAGCGAATCCGGACTGCCGTGGGCAGCCGCGAGATACATCGCAGCGGACACTGACGACACGTCCGAGCGAGCCGTCGCAGCAGTCGTCGAGTCGTGGATCCTGGTCGTCGTCGCCTCGATGATCGTCGCGATCTCGCTGGTGATCGGTGCCGAGTTCATCGCGACGCTGGTCGGTGAGGCCGGACTCGGCGGCCTGTTGCTCGTCGGATCCACGTACGTCCTGTTCTACACGCTTTACCGGTACAATCGGGGTATCTTGCAGGGGTACGAGGCGATCTCAGCCACCGCCAAACTCCACGCGATAAAAGGGCTCATGACCCTGCTGTTCGTTACCGTCGCCGTCCTGGTCTGGCGGACGCCGACGGCGGCCGTCGTCGGCTACGTCCTCGCGTTCGCCATCGCGACGCTGCTCGGCCACTGGATGGTCTGGCAGGTCAGCGACCTCGAGCGCTCGAGCATCGCCACGGACGGTGCGGTCCGGATGAACATCCTCCGGTACAACGTCCCGCTCAGCGTCACGCGCTTGTCCGCCGAGGTCGACGGCCACCTCGACGTGATCCTCGTGGGCGCACTCACGAACCCGACGCAGGTCGCGTTCTACACGATCGGCAAGCAGATCAGCCAGTTCACGCGCGTCCCCGCGGCCTCGATCGGATTCGCGCTGTCGCCGTCCTACGGTGCGGAAACGGCGGAGGGCCGAACCGAGGCGGCCACGTCGGTCTATCAGGAGAGCCTCACCAAGACGCTGACGTTGTACATCCCCGCGTGCGTGGGTCTCTTCGTCGTCGCCGACCCGGCCATCGTTACCGTTTTCGGCGAGGGCTACGCCGGCGGCGTCCTCGTCGTGCAGGTCCTCTCGCTGTTCGTCCTCTTCGAGGCCCTCGAGAACATCTCCGGACCCGCGCTCGATTACCTCGGCCGGGCCCGTTCCCGCGCGGTCCTCAAGGCGATCACCTCGGTCGCGAACGTCGCCTTGAACGTCCTCCTGATCCCCGAGTTCGGGGCGGTCGGTGCCGCGATCGCGACCGTAATCACGTACGGGACGTACGCGATCCTGTCGGTGGGTATCGTCTCGACCGAACTGCCGTTCGACGTCCGAGCCGTCGGCCGCTGTGTCGCGACGGCGACCGTCATCTCCGTCGGCATGGCGGCCGTCGTCCTCGTGTTGTTAGGCCTCTTCTCGGGACTCGGCGGGCTGGTGATCGCCATCGGCGCGAGCGGCGTCGTCTGGCTCGTCGCCTGTCAGGCGTTCGATCTCATCAACGTCGAACAGGTCGCGAACCAGCTCAGGGGTTGATCGACG
Source organism: Natrinema soli (assembly GCF_028618695.1). The sequence continues at coordinate 41,755 of NZ_JAQIVI010000318.1, read as the reverse complement.
ACGTCCCGATCAGCCGTAGAACGCGACCTCGTCCGAATCGTACACTCGATCTCGTGTCGCGAGTTCGTCCTCGGGGATCGACTCCGCTTCGACGTACTCGGAGAACTGCAACGGTCGGCCCCGGTCCTCGAGTTCGCCTTCCCTGATGAGAACGCCGTCGTAGTCGGCGAACAGCGCCTCGTCTTCGCCGGCGTCGACGACCGAACACGACGACGAGTGGAGCGCACCCATATACCGACAGCTGGTCCTGTCGCTTCCGATCTCTCCCTCGTAGCCCGCGTCGATCGTCTCGAACGACGCCTGCTCGTTTTCGGTGAGGTAGAACGTGTAGAACGGCCGTTCGACGACCGGATTGTCCGAGGCGGTGAAGTCGTTCGAGACGGCCGTGACCGCGAACCCGGACGTGAGAACGAGGAGGGCGAGGAACACCGTCATCCCGCCGCGGTCGAGCAGTTCGTACAGCCCGTAGCCGGCGATGAGTGCGATGAACATGAAACTGTAGTGGCCGAACCGACTGATGTTGACGCCGGCCAGCGCATCGAGCAGCAGCGTCGGACCGGGGAAGGCCAGCGGTACGAGCGCGACGGTGAGTATGCCGAGCGACGTGACCAGCGGGACGGTTCGACTCGGCCGGAGCCGTCGATCCGATTCGGCCGTCTGGTCCGCGTCGCTCGCGGCCATTCGCCGCTGCCAGAACAGGAACCCGACGAGGACGAAAAACAGCGCGAACGCGTAGGCCGCGTAGTTGGCGACTTCGGCCCAGGGGCTCGAGAGCACGCCCTGTGGCGTTCCCGAGGACGGTGTGGATCCGAAGAAACTCACGGAGATGGTGTCCACGATCCGATCCACGATGAACTCGGCCTCGTAGAGCCAGTAGACGGCCGTGATCAGCGCCGTCACCGAGAGGACGTAGTTGTCGACGATCCGGACGGGGGTTTCGATCGTCCGCTCGATGAGAGAGAGGACGACGAGAATCGCGAAGACGAACGGGATCGAGACGGGATGATAGACGACGATCGCGCCGACGAAAACGACGGTCAGGGCCCGCATTCCGGTCGTCGGACGGTCTACGAGCGTGAGAACGAGCGCGAGGAACAGAATCGACGTGACGCTACGCGGGATCGAGTACATGCCGTAGAAGAGGTACAGCGGGAACGCGATCAGGACGAGACACGAGAGCAATCCGACGGTCTCGTTCGGATAGACGCGTCGGGCGATTCCGTACATGAGCCCGATAGCCGCGGCGAACACGCCACCTGAGAGGACGTACATCGTCGTGTGGTGGGCGACCCAGTCACCGAACAGCTGGGTCGACACCGCGGCGTAGACGTGCCACAGCTGGAACGCCTCGTACTCGGGAACCAGCGACACCGTTCGCCCCGTCTCGACGATCGCCGACACCAACGCGACGTGGGTCGTCAGGTCACCGTGGCCGACGAAGAACTCGTAGTTCAGCGTCACGCTGTAGATGACGAGCGTCGCGATGGCCATCAGATGATAGAGGGCGATCACGTGTCTGCCTCGAGTGGACGGCGTCGTCGTTATCAGCAAAAAGCAGAGCACGTACGCGAGCGCGACCCCCGCGTAGAAGGCCAGCGGGCGGACGTTGGTGATGACGAGTAACGCGATCAGCCCGCTCAGGAGCAGGTGGAACGCGATCGACCACACTCGCCAGTCGACCCGTGGAACGCGCCAGTCGTTTCGCTCGAGGACCGACCGGTCGGAGCCGAACGCCCGGACCACTATCGGCGCTGCGACCATCGGAACGGCGAAGTAAAGCCCCAGGATCGCCAGGTTCCCCGATCCGAGTAGCAGGGGTATGCTGATGCCGATCACGGCCAGCACCGGCAGCGCGATCGACGAGATGCCGTATAGCTCGTGAGTGATTCGTCTCACGGTGCATCACCGATCGGTATCGGCTCCCGTTGCGGTTCGGCTCGCGGCCGGCGCCGACGCGCAGTCGGCGGAATCCGCCACGCTGTGAGACAGCTCATCTGTCAGCGTCTAATACGACGGGCTTCGTTAAGCGTTTCACACTGTTCACAAATCCTGAGAACGATGAGGTATACTGGCAGATAGCGGCACGGATACGCGGAGATACATTTCAAAATCTATGATTGAAATTCGACACATATGCAATATCTAATACACCAAATAAAAAGAATGGAGCGAATACTGAGAGTCGTGCTGAAGCGAACGGCGGGTAGGGGCCGCGTTCGGGGACACAGCGACACGCGCTGGAGCCTCCCGATATCGGAGTCGCACCGATCAGCGACGGTCGGAACGGCGAACCTGACGATATCACGGTCGACCATTCGTTGCTCGGACGATACGAGCCGGGTCTGGGGGCGTGGTCCATCGTCGGCGGTAGGTCGGGCATATCTCAAAGCGGTGTGCGCATAGTCCGGAATTGCCGTCCGATTCCTGATCGTAACTACGGACGTCTGTGATGGGGAGAGAAACGAATGGTAACGCGACGGTCGTTGTTGAAGTGTCTCGGGGGGGCCACCGCAGCGGGTATTACGGCGGGCGGGATGGCGGTCATCTCACGGAACGTGGGCGACGGTGATATCGACGCGAGCGGGGAGACGTTCGAATCGATCGAAATCGACTACGGAGCGTACGCCGATCCGACCGAGATCTATCGCGTCTGGACGGGCTATCCGAGTCGGTTCTCGTTCGTCGACGACGAGACGTATACGGGGGAGACGGCGTTGCGGTGTACGATTCCGTCGGCTGCGAGCGACGGGAGCAACGCGATGTTCTGGTTTCCCGACAGGGGGTACGAACAACCCCGCGAGGTCTCCCAGCGTTCGATGATCCGGCTGAGCGACGACTGGACGATGGCTGACGGGGACATCTGTCGGTTCTGGTCGGCGGGACTGAACACGGAGGCGGGCGCGCACGGTTCCGGCGGACGCGGCAAGCCGTCGGGCGATGACGGTTGGTCGACGATGCTCGCCGTGACCGACAGAGGGACCGATGGCGACGACCTGTACAATCTCGGCGCGTACACGTACCACATGGACCAGCGGGGCGCAAGCGGCGAGTTCGAAGTCATCGACGCACCGATTCCCGCCGGAAAGTGGTTCCGACTCGAGACGTCCGTCCGGATGAACACGGTCTCCGACGGTGAGGCGGAACCGGACGGCGAGGCTCGCTGCTGGGTGAACGGCGATCTCGTCTACGAGCGGACCGACTTCCGCTGGACGACGACCGAGGCGCAGGCGATCGAGTACGCCGGCCCGCTGGTCCGCTACGGCGGAACCGAGACCGCACCGACCGATCTCGCCATCTATTATGACGATCACGAACTCCGGGGTGCCGACGCGGCGAATAGATCGACGCGCGACCGCGGTCCGTTCGTCGCGGACCCGACCACTACGGACGAGTACGAGGGTCGAATTACCGTCGTGACCGACGCCGAAACGACGTATCGGCTGTATATCGACGGCTACGTCGTTCACAGCCGGTGGAGCGACGTCCGTGGTCGGGAGGCGAGCCCCAACGATGCGGTCGAAATTTCGCTGGCCGACAACACCCGAAACGGCTACGTGACGGTCGACGCGGACGCCGATCCGGCTACCGCCGACGGCTACCTCTTCGACGGCGAACTCGTCGCCGTCGACGCCGATCCCGAACTCGAGGAACTGTGGCTCTCCGGCGACCGGGTCGATCCGGCCGAGTTCCCGTCCGCCCCCGACGAGTGAGCGAGGCTTCCGCGCGACGCGCGGACCGATTCAGACGGACCGCTGTAAGTCATTTCCCGCGCAACCGCGGGACGGTTCGCAGTTGCGCTGGTACATCGGTACAGCAGACCGTGTCAGAGCGACTTTTCGACGTACTTGTCTCGCCCGAACCGGTACGCCGGCCACGCGAGCCGCGAATAGCCCTTTTCGACGTTGAAGACTGGAACGGCCGACCCACCGTACTTGTGTTTGAAGCGGAACACGGAGTTCGAGAAGTGCGAGCCGGTCTTTCCGAAGTTGTACCGATCGTACCCCCGTTCGATCCCCCAGTTGATCGCGCGTTCGTGGAGGAGTTCCGAGGGATAGTACTCGTAGTCGTCCGCGTCCGGGATCGCCGACAACCAGTGGTGCAAGACGCCGCCTTCCTCGTCGAGGAGGTAGACGTACCGGCCGATCTCACGACCTTCGACGATAGCCCTGAATACGCGAATTCGATCCTCGAGATGGTCGACCAGCGCCTCGAAGAACGCCTTCGGGAGTGGCGAGCCGTCGACTCGCTCGAGGTTTTTCACGTACCAGTCGTAGGTCGTCTCGAGGTCGGTTCCGAGCGGGTCGATCTCGATTCGATACTCCTGTTCGTTCCCTTTCCGGATGTCGCGTCGGCGTCCCTTGTCCATCCCGTCGAGGATGGCGTCCCAGCCGTCCCGCAGGTCGAGCAGGAACAGACACGACTCGAACGTCGGCTCGTACCCCCGCGTCTGGAGGTACTGTCCGTACCGGATGTACTCGAGATCGTACGTCTCGATGGCGTGGCTGATGACGGTGCGATCGGTGGTCGTCTCGAGGCTCTCGAACAGCAAGTCGAGCGATTCGGCCTCGTCCGTCTGGACGATCGGACCGCCGAATCCGGTGGGAATCGACACCAGCCGTTTCAGCGGCACCGCAACGGGGAGGCGCTCCCTGATCGAGTCGGGAATCGGGAGATCGACCGCGAAATTCGGCATGAGAGCGACCGGATTGCCGCCCTTTTCGACGACGACGTGGTGGCCGCCGTAGTCGAAGGCCTCTTCGATCGCCCGAATCCAGCCGGCCCGGTGGTAGACGGTTCCCCGGTCGGACTGGGTTACGACGTTGTTCCACTGGTTTTCGTTGATCGATTCGATGCTCCGGTACAGGGTCGGATCGAGTTCTGACACGGGTATGGTAGCTCGAGCGTTCGTCGTTCGACGGCTTGTTCGCGTCGGCGATGCCGGTATTCGCGTGTGCAATGGGACGGAGACGACTCACTTCCCCTTCGGAGCGGACTCGGTCGCCGGGGACAGTCTGGTGAGCAGGGAGCTCTTGTCCCGGAGATTGAGGTACAGGCTCTCGGCGACATCCATGCTCGTCGACGATCGCTTTGCCGAATAGTAGGTCCTGATCTCGGGACTGAACTTCGCCTTCCAGGTGTTGAGTCGCGGCGTGTTCGCTCCGACGAGTTCGTAGGTTTCGATCCCGCGATCGATCGCATCGCGCATCATGTGCCACTCGAGCACCTCGTTCGCGGGGAAGTCAGTGTCGGGGATCGCGCCGCCCTGCCAGCGGTGTGCGGTCCCGTCGTCCTCGAGGATGAGACAACCTGTCACGGGCTCGCCGTCGATCGAAAGGAGGTACGGCCGAACCGCACCGTCCGGAAGGCGTTCGGAGAGCTCGAGCGCGAAGTCGACGGTGAAATGGGGCGTCCGATCCTGCTCTTCGTACCGTTCGGTCACCCGGTCGACGATCCACTCGACGGCGTCGGGACCGCCGACGTCGACGGTGTACTCCTCGTCCAAGTGATCCCGAATGCGCCGGCGGGGACTCGAACTGAACCGACCGATGAGTTCCTCCTCGCTGGGTCGATCATCGAGCGGAAGGACGTACGTGTACGCGGGCGAGACGTCGAAGTCGTTCCAGACGAACGGGCGACTGTCGTCGTAGTTCCAGTCGGTCTCGACGTACGTGTAGTGAGGGTCGATCTCGTCGTCGATCCACTCGAGACAGCTCTCGACGAAGCGGGCGTGGCGTTTCTCCCGCTTTCGCTGCTTCAGTTTTGCCATGTTCAACAACGCGGGACCGAGCGTGGGAATGCCGAGTTCGTACGGCGGGGAGAACGCCAGCGTGACCGGGCCGCTGTTCAGTTCGAAGACGGGGAAGATCCCGACCGGTTCCTGCCCCTTATACCCGATTAGCGGATACAGCGTCCCACCGGAGTGATTCCGCATACATTCGAGCGCACCGTACCGGTGAAAGACCGTTCCTTGGGGGGATCGTTCGACGTATTGATCCCACGTGTCCTGTTCTGACGGATCAGCTGTCGAAACTGTAATACTCATTGTTGGTCAGCATATCGTTGCGACGGATGGTCCGTTCGCCGCAAGCGAGACTCCCGCCGTACTTGGAGTTATATCCGCTTTGTAATGTCAGCCATACGCGGACGTAGTAGCGGAACACGGGCCGAAACAGGTTGGTTCAGCGATCAGCACGGGAATCGGCGACTCGAGACAAGCGATTACTGGGACGGTCGCGGCCGACGTCGTTCATCACCGCCGATCGACTGTCCGTCTCTGTGGGGCGCGATAGCAACCGGGTGAGCAGCGCGGGTTTGATTCGGTAAGCAGCTGCTACCTACACGAAATACAGAAATTAAAAATACCATTCTTATCTCGCCATTTCGAATCCATAGAATACAATTATAAAAAGAATATATTGAAAATGTGGTTAAATATAAACGGAAAGTTTACCCTGGTAAGATCTTATTACCCACCGTATATGGCACGCGAACTTCCGGACCCGGATGACTCGTCATCTGGTGTTGCAGACGATCCCGAAACTGAGACGATCAATCGGCGCTCCTATCTGAAACTCGCCGGCGGAGCAGCGGCGGCGCTCGGCACGTCCGCGGGCGTCTCGAGCGCTGCGCCAGACGATGTTTCCGAGGGGATGGAACTGATCGACCTCGATTACGGGCAGTACAGTACTCCGTCGGACGTGTACGACGTCAACGACAACCGGAGCGGCATCCGGCCGGAGTTCGTTTCCTCGCCGACCAACGGCACCGAGCGGGCGTTGCGAACGGAGTTCTCGAGCGCCCAGAAGACGGCGAACCTCGAGTATCGGTTCGAAGAAAACGGATACGACATGCCCAGCGAGGTGTATACGCGATTCGATATTTACCCTGACGGGATCCAACTCGAGGCGAACGACACCGTCCGCATCTTCTGGCTGCCACTCACGAACGGGACCGGATCGTCCGGCGGCGACGCAACCGACGGCACGAACGGCTGGTCGAACGCGATCGGGTTCGCCAACCGCAACGACTCGCCGGCACCGGACGGCTACAACTTCTTCAGTTACAGCTACCACATGGACCGGAGCGGCTCGGGGGAGTTCCAAATGACGAGCGCCCCCATCTGGATGGACCAGTGGAACGAGGTCGAGGGCTACGTCCGGTGTAACACCGTTTCCAACGGGCGGGCTAACCGGGACGGCGTCATGCGCTACTGGGTCAACGGGGAGCTCGCCTTCGAGCGCACCGGGATGCGCTTTACCACGAGCGACAGCAACCAGATCGAGGGCGTCGGTCCGCTGGGCTACGTCGTCGGGTCGAACCTCTCGGGCGGCGCGCTGGTTTACGACAACCACGAGATCGCGATCGGTGGGGTCCCGGGGGACAGGGACGACTCGCCGTCGTACGACGACGATCCGAATCTGGTCGAACCCGGCGAGCGGGACCAGTACGACGAACTGTTCACCTACAGAAACGTCGATCGAGAGGCCGAGTATCGCGTGTACGTCGACGGCGACATCGTCCAGTCCGACTGGGGCCAGGCGACGTACAACGACACGGTCGAAATTGCCACCGACGAGTACGCCGTCGTCGAGGCCGTCGCGGAACCCGAAACGGTCGACGGCTACTTCTTCGACGGCGAGATCGTCGCCATCTCCGCCGATCCGAGCCCGTCCGAGCTGTGGGTCTCGGGCGAGCGAATCGATCCGGACGACTATCCGGACACGCCCGCAGACGAAGCCGACGCGGGAGACGAACCGCTCGAGAACGTCATCCTCGTCGACGGCCTCGGGACGACCGGAACCAGCGAGTACGAGTTCGAGGTCGGCGGAGCTGTCGAGAAAGCGACGATCGGGGGCGCGTCGATCAGTGACGAGGACGGCATTGAAGCCGGCCACGTCACCGGCTCGGTCGCCGGCTGGCGAGACGCCTTCCGCTTCTCCGGCGACCTCGAGCAACTGACCGTCGACGGAGCGGCTCGCGTGCTGATCGACGGCGAGCCCGTGGATCCGGCGGAGTACGGCGACGAACTCCCCAATCTCCTCACGATCGTCGGCAACGGTACCGAGACGAGCTACGAGGCGACCGTCGACGCGGCGATCGATACCGTGCTCGGCGACGCGTCGGCGTCGGAAGCCGAACTCCTCTCGAGCAGCACCGTTTCGGGAACCATCGACCGAGGCGTCCACCGCTTCCGATTCGCCGGCGACCTCGTCGACTTCTCGTTCGAAGCGGGAGAGACTCACGTGTACGTGGGCGATCAGCGGATCGATCCCGCCGACTACGACAGCGGGACGCTCCGACCCCCGAACGCGATCGTCATCGACGGAACCGAGGCGGACGGCCGCTCCGAGTACTCGTTCGCCGTCGACGGCGACGTGATCAAGTCGACCTACCGCGACGCGACCATCGATCCCACCGACGCCCTCGAGGGAACGTCCGTGGACGGGACCGTCGCCGACGGCGAACTCGACGCCTACTGGTTCGACGGGGATATCGACGACTTCTCGCTGCTGGGCGACGCCAGCGTGAACGTCTACCACGACCTCCGAGACGCCGACGAATAGCGAACCGGGTCCCGCGGCTCTCGTGGCGTAGTGTCCCACCGAAACCGACACGTTCCTCGCTGGTTCCGCGAGTAATCTGTTTTTTCCCACCGCCCAATCAAATATTTACGATTCAGTAAAGAATAGGAGAATGTACCGATAATTATAGAAATATTACTATACAGTCTCCACTTCAGTACGCTAATGAGTAATAAAGGCTTATAATCGTATGTTCTCGTTTCCCAGTTGCATGACGAGCGATCAATCGGAACTCGACCGCGGTCGATCGGCCGACAGTGACGAGCGGCGCAGCGCCGCCACGCTGACGCTCGGGCGCCGATCCTATCTCTCGACGGCCGGATCGGCGGCCGCCGCACTCGGACTCTCCGGACTCGCGAGCGCGACAGCCGATGTGGCTTCCGATGGAGAGTCGATCACCGTCGACTACGACGAGTATCGCGATCCGAGTGCCGTCTACGACGTCAACGACGTTCGGGGAAGTCACACGCCGGAATTCGTGGCGGACCGAGCGGCGACGGGCGACAACTCGCTCCATCTGGCATTCACGGGCGATCAGAAGATCGCCAACTGCGAGTACCGATTCCCGGAGCACATCGGCGACTACCAGGACGAGGTGTACACCCGATTCAAACTCTATCCGGAGAACTTCGACCTCAATCAGGACGACACGATCAGGATCTTCTGGGCCCCGCTGACGAACGGAACCGGTTCCTCGGGCGGCGGCGCAACCGACGGTACCAACGGCTGGTCGAACGCGATCGGCTTCGCCAACCGCAACGACTCGCCCGCGCCCGACGGCTACAAGTTCTTCAGTTACTGCTACCACCTCGATAACTCCGGTTCGGGCGACTTCCAGATGACGGACGCCGTCGTGAATATGGACGAGTGGAACGAGATCGAGGCCCACGTGAAGGTCAACTCCTACGAGAACGGAACGGCGAACCCCGACGGGATCATGCGCTACTGGATCAACGGTGAACTCGCGTTCGAGAACACCGAGATGCGCTTCACCAAGAGCGACGACAACCGGATCGAAGGCGTCGGGCCGATGGGCTACGTCGTCGGCAACGGCACCGGCTCGCTCTACTACGACGACCACGATATCTGTCTCAATATGGGTCGCGAAGAGGCTCGCGCGGCGCTCGAGAACTAACGCAGCAACTACCGCGATACCGTCACTGTGAGACGGCCGGTTGACGGGTAATCGGTTGTTTCCCAGTCGGAACGGTCCGGCCGTCCCTCGGTACTATCCGTCGGGCGGCCCCTCGGCCCGCTACTGCGATTGCTTGACACTGCCCACCACTTCGATTTAGTAACACTGCCCATCACGGCGTCGCCGCCACGAACTGCTCGTAACACTCGCCGGGCGGCCCGACCCAGGCGCCCATCGCCTTCGCTTCTCGAATCGTCCGTTCGTAGAGCGTTCGGTACCCCTCGAACTCGTCGGCGTTGAAGTATCGCGGGTGCCAGAGGACGGTCATGACCGCGTCGTGTTCGCGGGCCACCGAGAGCAGTCGACGACACTCGCGCCACGCCGCATCGAGCGAGGGCGTGTTCGAGCGCAGATCGATCTCCATTATCGTGAGCGGGAACACGACGAAGTCGTCGTCGAACGGGCGGACGACGTCGTACTGGCCGTCGAACCCGTACGTCGGGCTCGCTCTGTAGCTGGCGTCGTAGCGCAACCCGATCGATCGGTGGTGCTCCCACGTGTCGGGCTCGATCGTGTTGAGATAGTGCTGTCTCCCCCCGCGAATCGAATGCCCGAGGACGTCCTCGAGCGCGTCCTTCTCGTCTCGAAGCCGTTCGCGGTCGTCGTACGAGTCGTAGGAGCCGTGCAGGCCGACCTCCCAGCCGCCGTCGTCGAGCGTCCGGATGGCATCGACGATTTCCGGATCCCTCACGTCGTAGCGGCCGGTGTACAGCATCCAGCTGCGGGGATCGAGCCAGTCGGACGGCGGCTGCTCCCAGATACGTTTCTCGTTGAGGAAGTACCACGCCGACCGGACGTCGAGCTCGTCTTCGAGCGCCATGACCTCCTCGAACTGCCAGTACGGTCGCTCGTCGGTCACGAGCGATCGCAAGTGGGACGGATCGCGTTCGGTGACGGCGTAGTACGGCGACTGAAACGTCTTGTACACCCGATCGACGTCGTGGGTCAGACAGAGCGCGAACTCGTAGTCGCCGCTGTCGAACGATTGCGCCGCCATCATCGACCGGTCACCCGCTCGACGGTGTCGACGACGAACGACGTGGTGTCGACGGTCTCCTCGAGGAGTCGCTGTCGGCGGCGCTCCCACGTCGATGCGTCGGTAGCCAGTAGCCCCCGAGCGGCGTCGGCGATCGCGTCCGGGCCGGTTTCCTGCGAGCGTCGCTGCAGCAATCCGTACCGTGTCTCGAGTTCCTCGAGAACGCCCGCATCGAGATCCGACACGTACAGCGAGGGCGTTCCGAGGACGGCGCTCTCGATGGCCATCGTCGCGCTCTCGCCCAGGAACAGATCGGCGTAGGCGAGCAGATCGTGCATCCGTTCCGCCGGCAGGTCGAACCGCCGGTCTGCCACCGCGGGCGGCAGGTCGCCTTCGGCCGACACGAGGACGGTCGCGCCGGCGTCCTCGAGTTCGGTAACGAGGTGCTCGATTCCGCCCATGCCCTGCCGTCCGAAGTCGTGGGCGGCGTTCCACGATACCAGACGGAGGACGACAAGCGAGTCGTCGCCAGCGCCATCAGTTGCGGTCTCCGAACCGGCATCCGGGACGGCCCCGGGGGCGGCCTTCGGGACAGCCGCTGGAGCGTTCGACTGCGCCTCGAGCTCGGTGAGCACCGTCGGGTCGGGCGTGAACCGATCCGGATGGAGGTACGCCAGTTCGTGGTAGCCGTCGTAACGGTACTGAGCGGCCTCGAGGTCGTCTCGAAACGCTCGCGGCGTACAGACGAGATCCGCGAACGGGAACGCGAGCGCGTTCTGCAGGGTCGCGTGTTCGGTGTCGGTAAACAGCACGCTGTGCCCGTCGACGAACGAGGACGCGTGTGCGACTGCCGGTTCGCCGATCGCGAGCAAGACGGCGGGATCCAGTCGCCGGATGCGTTTCAGGATGCGGTACTCGTAGACCGCCTGCACTTTCGCGAGTTCGAGCGGTGAGTCGGCGGTCCCCGCCAGCACCTCGTGCTCGATTCCGTAGGCCTCGAGGAGTTCGCGGGTCACGTCCTTGTCGCGCGCGTAGACGGACACGTCGTAGCCGCGTCCCTCGAGGATGGCCACGGCGTTCCTGAAGAAGTGGACGTGGGCCGGGTGCTGGATCGTGATTACGACGCTGTCGCGATCAGTCATGGAGCTGGACCTCTCGGGACTCGTTGACCTGCATGTCGAACAACATTGCGAACAGCAGGAACAGGCTCCCGGTGATAAACAGGAGGATACTCAACGAGCCGCGAACGAAGAGCGGGTACGCCAGCATCAGCCAGGCGTACAGCGACCACAGGAGACCGGCGACGGCGACGCCACAGATCGACGCGCCGAAGAGGTAGAACAGGGCGAGCGGATGGAAGTCGAGGACGAGATATCGAGTTTTGAGTCGCCAGAAGAAGTTCCGGAGGAGCATTCCCGATACTTTCCGGATATATGTTGGGTACTTGATACTCGATTCCTCGTCACCGTAGACGGCCGGCATCGCGACGTCCGCGACCCGCATCCCGCGGGCGTTGAGCTTCACCAGGAGGTCGTTACAGTAGCCGTAGTACTCGTACATCTCTTCGACCCCGACGTTCTCGAGCGCGTGATAGGAGATGGCCGTATACCCGTTCTGGGGATCCATCGTCTTCCAGTAGCCGGAGGCGATCTTCGTGAGGAAGGTCAGGATCGAGTTTCCGAAGAATCGCCACCGCGACATCCCCTGTCTGTACTCCTGGTGGAGGAGGCGATTGCCCTTCGTGTAATCCGCCTCGCCCTCGACGATCGGATCGAGAAACCGCGGCAGGATGCCGGGGTCCATCTGGCCGTCGCCGCCCATCACCGCCGTGATGTCGATCTTGTCTTCGAGCGCCTCGAGGTAGCCGGTCTTGATCGCGCCGCCGACGCCGCGGTTCGTCTCGTGACGGATCGGAACGACGCGCCGATCGAAAATCGGCCCGCCGTCGGTCGCAGCGGTCGTCGGCTCGTCGCCACGGATCGCCGGCTCCCCGTCGACCGTGGCGGGCGGCGTGTCATCGCCTCGCGCCTCCTCGTTCAGTTTCTCTGCAGTCCGACGGATCTCGTCCCACGTTCCGTCGGACGACGTGTCGTCGACGGCGTAGATCCGATCGACGTAGTCGGGCATCGTCTCGAGGACCTCGCCGACGAACCCTTCCTCGTTGTATGCCGGAACGACGACGCCGATAGTCTGCTGCCTATACATCGATCTCGAACTCCGTTCGAAACGATCGCCCGAAGAGAGTGCTCGGTCGCTGCGACTTCCCCTTCTCCGATCGATCGCGCTCCCCCTGACCCGCCGCCTTCGCGTGTCGCTGACCGGAGAATCGGCCGGTGACTGTGAGTACAGACGAGAAACCTCGATGACCGTCGGTCACCTTCTCCATGATTCGAACACAGCACTATCGTCACAGAGTACAGGTATTCGTTATTTCACTCGTACAGTTTGTTCAGTCTGCGTAACATCGATCCGGAGCGAGACCGACGTTCTCGATATTATATATATAATACACAGATAAAACACCTCATTTCAACATTCGAACTGCTGATTTCGAGCCCGTCGTTCCGTGCCACGCCGCTGAGACGGTGGTACCGTTGCTGACAGCGATCACTGCTAGCTGCGTCCCTTTTCTCGTAGTCGGAATTACGTTCGGTCACGGTACTCTCTTGGTTGCGGATCGATACGGACGAAAAACGCCGGCCGATCAACGGTAACCGTCCCACAACGAGCTACTATTCGTCCCATACAGCAGGTGAAGCTGTCCGGGGCCACGTTGTTTGAGCCGCCAAATCCGTTTCATCACTTGCTCGTTCGAACAGCGGACGGTGACCGACCTATGCCTATATATTCCTCGAGTGACGTTTCAGCATGTAATGGGATGGCAGCACACGATCTACGCCTATCCGATCCTGTTTGCGACCGCCGTCTCGCTCGGTCTGGGGGCGTACGCCATCAGGAGCCGACGCGGGCACGGCCACAACCCGGTGCTTCTCGTATTCGGGACGATGAACGTTGCAGTGGCTATCTGGACCGGCTTTTCGGCGATTAAACTCCTGAGTACGACCCCGGAAGTGAAGTTTCAGCTGTATAGACTGCTGTACGTCGGGAGCGAGTTGATCGCCCCGTTGCTCCTCCTCTTTGCGCTCGCGTACACCGATCGGACGGGCTGGCTGCGTCGCCGCGTCGTCGTCGGATTGTTCGTCGTGCCGATCGCGTTCCTGTTGCTCCTCTTTACGAATCCGTACGATCTCGTTATCGTCGAAACGCGGATCATTGAGATCGACGGGTTAATCGTCTGGCGGGCGGAAAACGGCCCTGCATACGTCGTCCTCAGTTACGTGTACGTGTTGACTCTCGCACTGCTCGCGCTTGGAATTATCGCCCACGAAGCCGTCCGGCTAGGCCGTTCCTATCTCCCACAGGCCGCGCTGCTGGCGATCGCCATCGTCACGCCGATGACCGCGAGTTTCCTCACCTCGGCCGGCGTGCCACCGTTCAACCACGACGGTGTCAACCTCGTGCCCGCCACGGCAGCAGTTTCGTCCATCGCCCTCGGAATCGCGACGTTCAGGTACCAACTCCTGGATCTCCCGCCGATCGCGTACTCGACCGTCGTCGAACGCTCTCCGGACGGCGTCCTCGTTCTCGACTCGGCCGAGCGAATCGTTCACGCGAACGAGACCGCGTACTCGCTGCTCGGACTGTCGGGATCCATCGTCGGCCGACCGGCCGATACTGAACTGTCGGCGCTCGACGTGACTACCCCGTCGAGTCGGACGGTCGAGGTCTCCTCGGACTCCGGCCGAACGGAGTATCTCAACGTGCGGTCCCAACCGCTCCGACGACACGACGATGTCGTCGGATGGGTACTCGTCCTCAGAGACGTCACCGAACGACGGCGGCGGGAACGCGAACTCGAGGCGTTCACCGGGGCGATTTCCCACGATCTTCGGGCACCGCTACGAACGACGGAGGACTACCTTCGCCTGCTCGACGAGTCGCTCGAGGAGACGGCCGACGAGGACTGCGAGGAACTGATCGCGGTCGCACGGCGAAACAATCGACGGATGCAGGAGATGATCTCCGGGTTGTTACAGTACTCTCGGATCGGACCTTCGGCGGCAGCCTTCGACTCGGTCGACTGCGATCGGGTCGTCTCGGAGGTCCATGAGGCGCTCCGGTTCGAGATCGAGGAGCGAAACGCGACCGTCGTCGTCGGGGATCTGCCGACCGTTTCGGGCGCCGAACACCTGCTCCGGCGACTGTTCCAGAATCTACTGGAGAACGCACTGACGCACTCCGATAGCGGGTCGCCAGAGATTCGCGTTACGGCGAGTCGACGAGGCGACGGGTGGCGGTTCCGCGTCCGCGACGACGGCGGCGGGATCGAACCGGAGGAACTCGATCGGGTCTTCGATCTCTTCACGCAGGGGTCCGGCACCGACCCCGAGTCGGGCACCGGGATGGGGCTCGCGATCTGCAGAAAAATCGTCGAACAACACGGCGGGACGATCGACATCGATTCGGAACCCGGGGAGGGTACCGAGATCGCGTTCACGATTCCCGACGGTGAACGGGCGCGAACGCTGGAGTCGTAGTGAGGGTGACTCGCGGACCGCCAGCCCCTGCGACCGGTCGTGCGCGGTCGGCTTCGCTACGATCGGCGGACCCGCTCGAACGTCGTCGTCACCGTCGTTCCGGCGGCGTGAGTGTCTTCGACCGCGATCTCGCCGTCGACGTCCTCGATAACGGTCGTGACGAGATACAGTCCGATCCCCATCCTCGCTCCGTCCTCGTATCGGGAGGACGGGTCGACGAGCAGTTCCCGCTGAGCGTCGGGAATCCGAACCCCGTCGCCGGCGATCGCCACCGATGCCCGGTCGTTCGACGCGTCGACGCGCACGCTCACGGCCGACGACTCCCGGCGTGCGAGATCGACGACCGTCGACAGGAGGTTCGTGAACGCCGACTCGAGCATCGGCGTGCCGTAGACCGTCATCGGGTCGTCGACGGCGTCGGTTCGTTCGATCGAGATCGGGACGTCGGACTCCCGTCGGACTCGCGTGACCGCCGCGTCGAGTACCGCGTTTAGATCGCGGGGCTCGCGTTGCAGATCGTCCGGCGACAGGACGTCCATCAGGCCAGCGGACGTGTCCGTGAGTTCGACGAGGTGCTCGGCCGCGTCGAGCAACGCCTCGAGGGCCGTTTCGTCGCTCGAGTCGATTCGGTCCCGAAGCTGGTCGCCCCGACCGACGATCATACTCACGTCGTTTCGGATGTCCGTTCTGATGATCCGATTCAACAGTGCGAGCCGATGGTTTCGGTCGAGGAGTTCGCGCTGATTCCGCTTTCGTTCGATGGCGTACCGGAGCGTGCGAACCAGCACCGCCGCGGTGATCGATCCCTTGACCAGATACTCCTCAGCGCCTCGCTGGATCGCCTCGACGCCGATTTCGGTCTCGTCGTGCCCGGTCAGCACCACGATCGGCACCGCCGGCGCGTGCTCGACCATCCGATCGACCGTCTCGAGCCCCGAGCTGTCGGGCAGCATGAGATCGAGGAGGATCGCGTCGGGCGTCCGTTGCTGCACTCGCTCGAGCCCGTCGACGAGGCGATCGACGTGATCGAGTTCGTCGATCACGATCGGGCCCGTCGTCTCTCGGGGTTCGGTTTCCGACTGGTAGTTGACCACCAGCCGCTGGACGAACCGGGCGTCGTCCGGGTTATCCTCGACCAGCAGAAGGTCTACGCCACGTTCGTCTCCGGCAGTCATAACCCCGTTCGCGTGACTCGAGTGGGGAGCCTCCGCGAGGCGATCGAAACTCGTGTGCGAAAGCGGGTAACGAATGTCCGACTATGCCGTTGTCGAACCATTATCTGACACCATGTAGATTTTCATGACTGTTTTCTCAGGCAATAATTTTATAGCTAGGGGTGAAACGAGCAGTATGGGCCGACCACGGGTCGATGTCTCGGCCGATGCCCGCGTGGCACTCGACGTCCTGTCGTTGCTCTCGAATAAATGGCATCCGGTCGTCGTCGTCGCGCTGACCCACCACGGCCCAAGCGGGTTCAACGATCTCCTGGACGTGATCCCCGACATCTCGGGGAAGGTCCTCTCCGAGACGCTCGAGACGCTCGTCGAGGCGAATCTGGTCGAGCGGACCGTCATCAGCGAGTCTCCGCTTCGGGTCGAGTACGGGCTCACGAGCGCTGGAGAAGAGATGGAACCGATCTTCGAGGCGCTTTCCGAGTGGGGGACGCGCCACCTCGAGACGAACGCGCCGACGGTCCTGATCGCGGACGGTGACCGGCGGCTTCTGGACATGTACGGCGAGTGGCTGAGCGACCAGTACGAGGTAGTGCGCGCGCCCGACGGACGAGCGCTCGAATCCGCGCTCGAAGACGGTCCGGCCGTCGTCGTCTTCGAACTGGGACTTCCGGGAGCGGCTCCCGACGACGTGATCGAATCGGTCGGCGACCGCCGTCGGACGATCGCGCTCGTCGGTGACCGGCCGACGTTCGATCTCCTCGCGCTCGAGTGCGACGACGTGCTCCGGAAACCGATCGTTCGGGAGACCGCGCTCGAGGCGATCGAGACGCAGTTAGCGCGGATCGATGAACCCGACGAACAGCGTGAACGGGCGTCGCTCACCGCCAAACTGTCGCTGTTTCGGTCCGTGTACTCCCGAGAGACGCTCGAACCGAATCCGCGGTACGTCGAGGCTCGTTCTCGGCTCGAATCCCTCGACGCGGCGGTCGACGAGTGACGCGGGATCGTCCCCTTGGACGAACCGACCGGCGGTTTTCGTGATGGTCGTTTCGCTCGTATCGGTTCGTCTCACCGGTGGCTCTCCACCTGTGCTCGGCCCGGATTCGTCCACTCCGTTTTTCGAGACACTATCGGGGACGATATGTTCGGCGAAGTAACTTACTTCGGACTCACCTTGGAGCTTACGGGCTGGTTAGCTTGCGTTTAGTATGCTTCGGTTCGTGTGACTGTCACGAGGGAATGGGAAAATGGCACGTTCACATCTCGAGCCAGTGACGGAGCGATCTCAGGACGGGGAATCGGGGGGCCG
Source organism: Natrinema soli (assembly GCF_028618695.1). The sequence goes on along the minus strand of NZ_JAQIVI010000318.1, from coordinate 23,920 downwards.
AACCGAGTCGACGACCGACGATCGAAAGACGAGCGGAGACGCGTCGACGGCATCGAGCCATACGGCGGAGCGATCGCCGACACTGCCAGTCGACGACGTGTTCGAAATTCTGTCCAATCGTCGGCGTCGACACACGATCACGTATCTGAACGAAAACGGGACCGAACCGGTTCCGATCCGCGAGCTCGCCGCCTCCGTCGCCGCTCGCGAGAACGACACCTCGGTTCAGGACGTGACGTACAAGGAGCGAAAGCGAGTGTACACGTCTCTCCACCAGTTGCATCTGGAGAAGATGGACGGTCTGGGTATTATCGAGTACGACAGGGACAGAGGACTGATCGAACGGACGGAGACGACCGATCGGTTCGGGACGTATCTCGACTCGGTCGCCGCTGACGGTATCGCGTGGAACAACGTCTCCCTCGCGGTCGCGGCCTGCTGTCTGGTCGGTGTCGGTATCGCCTGGTCCGGGGTGGTACCGAGCGTTTCCCGCGCCGGATTCGCCGTCGCGTTCCTCGTCGCAGCCGTCTTCGCACTCGTCTCGAGCGCCCACGCCGTCGACGCGCATCGAGAGCGGTGACGAACGAAGCTCGCTCGTCTAGTAGCCACTGCAAGTCACTGCACACCCGATCGCCCGGCGGGAGCGCGGTTCGGAGCGAAGCGCGGTTCGGAGCGAAGCGCGGTTCGGAGCGATGCGCGGTTCGGAGCGAACAGTGTGAGCGAGAACCGCGAGACGCGAACGGTGAGTGAAACGAGCCGTGAGCGAACACAGTGAGCGAGAACCGCGGACTGTGCGATCGGATGTGACTCCTTGCAGTTGGTACTCTAACGTCGGAACGGGCTGCGTTGCTCGAGAATCGATGTACCGGTACGTCGGTGAGAGCCGCGCCAGTGTTTCAGCGGGGGCCTACGATCGAAGCACTCGCAGTAGCGACCCGCGTTTCTGCCAGAGTTGATAGCCCGTCGAGAGCCCGAAGAGAACGAGAAACGCGACCCCCCAGAGGAGCGGATCGACGATCGCCACGCCGGGCACCTCCCCCAGGGACGCGACGACGGCGAAGAGACCGACGACGCCGAGCGACCGGTAGTATTCGGCCCAGCTGAGGCCGATCGGGGTCTCGACTTCCATGTACAGCGAGATGTGACGCGCCCCGTCTCGAGCCGTGACGATCTTTCGATCATCGTCGTACTCGACGACCCCGAGCTTGTCCAGCCGTGGGAGGTGCGTTTGATGGAGCGAGTTGTAGACGCTTTCGCGGACGTTTCGTGGGGCCGGAGACGTGCCCGACTCCGCCGACGCGACCCGCTCCGAGAGTTCGCGCACCGTGATCGAACCGCCCGCCCCCCTGAGTTGCTCGAGCGCCTCGCGACGGCGCGCGCTGCTCAACACCTGATGAATCTCCCGTTCCGGAACTGCGAGTGTTCTCGATAACATCTGTCGACATCCCTCCCCGCTATTGGGGAGAGTGAATCCGGGATCCGTATGTATGAGCGATATACCGGATCACAGGACTGTGTTGCCGGTCGTGACTGCGCACCCGCGCTCGAGTATACCGAGTATACTCCATCGAGTCGGTCGGCCGTCGGCGGGCGCGAAAACGGAGCCGTCGCCGTCGGTCGTCGCCCGGTTCGGACCGTCTGAATCGGAATAACGACCGATTCGATCGAGCAAACCGCTCGTTCGCGACGGCGAACCCGGGATAGAACGCCTCGAACCCCTCGTTGAGTGGTATCGAACCGGCTCATAGATAAGGGGTGTACAGATGTGGAATAAATCGCCCCCTCCGGACCGGATCGACGGAATCGATCGCGGACACCGGACGGGGAAACCAACCATGACGGACAAACAGATACACTCGCTGTCCAGGCGGCAACTCCTCGGTAGCGTCGGCGCGATCGGCGTCGCATCCGCGGGGGCCGGCCTCGGCACGACCGCATACTTCAGCGACGAGGAATCGTTCGACGACAACACGCTCACCGCCGGCGAGCTCGACTTGCTCGTCGACTACGAACTGTCCTACGATCAGGGAAGCGCAGGCTCCGGCGGGACGAGCGGAACCATCAACGGCGACGTACAGGTCGTCGACGAAAACGGCGACGACGTCGCGGAGGGCGATGCGGTCTCGCTCACGCTCGACGACGTCAAGCCTGGTGATAGCGGCGGGGCAGAGTTCTGTTTCCGGATCATCGACAACCCCGCGTACCTGTGGCTCAACGGCGAGCTGACCGCCAACGACGAGAACGGGTACACGGAACCGGAACCCGAGACCGAGAGCGACGGGGACGTCAACGATCCCGGCGAATCGGACGGAACCGGCGAACTCGCGGACAGCATCGAAGTCGCACTCTACTACGAGGGCGATGATCCGGCCGATAACGCGATCGTCGAGGGAACGCTCACCGAGGTGCTCGCCGCGGCGTCGAACGGCGTGTTGCTCGACGGCGACGGCTCTTACGGCGTCGAAGCGGGGGAACAAGCACCGTTCGACGGCGGCGAAGATGCGGAGAATCCCTGCCTGTACGTCGACTGGGAGATTCCGGTCGAGGTCGGCAACGAGATCCAGACCGACCTGGTCGAGTTCGAGTTCAGCTTCTACGCGGAGCAGTCGCGTCACAACGACGGCACGAACAACCCGTACAGTAGCTGATCGAACCGCGTCCGAATCACACACCACTTCACCCACGTGACGGACCGAGCGCCTGCTCGGCAGGCTGCTCTGGCCGATGACGGCCGTTGCGGCGGTTCGACTCCGCCGGTGGGCTTCCCCTATCGGGGAGAGACGAACCATGACAGAAGACAAATACGGTCTGTCGCGGCGCCAGCTCCTGGGCGGACTCGGCGCGATCGGAGTCACATCAGCCGGTGTCGGCCTCGGCACGACCGCGTACTTTAGCGACGATGAAATGTTCGGAAACAACAGTCTCGCATCGGGAGAGCTCGATCTCCTGCTCGACTACAAGACCACGTACCACGGCGGCCCAGGCCGTCTGGAGGACGTTCGGGAGATGGGATACGACGATGCGATGGAACTCGAGGGCGAAGCCGGGACGTACCTCCTCGACGAGGTACCCGACACCGGCGATATCGAGAACTGGGACGAGTACGTCCAGGCAAACGGGTTCTGTGACGAAGACGCCCGTGAGATGCTGGTCAACGGTGAGGAGGTCGCACCGATTCATCTCGAGGACGTCAAACCCGGAGACTCCGGCTGCCTGTCGACGAGTCTCCACCTCTGTTCCAGTCCGGGGTACATCTGGATGAACGGCGAACTGGTGGCGGACGACGACAACGGGGTGACCGAACCGAAATCGGCGGTCGACGATACCGGCGGCGAGGGCGAAGGCGACCTCGCCGACGCCGTCGAAACTCGCGTCTGGTACGACGAGAACTGTGACTGCGAACTGGACTGGGAGGGAGCGGACGGCGGCGAGATCGACGTCGTCCTCGTCCTCGACCGGTCCGGATCGATGTCCGGATCGATGAGCGCGATGACGGACGCGGCGAACGGACTCATCGACGAACTGGGCAGCAGTGCGAACGTCGGTCTCATCAGTTACTCGACCAGCGCGTCGCTCGGTCAGGAGTTGACCGGCAGCCACGGCGACGTCCAATCGGCGATCAACGGCCTGTCGTCGAGCGGGCAGACCCATATCGTGGACGGCGTGGAGACGGCCCGAAACGAACTGCTCAACGGCTCGAACGCTCGCAGCGGAGCCGACAAGATCATGGTCGTGATGTCCGACGGAGAACACAACCAGAGCGGCGATCCCGCCGACGCTGCGGACGACGCCAAAAGCGACGGTATCGAACTCTACACCGTCGGGTTCGGGTCGGCGGACGCCTCGACGTTACAGTCCATGGCGAGCGATCCGTGGGACGTCCACTACTTCGACGCTGCGGACGACGACGAACTGATCGACGCCTTCAGTCAGATCGGTCAGGCCATCGCCGGCGAACGAGTCATCTTCGAAGGGACGCTCGCGGAACTCATGGGACTCCTCGAGACGGACCTCGGAATCCCGCTCGATGGCGACCGGGAAACGGAGTACGACGAGATCGAGGCGGGCGCACCCGCGGCCGGCGACGGCGAGGGTCGTGCGTGCTTCGCACCGGGCGTGACGACGTGCGTCAGTCTCGAGTGGGAACTACCGGTCGACGTCGGAAACGAGGTCCAGACCGATTCGGTCGCGTTCGATGTCGGATTCTACGGCGAGCAGTGCCGACACAACGACGGTGCCGGATCGACGGCGGATTGACCGACGGTGAGGTCCGCTCGATGAGCGGCCTTTGGGGTCGGTGTCCCGCCGGTCTGTTTCCGTTATCGACCCGGTCTACTCGGTATACGCACCGGTATAGGAATCATACATATCGGGTAGTGGTACCCAGAGACCCGATGAGAACGACACCGAATCGATGGAAAGTGATCCATGTACGAGACGATCGAACGGCGGAGACGACGTGGTCCGATGAGCGGCGACGAGCTGCTCGTGAGTACCGACGAGGCGACTCTACTGCCGATCGGGACGAAACGGGAACGATCCGAATCGATCTCGAACAACTGTAACGCGGTCGGTAGTCGCCGCGACGGACGGGGGACGGAGAACCATGACCGATAAGCGAGCGTCCGATTCCGATACCGACGGAGCCGACGATCGGGGGAATGACGGGGACACCGATCGAGAAAACGACGATCCCGGAAATCGAGGATTCGTTTCCCGCAGACGACTTCTTTCCGCACTCGGCGCTGCCGGAGCGACCGGAATCGGAACCGGAGTCGCCGCGGAGCAGTTCCTGGGCGATACCGAGCGGGCCGGGATCGACCTCGAGGCCGGAGCGTTCGACTTGCAGGTCCACTGGGATGTCCTCGAGGGGCCCAGGCCGGGGCGCAGTGGTAACAGCGACGGAGCGGTCCGGATTCCGATCGAGTACGACGCCGATCACCGGAGCGGTGTCGTCCGACTCCGCGTGGCTCACACCGCAGTCGAGGGGAACAACCCGGCGGCGATCTGGCTCCGGGGGTCGTGTCCCGAATCGCTCGGAACGCTCGGAGAAGTCGCGACGGTCACGCTTTCGTTCGCCGACTGCGACACCGGTGAGCCGACTCGGCTCCTGACGAGCGGATCCATGCGCGACGTCTTCGAGGATCTCACGACGGGGCTCGCCCTCGACGGGGCTCCAGAATCCGACGATACGGACTGCTTGCAGCCGGACGCGCCGGTGTGCCTCCGCCTCGAGTGGGACTTCGAGGGCTACGTCGGCGGTGAGTCGGCGACCGTCTCGCTCGCGGCGATCGGTAGTCAATGTCGCCACGACGGGCAGACCTCCCCGCCGTTTTCGCCGGGATCCGGCTGCCCGCCAGCCGATTCGTGTCCGTGCTGTCTCGACATCGGGAAACTCGAACTCGAGGCGGGCGGCCCATCCGGGATCGGGAAGAATGCGATCGAACCGGGCACCTACTCGTTTACCGAGGGGACCGCCGAGTACGAGCTGCGAGTGACGGACACCGAATCGAAGGGGAGCAGCGAGACGGTCGCGATGGCGTTCGAACTCGTCTCCGACGACGGCGTGTCGGCTCCGAACCTCTGTCGCGTCGACGTCGCCGGCGGTCCTGGATCGGGTCCGGGTCCCGGGACGAAAACGTACAGACTCTGGAGCGATGGTCCGTCCGGCGCCTCGACGAGTGTCCTGACGGATGCGTCAGGCGGACTGTTGTTCGCCCAACACCGGACCGGAGCGAGTAGCGACCCGAACGACTATCATGCGATCAGTCACGCGACGGTCGCGATCTGCGCGGCCGACGGGAGGTGCGACTGAAATGAACGACCACGACACGACCGATGGACCGACTCGAGACGAGAGCCGATCCACGGTGAACGGAGCGGGATCGACCGACGAACCGCCCGACACCGGCGAGGCGGATATCGATCCGCCCGAGAGGTCGAACGATGAACCGCAGCCGTCCGATGTCGACGGGTCGGCCGAGATCGAGACTGAGACCGAGACCAGTGAGCCAACCGAGAACGACGAATCAGCCGACCCGACCACGCCTCGAGGACTCGGGGAGCTTCGACCGATGGTCTGGCCGGCAGTGCGAATCGCCGGGCTGATTCTCCTCGTCGCGCTCGTTCTGCCGTTCGTCGCGTACGCCGTCCCGCAGGTCGCCGGTGCGGAGCACAGCTTCGTCGTGCTCTCCGGCAGTATGGAGCCCTCGATCTCACCCGGAGACGTCGTCCTCGTCGCCGGCGTCGAACCGGACGCGGTCGAATCGGGGGACGTGATCACCTACCAGCGCACCGAGGGCGAAAGTCCCACGACCCATCGAGTGATCAAGGTCGACGACTCCGGTACCGACGTGCGGTTCCGAACGAAAGGGGACGCGAACGAGGATCCGGACCAGACTGCGATTGCCGCCGACCAGCTCATCGGTCGAGTGACTGTTACGATTCCGGCGATCGGTCACGTGATTACCTTCGTCAACACGCCGGTCGGGTTCGGATTGCTCGTCGCGCTTCCGCTCGTCTCGTTCGTCCTCTCTGAGGCCTGGGAACTCCGTTCGAAGCGTCGGAGCGACGACTCGGACGACCCAGAAGCGCCGGCCGATCCCCGGTCGGACGGCAGGGTCGAACCCGCCGAAACCGGGATCGACGGATCTCGAGACGGCGGAGCGACCGCGACTGAAGGTGGCGGTCTGACTCAGTCGACAGATCCGGAACCGCCGTCGCAGTCGACGGACCGATACGTCGTCACGAAATCGGACCTGCTGTATTCGATCGGTGTCCTGGCGGTTCTCGTGGGTTACAGCGGGTGGACGACCTATACGAGTTTCCTTCGAACCGGAGCACCGGAGGTCGTCTCGATGACGGTGTTCACCGGTTCGACGACGACGCTCGTCCTCGCACTCGCCGCGCGCTCGAGGCTCCCCGACGGGTCGGAACTGGACGGGACGGAATCGAACGACTCGGGACCATCGACCTCGGCTGATTCGAACGCGTCCGATTCGGACGATGCGGTCGAACCGGATGCGACTCGTGGCGAATCCGACAATCACGATGCCGCCACGCCAGAGGAGGTCTCACGGAACGGACCGTCCCCGTCGCCGTTCGAGTGGCCCGATCCGGACGAACCGTCGGAAGTCACACGAGCCGATTCTCCGGAACGAACGGTGGCTGACGGACCAAGTCCCGGAACGGGGACGGCCGTCCGCGGCGATGCGATCGACGACGGAGGACCCACCGGTGAGACCGATGACGAGTAAGCCGCTCGTTGCGACGCTCGTTACGATCGTGTTCGTCGGCAGCGCTCTGAGCGTCGGCTACACCACGGGCGCGTTCACGGACACCGAAGAACTCGAGGTCACCGTCGCCGGCAACGTTCCGGTCGACGAGTACGAGGGTGGCCCGCCCAACGGTGACGTTCGTGATCCCCCTGGCGATCGCGGTCCTCACGACGCTGACACGGATAGCGCGGCCGGCTCGGCAGCGACAGCAAGATGCGATGGCGACGGACGCCTCGAGAACGGAACGACGGACGGTGCGGCGGATACCGCGCTGAACCCCTGTGACGGATCCCTCGCCGAAACCGACCCGAAGCCCGGATCCGACGAGAGCAGCGGTGCCGACGAGAACGAGACTGGCATGAACGGTATCAAAACGGACGGTGGAGCGGGTGAACCGGATGGTAGCGCTGTCGGATCGGACGAGAGCGATGGTGACGCTACAGACGTGGCGGAAAATGAGTCGGTCGGACTGACCGAAGCAACCGACAGCACCCCGACGAACGACACCGTCTCGGATACCTCGAATCGAACCGAAGCTACCGATACTGCGAACTCGACCGCCGATGATAGCGACGGAAACGGGGAGAACACTCTCGAAAACGCAACTGACGACGGAAACGATGCTCATTCCGTCGGAGAAAACGAGTCCAGCGATGGAACCGAATCCAGTACCGGAAACGCATCCAATGACGAAAACGGGTTCAGTGACGGAACTACGTCCACCAGTGAAACTGAGACCAGTAGCGGCAGCGAAGACGAGACCGGTGATTCTGGGACCGATTCGAGCGGACCCACCATCGCGGGAGAAGCCGTTGATGGGTGAGTTGTTGTAGCCACCGACAGTCCGACAGCAATCACGAGGCCGAATACGTCGGCCACTGGATGACCATCGTGGACCGGCGGGACCGATGCATCGACCGGTTCCACAGTTCCGGTGGCTCCGGGAATCAGGGGCCCTCGAGTGCTGATTCCCGCGAGAGAAACGTCGAGAGGATCGCGGTGTGGACCGTCCGGAGGTCCGTCTCTCGGATCGTGGCGGCCGCCTGAAAGCGTTCGCGAGCGGTTGCGATCGTTTGGGGCTCGGCCGCGAGATGAGCGAGGACGAACGCGTCGGAATCGACACCTCGAGGGGCCTCGAAATCCGCCTCGTCGTACAGTTCCGCGAAGTCCGCCACGACCGCCGAGACGAGCCTGTCGGTGGCATCGGCACCCGGATCGCCCGCGGGGACCGTCGAGGCGGTCGGATCGAAGTACTCCTCGTAGTCGACGACGCCGGCGTCTTCGTACAGGAATTCGTCGAGTGCGTCGAAGACGTCCTCCGAGAGGTAGACACCGAACAGTTTGTATCCATCGGCGGCCATCACGCTGTGATTCCGTGTCGAACCCCATCAAAGGTTGCCCTCGAAAACCGTGACGGTCGTCGCACGGTCGTTCGTTGGGTCGTCGTGTCGCGGCGACACGAGCGACCAGTTCCGACGGAAAGCCGTCGCGACGCGCTCGAATCCGTGCGGATCGCGACGCCCTCGAGTCCGACGAGATGCCGATCGGTGGCTGGACTGAATCGCGGTATGTGGCTCTGGCAGTCGATCGATGCGGGCGCGACTGACCGACATACTCAAACGGCTGTGTTGCCTGTAGTACGACATAATGATGCTGCCAACGCACGCGCTCGTCGGGCTGGCCCTCGCCCTCCCGCTTGCCGCCATCGCCCCCGAATTCGCCGACGTCGCGCTCACTGCCGGCCTGCTCGGTGGGATTCTCCCCGATCTGGATATGTACATCGGTCATCGGAAGACGCTGCACTATCCCGTCTATTATTCGGTACTCGCCCTCGCGGTCGCCCCGTTCGCGATGCTCGTCCCGACGACGGCGACGATCGCCGCGACGGTCCTGTTGCTCGGTGCGGCCGTCCACAGCGTCATGGATATCTTCGGCGGCGGGTTGGAACTGCGACCGTGGGAGGCGACCTCGAGCCGCGCCGTCTACGACCACCATCGTGGGCGGTGGCTCGCGCCGCGTCGCTGGGTCCGGTACGACGGCGCGCCCGAGGACTTGCTGCTCTCGCTCGGTATCGCCGTCCCGCTCCTGATCGCTCTCGACGGCGTCCTCCGATCGATCGTGGGAGCCGCGCTGGTCGTCGCAGTCGTTTACACGGCCGTTCGACGGCTGCTCCCGACGATCGCGGAAGTCCTCGTCGCGGGATACCTGGTCCGGACGCTCCCGGATCGCCTCCTGACACTACTCCCCGCTCGGTACGGACCCGAACGCGGGAAGTGACCGACTCCCGCGCTGGTAGCGACCGCCGACCGGCGGCAATCGCGGACTCGTCTCCTTTCAGTATCGTTATGCGCCTCGACTGCAATCTGGCACCAAACCAATGCAGACATCGGTAGCCAGAGAGGCCGATCGCGGTGTCCGGTACGCGATTCTCGCCGTCCTCGTCGTCGGTTTCCGTCGGCGTGATCCGGGGGCGGTTTTCAACGCCGTCGTCTCGATCGCGGCGACGTCCCTCCCCGGAGCCGTCGAACGCCGATACGACGTGACGTTCAGGCCGTGGCAACGTGCGTATCTGAGTACGGCGATGCTCACGCATACAGTCGGAATGCTGGGTCCGTACGATGACGTCTGGTGGTGGGACCACGTGACCCACGCGCACTCGGCGACGATTCTCGGTGGACTAACCTTCGCCGCGGCCCGTCGCCGCGGGCGCGACCCGCGTCCCTGGGTCGTCGCCATCGTCGCCTTCGCCGGGGTGGTGTGGGAGTTCGCCGAGTACGGTATTCACGCGACCGCCACTCGCCTCGGACTCGACCCCGTACTCGTTTCCTACGGGGCGGCCGACACGTTCTTCGACCTCGTCTTCGATATCGTCGGCGCTCTCGTCGTGGTCGTACTCGGTGACTCCCTCCTCGAGAACCTGACTTCGACTGACGAGAACCTGCCGTCGGCCCCCGATTCACGGCCCTGACGACGGACGGTTCGTCCGCGTTCCGGTCGGCCGTCTCTGGCCGCGACCGCCGATCGTCGATCGGGGCGAACTCACGCGTTGCACGCAGCGGATGGTTCGTCCCGCCGGTACCGTGCGTTCACACGACGCCGAGACCGTGCGTTCACACGACGCCGAGACCGTGCGTTCACACGAGATCGCCGCTTCCGCGTGCGGACGGATTGGCCTCGATCGTCGGGATCTCGCCCGTTTCGGCGAGACTCTTGAACCGGCGCAGCGCCGTTTCCGCGATCGTCTTCGGGACGATTCCCAGTCGCTGTACCCCCGCGGCCCCCAGTTTGCCGCCGGGCGGATCGAACTGCAACTGAAGCGTCACTTGCGTCCCTCGATCCCCCGGGGCCGGCCGAAAGCGAACGTCGCCGTCGGTCGGAATCATCGCTCCCTCGAGCGACTCCCACCGCAGGAGTTCTCCGGGTCGGTCGTCCACGATTTCCGTCTCCCAGGTCAGGGTCGGTCCCCGTGGCGGTCGTACTTCCCAGTGATGTCGGTCCTCGCCGGCCCCCGTTACCTCGGCGACGGGACCCATGATTCGCGTCAACTGCTCCGGATCGCGCCAATACGCTGTGAGTTCGTCTGCAGGGACGCCCACCGTGATCGTCCGATCGACCGTCATCGGTCCCACAGCACTGCCGAGGATCGGTCCATCGCGCTCTTCGGCCGCTACTGAGAGCGTCCTGAGGGGGCGGCTCGTACCGCTGAGTCCTCGAGCGACGAGCCAGCCGCCACCCAGAGCCATCGCCCCGCCGACGAGTGACCGTCGCCTGAGTCCGGCGACGAACAGCGCGCCGCCGAAAGCCGTGGCGGCCAGTCGTCCGCCACGACCGATGGAGCGGTCGCCGCGAGCGCGTTCCGGTTCGGTCGTCTCGCCGTCAGAGTCGCCAGGGATCGGCTCCGTCACGTGATCGCTCATGCTGTCTCGAGTGCGTCGGTTAGTTCGAACGAGCGAACGGTCGCTCGTCGGGGCAGTAGCGGCTCATCGGTCGGTGAACGCGCCGTCTCCCTCGATCGCACCGGTACCATCATCGAACGGGGGCGCATAGGCACCACCGTCGAGTGGGACCGTGTCGGTCTCGTCTCGGAATAGTTCACACGGCAAACAGGACGGCGGTGCTATTGTAGCTTCCAACTGCAAATGCAACGCGCACCGGTGTTCGGTCGCCGGCGATCAGTAATCGGACCGTTCGAGTCGCGTCAGACCCGTGTCCCGTACACGACAACCCGTTGTCATCAGTTGTTCGTTTCGTGAATTTCCCTCGATCCAATAGACGATTTAGGACGCCGACTACTTCCTCCTCTCGTACATCTAGTAACTATGATTGCTATCTTCCTCTACTATCATTCTTATTTTACAAGAAAAACTCTCACGGGGGATTCTTTCAGACGGTTCGCGGGAATACGAGTCCGTCGAGACGAATCGGTTCGACGACGAATGACATCGACAGGGGAGGGTATCTTTAACGAGTTCCGCCGGGCGGACGTCCATCGACCACCGAGTCGAAGTAAAGATCTCTGAACTGTCTCCGCTTGTAGTATTGCTATAAATATACCATGTACGGGATACTGTCGGCAGCTTCGAACGAATTGCACGAACCGATTCAGTCGGTCTGGATCGGCATCGCTCAGCGGTCTATATCTCCCGAACGTAGGCGTACTCGTCCGAGAGCGCTTCGGCGTCCTCGCGGAGCAGAGCGACGACGAGACAGTCGACGTGCTCCTCGAAGTACTCGACGAGATCGGCGATCCGAGTCGAGTCGATCGCCTCGAGCGAATCCAGCAGCATGAACGGAACGATTTCGTAGACGTCGTGAACCAGATAGCCCGCGAGTGCGAAGACCAGTCCAGTGACTTCGCGTTCGCTCTCCGAGAGGTGATCGACGGTATCCTCGTACGTCGCTCCGTCGTCGGTCGACCGGACGATGTGCAGGTCGAACGCGGTCCGCGTGACCTTCCGCCGCCCCTCCCGGACCGTCTTCTCGCGACGATCGATCCAGATGCGGTCGATATTTCGGTATTCGAGGATCGACAGGATCGACTCCATGTGCTCGTTGAACGCGTCGACGGCGTTTTCTTCGATCCGGTCGACGCGCGTCCTGAGGTCGGTCAGCTCTGTTTCGACGCTCTCGCGGCGCTCCTCGAGTTCGCTGCGCTCCTCGCTCTTGCCCTCGATCTCCTCGATTCGAGCCTGCACGTCGTCGCGGTCGTCCTCGAGTCCCTCGAGTTCGAGCTCGAGACGGTTCAGTTCGCGGTGGGTGTCGATAACGTCGCCGTACTCCGCGTTTTCGAACGCTTCGGCCTCGGATTCGAGGTCGTCGATACGCGCCTGTTGCTGTTCGACTTCGGTCTCGAGTTCCTCGATGCGCTGTTCGCGGCGTTCGAGTTCGTCGTCGATCGCCGACAGCCGCGTTTCGATTTCCCCTCGTCGCTGTGTCCGCTCGCGAAGCTCCTTCCGACGCGAGGAGAGTTCGTCGATCTGTGCTTGCAGCTCGCTTCGTTCCTCGAGCTGTTCCTGGCGGAGCGATCGCAATCGCTCCAGCGTCGATTCGATCCGGTCGCGGCCGACCTGCGAGCCACACGTCCAGCAGACGACGTCGTCGTCCGCGAGGAGTTGTTCGGTAATGTCGCCGTCGTCTTCGTCCCCCGACTCGACGTGGTCCTCGAGATCCAGCTCGAACCCGTCGTCTGCGAGCCGTTCCTCGTTGAATCGGATCACGCTCTGCAGTTCGCTCACGGTCGTATCGAGCGACCGCTTCCGGGCGCGGAGCTCCTGGATCCGCCCTTCGAGCCGATCCGGCGACTCGTGATCGTCGTCGAAGGCCTCGAGTTCCGCCTCCAGCTCGTCGCGTTCCCGCTCGAGTTCAGCGTAGCTCTCGCGTTCGGTCTCGAGATCGTACTCGATGGACTCGAGTTCGGTCCGCGCCGTCTGGAGGTCGGCAAACGCCGATTCGATCTCTTCTTTCCGGTCGCGGCTCGCCTCGACGTCGAGATCGAACGCCTCGAGTTCGTCCTCGAGGTCGGCGATTCGCTCGGTCGTCGTTTCGATCTCGTTCTCGAGTTCCCGTTTCTTCGATTCGAGCCCCGGGAGTTCGGAATCGAGTTGTTCGAGCCGCTCGAGGCGATCGTCGAGGTCGCGTTTTTCGGCCTCGAGGGTGGAAATTTCGGCTTCGATCTCGTCCGTATCGATCGGACGCATGATAAGTTCGCGAAGCTCGTCGCCGCGTCTCACTGCCCGGCGTGCTTCGTTGGATTCGAGCAGGAAGGCAAAGAGATCCGCGAGTTCCGGATCGTCGAGATAGGGATCACCGTCGAAGACCACTTCGCCGTTGCGTCGCTCGAGGTATCGCTCGTACTGTTCACCGTCGAATTCCAATTCGGCGCGACCGGCGTCCGCATCGCCTTTCAGCGAGGAGCGCCGACTGCCCAGCGCGGCCATGATCGTCTGGAGGAACGACGTTCGGTTCGTCGCGTTCCGTCCAGTTAGGACGTTGACGCCGGGTTGAAGCGTTACCTCGCTACTATCGATACCGCCGATATTCTCCGCGAGAACGGTAATCGACGAGGTGACTGGCTTTGGAGATGACACGATGGTTATTTCACGCCGCGGGATATAAATGCTATGCGGTAACAGCCGCTTTTCCGACGTGTGGCGTTACGACGTTTCCGCGGTCTCACAGTCGCAGCCGCCCTGATCGAGTAACTCGGCGACGGAATAGTCGGTTCCGCAGTTCGAGCAAATGGTCCGGACATCGACGAAGACGTCGTACTTCCGGTCCGTAATCTCCCCGGCGTTTCTCAGTTCCTCGAGCGTGGATTCCGTGACGACTTGCGTTCGGCCGGCGAGTCGCTGAACGGTCTCTTTCTTTCGTTCCAGCCGGTCCTCGGTGTCCTCCTCGGGAAGAGACGCGTCGCGAACGTTCGTGAGATACGTATAAATCGTCTGGTGAGTGACGAAATCGGAGCGGACGGCGTCGATGTCGATCCCCGACCGTTCCAGTTCGCGTCGCTTTCTGACCGCGTCCGAGCGCGACACGTCGTCGTCCGTTAGCGTTCGATAGAGCGTTTCGATATCGGAATCGAGCACCGATCCGCCCGCGTCGCGGAGGGCCGCTCGGAGGACGGCCTTGTTGAACTCGGTCGCGAGGTCGCGGAGACTCGTTCGGTCCGTTCCGTCACCGATCCACTCGGTCTCGAGGCGATCCCCCCACGACTCGAGGTCATACTCGTCTATCACTCGCTCGACCTTGGTCCGACGACCGCCGCTCGAGTCGTCCGTCATACCGATAGTCACTGACGCCTATCGTACAAATGTTGCGGTTATCGAACTGGACTCCCGGCCAGTCACGTGTTCGATTAATATATAAATATTAAAATAACACTATATAGAATATATATTATGGATGTTATGATAGAAAGGGGAGATTAGTAGTGTATGAATACAATTGTACGCTGATGTACTACGGTAAAATAACCTATAAAGGCTCTATTACGCCGCTATTGAACCTAGCCCGACTCAGTAATAATTCTATCAATTATCATACTCAACTGCGCGACCGCTGACTTCTCCGGCTGGCATTTGGGTTGTCGGAGGAATTAGACGAGTCCCCTGATAGAGTATCTCGAGAGCGGGTCCAGTCTGTGGCGGCCTGGCGGCTACCGGCGGTTACAGAGATAGGGGTGTAATTCTGTTCGTTCTGCGCTGGTCCGGTTCGCGAGATGGTTCCGCCGCGGTCGACGGACGAACCGCGGTTTGTTGCCGTTCGAACGCAAACCCCCGGCGCGATTTCGAACCGAATCCGGTAGACTGGTAGCCTCGACGAACGGTGCGTTCACGGTGGCCGAACGGGACGTCATATTCGTTTGCCGTCCACTCCGAACGCCCAGTCTCGATGTCGAACACTGATCGGTCGGCCGTCGAACGATCTGGCGGCGAAGATCCCGTCGCAGGTCGACGGTTCGGCCGCCGCGAGTCGGACGCCCACTCTCGACAGACAGCGTCCGCTTCCACCGACCGTTTCGCGAGTGAACTCGGCGAGGCCAACACGGTCGTTTTCCATTACCGAACGGAACACGATCCCGCAGGCTCGAGCCGTTCGCGTCGATTCGACGGGCTAGCCCGTGGTGACTATCAGATAACCGGCGACGGCGGACCCGCAGTGCGATATCGATCGCCAATTTCCGTTCGTCGTCGTGGCGATTTCGTTCCAAACTCGTCGTAGCGGCCGGGGAATAAGTTTAACACGACCCTCCGCAAAGGGAGAGTCATGACAGCTCCTGAAGAGCTAGTGGGACAAACGTATCGATGTCCCGATTGCGAAGGGGTACTCTCGTTCGACCGATGTTCGTGGCAGTGTGTGGACTGCGGTCACGTTCCGCATCACGCCGCGGATTAATCACGTATTTTCGGCACAGATCGGCTCTCTGCCGGCACATATCGGCCGGTCGGAAGCGTACACTTTTGTCGGTACGCTGGCGATACACGAACACAACAATGGATGAAGACGCGCTCGAGTATCACCGTGCCGATCCGCCGGGCAAGATCGAGATTTCGACGACGAAACCGACGAACACGCAACGCGACCTCTCGCTGGCGTACTCGCCGGGCGTCGCCGCACCGTGTCGAGAGATAGCCGGACACGCGGACGACGCCTATCAGTACACGACGAAGGGGAACCTCGTCGGCGTCGTCTCGAACGGCTCGGCCGTGCTCGGACTCGGCGACATCGGTGCACAGGCGTCGAAACCGGTCATGGAGGGCAAAGGTGTCCTGTTCAAGCGCTTCGCCGACATCGACGTCTTCGACATCGAACTCGATCTCGATGAGCCGGACGCGTTCGTCGAATCGGTCGCCGCGATGGAGCCGACGTTCGGCGGGATCAATCTCGAGGATATCGCGGCTCCCCACTGCTTCGAAATCGAGGAACGCCTCCGAGACCGGCTGTCGATCCCGGTCTTTCACGACGACCAGCACGGCACCGCGATCATCAGCGGGGCCGCGCTGCTCAACGCCGTCGAAATCTCCGGCAAGGACCTCGAGTCGCTCGAGGTCACGTTCGCCGGCGCGGGTGCGGCCGCGGTCGCGACGGCCAAGTTCTACGTCTCGCTGGGCGTCGAACGAGAGAACATCACGATGTGCGATATCGACGGGATTCTGACCACTGGACGGGCCGAGTCCGGCGACTTGAACGAGTACAACCGGCAGTTCGCCAGCGACGTGCCCGAAGGCGGCATCGCGGACGCGATGGCGGGCGCGGACGTCTTCGTCGGCCTTTCGGCCGGCGGCATCGTCAGTCAGGAGATGGTCCGCTCGATGGCCGACGACCCGATCATCTTCGCGATGGCCAACCCCGATCCGGAGATCGGCTACGAGGACGCCAAAGAAGCCCGCGACGACACCGTCATCATGGCGACCGGCCGCTCTGACTACCCGAATCAGGTCAACAACGTCCTCGGGTTCCCCTTCATCTTCCGCGGCGCGCTGGACGTCCGCGCCACCGAGATCAACGAGGAGATGAAGGTCGCGGCGGCGTCGGCGCTGGCCGAACTGGCCAAACAGGACGTGCCGGACTCGGTGGTGAAGGCGTACGGCGATCGGGCGCTCCAGTTCGGACCGGACTATATCATTCCAAAGCCCCTGGATGCGCGCGTCCTCTTCGAAGTCGCCCCCGCAGTCGCGCGGGCAGCGATCGAGTCGGGCGCGGCCCGCGTCGAGATCGATACTGATGCGTACGTCGAAGCGCTCGAGGCGCGACTCGGCAAGTCCCGCGAAATGATGCGGGTGGTGCTCAACAAGGCGAAATCCGATCCGAAGCGCATCGCGCTGGCCGAGGGGACCGACGAGACGATCGTGCGAGCGGCCTCCCAGATCGTCGAACGAGGCATCGCTGAGCCGGTTCTGATCGGCGACGAGGACGAGGTTCGACGGACGGTCGCGGACCTCGGTCTCGAGTTCGAACCGGACGTCGTCGACCCCGAGAGCGGCGAGTACGAGGCGTACACCGAACACCTCTACGAGCGACGGAAGCGAAACGGCGTCACTCGCCGCGAGGCAGCGTCGATGATCCGCGACGACACCAACTACTTCGGGAGCGTCATGGTCGACCGCGGCGACGCCGACGCGATGCTCACGGGACTGACGAACCACTATCCGTCGGCGCTCCGGCCGCCCCTGCAGGTGATCGGCACGGCCGACGACGCCGACTACGCCGCCGGCGTCTACATGCTGACGTTCAAGAATCGCGTCATCTTCGTGGCCGACGCGACGGTCAATCAGGCTCCCGACGAGGACGTCCTCGAGGAAGTCACTCGCCACACCGCAGCGCTGGCTCGCCGATTCGACGTCGAGCCCCGCGCCGCCCTCCTCTCGTACTCGGACTTCGGCAGCGTCGACAACGAGGGAACGCGGAAACCTCGCGAAGCGGCCCGTCGGCTCCGCGCCGATCCAGCCGTCGACTTTCCCGTCGACGGGGAGATGCAGGCCGACACCGCCGTCGTCGAGGAGATGTTGACCGGCACCTACGAGTTCAGCGATCTCGAGAAACCGGCGAACGTGCTGGTCTTCCCGAACCTCGAGGCCGGCAACATCGGCTACAAGCTGCTCCAGCGACTCGGCGGGGCCGACGCGATCGGACCGATGCTCGTCGGCATGGACGAGCCGGTTCACGTTCTCCAGCGCGGCGACGAGGTCACGGACATCGTCAACCTCGCGGCTGTGGCGTCGGTCGACGCGCAGGACGACGAGTCCTGATCGGCGGACTGGCTCCCGTCGTCAGTCTACTCGAGCGCGACCGGCTCACCTCGTTCCGCGGAGTCGTGGAGCGCTTCGATGATACGCATGTCCCGCAGGCCGTGTCGGCCGTCCGGATAGAGGTCGCCGTCGCCGAGGAGGCGGTCCGCGAAGTAGTCGAACTCCGCTTCCATCTCGCGCTCCGCGTCGAAGCTTCCGTGCTCGACCGTGACCGAGATGTCGCCGCGCGAGAGGTGCAGCGAACACTCCCCGTGGAACGCCGGCCGGAGCTCGATCCGTCCCTCGGTTCCAGTGATCTTGAGATGGGTGTCTTCGTGGGCGTGCTGGCTCGAGGTCGAGACCATCTGCACGTCGTCTTCGAAGACCAGCAGCGACGAGGACCGCTCGTCCGGGACGTCGGCGAACGCCTCGTGGTTCGAGACCATCTCGGCCTGCACGCTGACGGGGTCGCGTCGGAGCAGGAATCGGGTCGTGTTGATCGAATAGATTCCCAGGTCCATCACCGAGGTGCCGTACCCGCTCAGATCGGCGTCGAGTCGCCACTGGTCGGGGTCGGGGATCATCTCGAGCAGGTGCTGACTGTTGTGGCCGTAGACCGACACCGGCTCCCCGAGGAAGCCGTCGGCGATCAGTTCGCGCGCTCGCTGGACCGCCGGGTCGGTGTGCATGCGATAGGCGATCATCAGCGGCACGTCCGCGGCGTCGCAGGTCGCGACCATCCGTTCGGCGCGCTCGACGGTCGCCTCCATCGGCTTCTCGCAGAGGACCGCCTTGTCCAGTTCGGCCGCGGTCTCGGCGTACTCGAGGTGATAGCCGTTCGGCGTACCGACGTAGACGGCGTCGTAGGCGTCGCTCGCCGCGCCGTCGTGGAACTCGTCGTAGCTTATCCCGTGTGCGACGTCGTTTTCGTCGGCGAGTCGGGTCGCTTTGTCGGTCGAACTGCTGACGAGAACCGAGACCTCGCCGAGATCCGACGATTCGATCGCCGGGAGGGCGACGTCGGTCGTCCACCAGCCCAGGCCGATCAGGGCGTATCTGACGGTCCCGCTTTCGATCGTTTGCCATGTCCGTTCCTCGTACCTGTCGAGCCAATCGATCATGCTCCTCTCTATATCTCGATCTGATAAAAAATGACCGATGACTGTGTGTGACGATGGCAATGCCAGCGTTCGGTATCCGCGCTACGAATCGGCTCCCGGCGTCCCGCCCGCTTCGTCGAGCGAGACCGTCACGAGGCCATCGAAGTTGAGCAGCACCCGCTGGACCCAGTTGCCGAAGATTGCCTTGCCGGCCGGCGAGCGCCTGCGACCGGCGATGAAGACGTGATCGCAGTCGTACGCTTCGGCGGCGTTGAGCGTCGCCATCCCGTACCCCTCCGAGAGAACGTCGACGCCGACGCTGTAGTCGATATCGGTCTCGCCGAGCGTCTCCCGGACGAAGGTCTCGAGTTCGGCCGCCGCCGCCTCGATAATGGCGTCTTCGCCGTCGTCTTCCGAGACGCCCTCGATCTCGCCGATCGATTCGATTTTTCGAACGCCGGGACCGATCTCTTCGGCGGTGGCAAAGGCCAAGACGGTCAGTTTCGCGTCCCCGCCGCCTGCGTACTGTGCCGCTTCTCGGAGGAGCGTCGCGTGGCGATCCGTGTCCTCGACGATGACGAGTCCGTTCTTCATACACGATCGTTGCGAGGAACCAGATTAAATATTCCGTTTGGTACCGGTTCGAGATAACCGAAAGAATCGCTCCGAGCCATCTCGAGGCCCGAATCGGCCGTGCGGACGGCCGACTCAGTCGCACTGGGTCGTCATTAGACGAGCGGGAAGAGCGTCGAGTAGATGAGCAACACGACGAGACTCGAGATCGAGAGCACGACGGTGAGTGCGGTCCACGTCTTCAGCGTTTCCGCCTTTGTGAGTCCGCCGATCTCCTTGACGATCCAGAAGCCGGAGTCGTTGAACCACGAGCAGATGACGGCACCGGAGCCGATCGCCATCACGAGATAGGCCGGGTGGACGGCGAGTTCGGGGACCTGCGGGGCCATGATCCCGCCCGTAGTCAGCATGGCGACGGTGACCGAGCCCTGTGCGACGCGGATAATCGCGGCGATGAGCCACGCCGTAATCAGCAGGCCGATTCCGAGGCCGTCGAGCGTCGACGCGACGAGTTCGCCGATACCCGCCTGGGCGAGCATCGCCCCGAACGCGCCGCCGGCCGCGGTGATCGCGGCGATGTTTCCGCCGTTGCGTAACGCGTCGGTGATCTCGTCTTCCCACACCGAGCGGGGGAAGTCGTCCATCCTGAGGTAGGTGAGCGAGGCGATGACCGCGGCGAAGGTCAGCGAGAAGTTGACGTTCCCGACGTAGTCGGTCGCCGGCTGAACGGACTCGAGGACGGGGTACGTATCGCTGAACGTGTTGACGGCCGTACTGGCGGCGATGAAGGCGACGGCGACGACGACGGGGAGCACCGACTCGGCGAACGACGGCAGGTTCGAGACCGGCTTCGAGGCCTGTTCCTCGAGGTCTTCGACTGTCGTCCCCATGGTGTCTCGGAGCGGGATGTCGATGTACTGATTGATGAACCGACCGAAGAGGACGCCGCTGATGAGCGCCGCGGGGAGGGCGACCGCCAGCCCGACGACGATAGTCGTACCGAGGATGGCTCGATCGGGATCGAGTTCTTGCGCGACCGCGAGCGGTCCCGGCGTCGGAGGCACGAACGCGTGCATCGCGACGCCGCCGCCGCCGACGACGACGATGTACAGCGCGTAGTTCTTCCCGATTCGAGCGCGCATGGCGCGGGCCAGCGGCGCCATCAGGTAGAAGACGTTGTCGAAGAACACCGGAATCGAGAGGATCGAGCTACTGACCCACAGGGAGAGATCGGCGTTGCCGTCGCTGACGAACGACTGGAAGGACCGAACGATGCGATTCGCCGCACCGGAGTCCGTCATCGACTTTCCGATCACCGCCGCCATCAGGATCGGAATACCGACGCCAGCCATGTTCTCGCCGAAGGCCGCCGCGACGCCTTCGGGAATGCTGCCGAAGGCGACGCCGTCTAAAAAGAACGCGTTGGTCGTCCCGACGAGCAACGCCGAAATGATCAACCCGATAAACGTCGGAACGTCCCAGACGACGAGAAGCAGAATCACGGAGACGATTCCGATACCAAAGGCTAACAGTGGGGCAGTGGCTGCCATGTGTCCGTTTCGGGAATGTGCGTATGCCCATAAAAAACCGTGCATTTTCCTGTCGGCGCGGTCGAGCAAGCTGCTTCGTCCGACATCCGCATCGGCCACCGGCAGGGCCTAGCGAACCGGAAAGCGGCGTTTCAGAAGTCGAGGCCTCGAGCCGACCGGGACGGTTCGATCGACTATTCGTAGACGTGGACGCTGCCGGTCGTGTGCGCCTCGATGTACTCCCAGTCGTACTCGACGCCGAGTCCCGGCCCGTCGGGAACCGGGACGGTGCCATCGTCGTCGACCGCGTCCATCAGATCGGAGTAGCCGCCCTGATAGACCGGCGGCTGGGTGTTCTGGCAGTCGGGGTGGACCAGCGCCAGTTCGTAGTAGTTCGAGTTCCGGCAGGCGGCGATACAGTGCCGTTGGGCCGGTCCGGGCGCGTGAAACTCCACATCGAGCCCGAACGCCTCGGCCATCCGCGCCACCTTGATCGCGCCGGTGATCCCGGCGTCGTACTCCGGATCGGCCCGCAGGAAGTCCGTCGCGTCGTTAGCGGCGAAGTCGGACTTGCTCTCGAGTCCCCGGACGTGTTCGGTCTGGAGAATCGGCGTCTCGAGTTTCCGGGCGAGCTTTCGGTGGGCGTGCTGGGAGATACCGCCGTCGCGGAACGGGTCTTCGTACCAGAAGAAGCCCTCCTCGTCGAGGGCGCGCCCGAGCTCGAGCGCGTCGGCGAAGGTCTCCAGTTCGCAAGCGGGGTCGTGCATGAGGTCCATGTCGTCGCCGACGGCGTCGCCGACCGCGCGAACGGCCTCGATCTCTCGAGTCAGGTCGCGAGCGTCGTCGCCGCCGCCCCAGCCGTGGATCTTGAATCCGCCGAAGCCACGGTTGCGACAGTCCTCGGCGAAGTCGGCGAACGCTTCGGGCGAGTCGAGCCCGCCCGCGTTGTCGCCGTGGTACGTCGACGCGTAGGCGGGGATGCGCTCGCGATAGGTGCCAAGCAGCTCGTGAATGGGCGCGTCGTAGTACGTGCCAGCGAAGTCCCACAGCGCGATGTCGATCGGGCCGATCCCCATCCGATCGTACTTCCGTAGCGCGCGTTTTACTTCCGACCAGTGTTTCTCCCGCTGCAGCGGGTCCTTGCCGATGAGGTACTTCGCGATGATGTTGTACTGGGCGGCCGCGGGCGAGTTCCCGCCGACGTACTCGCCGGTGATTCCCTCGTCCGTGTGAATTTTGATCCCGAAGAGCTTCCGTATCGTCGTCTCACCGGGCTCGTAGACGAGGTTGAACCCGTGCTCGTCGGTCCCCACGTCCTGGAGGGGATACTCGAACTCTCGGCTTTCGATTTTCGTGATCGTCGGTGTCACGTTCGTGTCGTGCACCGGAGCGCTAATAAACGTGAGCAGTGCCGGCCACTCCTCGCTTCCTGCCGGGGAAGTGATCGCTTCCAGGGTGGATCACCAGTTCATCAATGAGGAACGTCCGTTCACGATGTCCGAGGAGCGTTTACTAATTACTTGCGCCAACTGAATCCACATGCGTTCCAGTCGGCTGTTTCTGTTACGTTCCCACACCCGAGGCCCCGAAACGCTGGGTGGTTTGTTCGTGATTGATGAATATTGTCCGTCAGGACCGTTCACCGGCAGTCTCTCCCAGTCTCGTTTACATCCCCGTATAGATCGCCCGTAGTTCCCGACAGGCGCTCATTCCATTGGGGCTTTCAGCAGTACGTTTTTGGTTACAAACATATGGCCGTAACTCTTCCGCGTGTATTTGTGAGTTTTCCCCACTTTGTTCGGTATCGCATAACGAATGGCTTTTCCCGAGAAACGCGAGTCGATCCCGTTCGCGGAAACTGCAAATCTGATCCCGTCGAGCCGGCGGTCTAGTTCGAGGATCACTTCCAGTCGTAGATCGGTGATCTGTGTCGGAACATGCTCGAGTGCTGCACGGCGCTGAGCACGGTCGCCGAGGCGTTCGTCAGTCGACGCCGCTAACGGTTGTCAGCTCGGTCCGATCGGCGACGTGGAACCGGTACTCGCCCGCGTCGAGGACGTGTCCCCGATCGGGGTCGTAGTAGCCGAGCGCGGAGGCGGTGACCTCGATGTCGACCATCGCCGACTCGCCGGCGTCCAGTTCGACCCGTTCGAATCCGACCAGTGCGCGTTCGGGTCTGACGCGCGAGGCGTGCATCTGCGTCGCGTACACTTGCACGGTCTCCGTGCCGGAGCGATCCCCGACGTTCGAGAGCGTGACGCTGACAGTCGCCGCCGGTCCGTCGTCGTCGGATGCCGTCGCCGGTCCGTCCGCGACCGCCATCTCGTCGACATCGAACTCGGTGTAACTCAGTCCGTGGCCGAACGGGTACAGCGGCTCGTAGGAGTCGGGATGCTCGTGGTCGCCGATCGGCGTCGGATGAGCGAGCGCGTCGTGGTGTTGCGGGAGATCACCGTGAGATTTCGGCATCGTAATCGGGAGCCGGCCGCTCGGGTCGTTCTCGCCAAACAGCGTCTCGGAGACGGCGACACCGCCCTCCGTTCCCGGAAAGTACGCCACGAGGATCGCCGGGACGTGCTCGGCCATCCAGTCGACGATCAGCGGTCGGCCGGTCACGAGCACGCCGACGACGGGCGTTCCGGTCCCGTGAACCCGCCGGACGAGTTCGCGCTGGGCGTCCGACAGCCGAAGGTCGCTCCGCGTCGGCCACTCCC
>NZ_JAQIVI010000317.1 GCF_028618695.1 Natrinema soli | reverse complement strand
TCGGGGCTGCCGGACGGTGTCGCCGCCGGTGACGGCTGTCCGTGCAGCGACGGGCTCGGGGGCGACGCGGGGACGAGCATGCCACCGAGGAGGTTGTCGAAGGTCAGTCGAACCCACCCGAGCCACGGGATCCGGTACTGCGCCTTGCCGGTGATCCACTCGGGTTTGACGATGCCGGAATTCGCACCGCCGCCGATCTGGTCGTATCCGTCGTTGTGATCGCCCTTGGTGACGAAGCCTGCGTACGGCGCGGGACAGTTGGGGACTTCCTCGCAGGTCGCGTCGCCGACGATTTCCTCGCTGGCTTTCGATTCGACCCAGCGTTCGCCGTCGTCGACCCAGAAGTGGGCCCGATGTATCACCGGCGTCTCGGCCTGACTGCCGTCGGGCCGAAAGACGATGACGTCTCCGGGGTTGCCGAACTTGTCGTAGCCGGTTTCCTGGGCGCTCCGGCGGGTAACGACGCCGGTTCCCTCGATGGAAGCGTCGCCGCTGAACCGATCTTCCTCGACGACGAAGATCAGGTCTCCCTTCTGCATGTTCGGCTGCATACTGCCGCTCTCGACGGCGACGAGCGGCGGCCAGATACCGCTGACTCCGAACAGGAGGAGGGCGACGACGCCGACGATAGCGACGCTGCTCAGGATATCCCGTGCGATCACGACATTCTCGTCGTTCGTTTTGAGGAACCAGCGGACGTAGCCGTCGTCCTCGATGGTAACGGCGTCGGAATCGGCAGCGGGCTGTGACGGTTCCCGTGATGGCGTCTGGGAACTGTCGGCGCTCGAGGCCGACCGATCACGGTCGTCGTCGCCGGAATCGCCAGGTGGCTTCCCGGAGCTAGGGCCGCTCATCGTCACCCGTTTCACCGGGCCCGGAAATTAACTTTCTGTTCGCGTTACTCATCGAGTCCTATCGATGTCACCTCGTCGATTCAATGACTACTGGATTCCACATCGCTTCGTCGACCCCTGATCGACCCACCGGCTCCATCCACCGGCTCAATCCGATCTACGGATGACGTTCTCCGGCGATCGCCCCGTACCAGACGAGTGCGAGCGCGGTTCCAACGGCGGCGACGACCATCGGGCCGCTGCCGACGATCGAGCGTATCGAATCGATCGTCAGTCGAATTTGTCCGACCCACGGAACCCGAACCATCGCTTTGCCGGTGACCCATTCGGCGCTGACGACGGTCGTATTCGCACCCGATCGCGGCAACTGGTCGTAGGCCGGGTTGGCGTCGCCTTTCGTGATGAACCCGTCGTGTGGAGCCGGACACGACGCGATATCGTTGCAGGTCGCGCCGTTCAGAAACGCGGGATCGGCTTTCGTCTCAACCCATCGTTCTCCGTTTTCCACCCGAAACTGGGCGCGATGGATCGTCGGCGTCTTCGTCGAATCGCCGTTCGGAACGAAGATAACGACGTCGCCCGGTCTCCCGAGCCGTTCGTATCCGGTCTCTCGAGCGCTCTGAGAGGTGACGATGCCCGTTCCCGCGACGGCACTCTCGCCGGCGAACCGTCCGTCGTCGGCGATGAAGACGAGGTCCCCTCGTTCGAAGGCGGGTTCCATACTGCCGCTCTCGACGGCGACCATCGGCGGCCAGGTTCCAGTAATTCCGAACAGGAGAACGCCGACGACCGCGATGATCGCGACGATCGTCACGACGTCCCGAACCCCGGTACCCGTTCGATCGTCGGTCTCGAGGAGCCAGCGGACGACGCCGTCGTCTTCGATCGTCACCGCGTCGTCACCCGCCGCTCGAGACCGCGACCCGGCCGTCCGCTCTCGGTCGCCGGGGTCGGACGGCGGCCCCGTCTCTGGTCCCGAGGGCGGATCGCGACGGCTGGGCCGATCGCGGTTCCTGTCGTCGGCGTCGGGACCGTCCATTGGCGACCGGTTTCTCCGAACCCGGTATCAACCTTCCGGCAAGTTTAGGACCGCTTTCACGTACGGACGCTGGGAGCTGCCGATTCCGGGAACCGACTGGAACGGCCGGAGTTCGTGAGTTGACGGGAGCGACACCGGCCCCGTACCGTTTCGCACCGATCGAAAACCGACGCGGGGAATCGGGGATTCGCTATCCTTTTGCCGTCCCTCGCGAATGCGGGGTATGTGCCACTCGAGGCCGCCGCCCGACTCGTTAGCGAACTCACGAGCCGCGGGTACAACGCCGAACGCGAGGCGGTGACGCGGCTCGCGGCGGCGGAGGATCCGAACGCCGCACTCGAGCGCGTCCTCGAGAACGTCCCGGACGATGCGCTCGTCGTCCGAGCCGATCACGTAGAGACGGTCCTCTCGCGGACCGACACCACCGGTTCGACTCGAACCAACGGCTCCGACACTGGCGATTCCGTCGAATCGGGTACCACAAGTGTCGGTAGCGAAACGGCGGGGGGCGACGCCACTCGAACCGATCCGTCGTCCACCGATTCGCCCCCCTCCGTTTCAACTGGAACCGAACGTGCCACGGGGGGTGATTCACCCGACCGATCTCCAGTTGAAACGGGGGGGTCTTCTCCGGCGAACCGTCTCGCCGATCCCGCGATCCGTTCGCTCGAGATCACCGGGGATATGACGGGTGAGAGCACGGGGACCGGCGAATACAGCGATTTCGTCTCCGTCTTTCGGGACCGACTCGAGCGGCTCGGATCGAAATTACGAGGTCGAGTAAACCACCGCCCGGCGACGGCCATTCAGGGAATGCCGGGCGGGAGCGACGCCGCGATGGTCGGCCTGGTCAACGACATCCGATCGACCGCCAGCGGCCACTGGCTGATCGAACTCGAGGACGCGACCGGGACCTTCCCGTGGCTGGTGATGAAGGATCGCGAGTACGTCGATCTCGTCGACGAACTACTCTGCGACGAGGTGTTGGCGATGGAGGGAACGCTGGCGGACGATTCGGGGATCGCGTTCGTCGACTCGATGTACTTCCCGGACGTGCCCCGCACGTACGAGCCCTCGACGGCGGATCGCCACGTCCAGGCGGCCTTGATCAGCGACGTCCACGTCGGCAGTCAGGAGTTCATGGCCGACGCGTGGAACGCCTTCGCCGACTGGCTCCACACCGAGGAGGCCCAGCACGTCGAGTACATGCTTCTCGCGGGCGACATGGTCGAGGGGGTCGGCGTCTACCCGGATCAAGACGAGGAACTCGACATCGTCGACATCTACGAGCAGTACGAGGCGTTCAGCGAGCACCTCAAGAAGGTGCCCGGCGACATCGAGATCGTCATGATCCCCGGCAACCACGACGCGGTCCGGCTCGCGGAGCCCCAGCCCGGGTTCGACGAGAAACTCCGGGAGATCATGTCCGCCCACGACCCGCAGATCGTGAGCAACCCGTCGACGGTGACCCTCGAGGGGGTGTCCGTACTCATGTACCACGGCGTCTCGCTGGACGAGGTGATCGCGGAACTGCCCGAGGACAAGGCCAGCTACGACGACCCGCACAAGGCGATGTACCACCTCCTCAAGAAACGCCACGTCGCCCCGCAGTTCGGCGGCCACACGCGACTCGCGCCCGAAGAAAAGGACTATCTCATCATGGAGGACGTCCCCGACATCTTCCACACCGGTCACGTTCACAAACTCGGCTTCGGGAAGTATCACAACGTGCTCGCGATCAACTCCGGCTGCTGGCAGGCCCAGACCGACTTCCAGAAGAGCGTCAACATCGACCCCGACGCCGGCTTCGCGCCGATCGTCGATCTGGATACGCTCGACGTGACGGTACAGAAGTTCAGTTGAGAGTTCCGGTATCGCGTCTCTTCGTCCCGAATAGCGCCTCGATTTCGGCCATGTCGGAGATCCTTCCCTCAGGTTCTCCGCTGTTCTCGTTCAGGTCTCCTAGTCAATAGATTGTGTGAATGGAACGGTGGGTTCAGATGAGAATGCAGTGAAGGAAGTGTCCTGCTACCGTGGCAATACGGAATCGCCACGCCCTCCCCAGTCGATTCGTTCGCTCGTTCTACTCGCTCACTCATCCCTCGCACGGCATCGACGACCACCCTCACTGTGCTCACGGTTCCCTGTGGTCACCGCTCGCTTTCCGAGGCGCTCATTGTGTTCGCGCCTCGCGCCGTTCGGGCGGTCGCGCGCCACCGCAGGCCGATTGACCAGTCTTAACGATACAGAGATCACCTGTACACCACGAGTGACTCGGCGGAAGCAAGTGGTATCGGCGTCGAGTCGACGGCTGCCGGTTAGCACTCGAGGCGCGGGCCACAGCGCGGTTCGTTCGCCGACGGTCAGGGCTCGAGTCGAAACCGTACCGTTGACGATCCGTCGAAGCGGGGGCCGCGACCGCGTCGTTCGAAGCCGAGCGCTTCGGCGGCGTTCTCGATCAGGCTCGCATCCTGCGCGGCGAGCACTTCGACGGCCATCGACTCGCGCTCGGCGAAGCGCACCGGCTCGGCTAGCAACCGCTCGCAGGCCTCGCTCGTGCCGTCGAGTTGCGTGACGTGAACGGTGTCCTCGCGCGCGTCGAAGCTGATGAACCCGAGCAGATCCTCCGGATCGGAGCCGTCGTACTGCGAACCCGAGACGTCGGCGTTCGGATCGTGACTCCCATCCTCGGCGACGCGCACCGTGCGGTCGTGGACGAGATTCCGCATCACGTCCGTGGGGGAGTCCGCGATCGACGCGAGCGCGTCCGCGTCCGCCTCGAGTGCATCCCGTACGTTCATTATCGTGTGGTAATGCCGCGCACGACAATAAATCCCAGTCGCGAGTGAGTCCGCTGGCTGGTCCAACGGGTGTCAATTTCCGTCATCGACCCGAGTCGAATCAGCCCCGGCTCAGGGAACGGTAAAAGTGAGATCGATGGGACACAGTTATCTGCCCGCTCTGGTAACGGATCGAGTATGAGTCACAGTATCGCAAAGCGGTTCTCTCGTGAGGTGGCAGGATGCGCGTTGTAGCGAAGTTCGGCGGGACGAGTCTCGGCAGCGGTGACCGGATCAATCGCGCCGCGGACTCGATCGCTGCGGCCGTCGAGGACGGCCACGAGATCGCCGTCGTCGCCAGTGCGATGGGATCGACCACCGACGAACTGCTCGACGAGATCACGTTCGAAACCGACGAAGCCGACCGCGCCCAGATCGTCAGCATGGGCGAGCGGACGTCGGTTCGGATGCTCAAGGCCGCGCTGTCGGCCCGGGGTATCGACTCGGTCTTCCTCGAGCCCGGAAGCGACGAGTGGCCCGTCATCACCGACGAGTACGGTGAGGTCAACGTCGAGGAGACCCAGCGGCGCGGCCAGGAGCTCGCGTCGACGCTCGACGAAACGGTACCGGTCCTCACCGGCTTCCTCGCCGAGGGCCCCGACGGCTCGATCACGACGCTCGGCCGGGGCGGCAGCGACACCTCGGCGGTCATGATGGGCAAGTACATGGACGCCGACGAGGTCGTCATCGTCACGGACGTCGAGGGCGTCATGACGGGCGACCCCCACGTCGTCGAAGGGGCTCGCAACGTCGGCGAGATCTCGGTCGACGAACTCCGGAACCTCTCGTTTCGCGGGGCCGAAGTCGTCGCTCCCTCCGCGCTTTCCTACAAGGACGGGACCCTCGACGTGCGCGTCGTCCACTACCAGCACGGCGACCTCCTGTCGGGCGGGACGAGCATCGAAGGCGAGTTCAGAAACTTGGTCGACCTGCGCGAGCGCCCGCTGGCCTGCCTGACCGTTGCCGGCCGCGCAATTCGGAACCAGCCCGGCGTCTTCCATCACCTCTCGGCCGCCCTGGACGAGAGCGACGTCAACATCGACGCCGTCGCGAGCGGGATGGATACGATCACCTTCTACATCGACGAGGAGGAGGCCGAACGCGCCGAGAACATCCTCCACCGGGAGGTCATCGCCAGCGACGAACTCTCGAGCGTCACCGTCGACTCGCCGGTCGCCGTCATCCGAGTGACCGGCGGCGAACTCCCGAACCAGCCGGGAATCATCAGCGAGATCGTCAATCCCCTCTCCGAGGCACGGATCCACCTCAACGATATCATCACCAGCGCGACCAGCGTCGCCCTGTTCGTCGACTGGGACGACCGCGAGGAGACCCTCGAGCTGACGCAAAACCTGTTTTAATCCGCTCGATCGCTTTCGTCCCCTCGTTCCGAGAGCACCGCTGTTCTTCTGGTACTCCGACCGAACCCGATCGATAGTCACCTGCGAACGTCACTGATTCGAGAGTATACGGTCGGTAATACAGCGGTAATGCCATCGTAACGAAGGGGGGAAGGGTGAAGCGTGAACCATGAGCACCGATTCGACAGCGACGGAGGTCTTCGAGGAGATCGATCCCGACCCGGACGCGATCCTCGAGGCACACGACGCGGAGACGCCGGCCGAACTCGTCGAGAGCGGCGGGAAGCACGGGACGCAGTCCGACGACGTCGTCGATACGACGGCGACCGAACTGTTCGCCGATCTCGAGGACGTCGAAACGGCGGATTCGAACGCGCAGGAGACCGATCCCGGCGAGACGGATCGAACCAACGAGGACGACGATGCGTCCGCGACGCGGGCGGACCCCGAGTTCGAATTCATCGGCGACTCGGACGTGATCGTGCGGGACGACGGTGCCGTGGTCGACGCGACGGCGGCCGAACTCGGCGCGCTCACCGGAACTGACTCGACTCCCGTTCGGGCGACCGGCTCCGACGAGGGTGTCGAAACGATCGCGTCCACGAACGCCGACTCGGTCGATACCGCTGTCGCCTCGTCGGGCACGCTCACCGTCCGCAGCGGTGGAACCGACGACCTGCAACTCGTCGGTCCCGATCCGTCGCCGACACGGATCGCCGACGACACCTTCGACAGCGCCGGGATCGACGATCAGTGAGCCTCCGATAGAGGGGACGGGCCCCGGCCATCCCGCCGTTATCGCTCCTGCCAGCGATGGTTTCGCCGCCGTCGCTCCTGCCAGCGATGGTCCCGTCGTCATGGGTCACGTCCACGAAAATTCCGCTGCCATCGATCCCGCCCGCAGTGGTCCCGCCGGTTCCGTCCATCGATGCGCCGATCCGTCCGGAAGGGACCGTCTCGAGCCGTCGACGGTCACAATACTCCAACTAGACTGAACACGCGCGGCGGTGTCGAACGACTATGGTCGCCTACAAGTCGAAAGTAGTCGAGCGGATCCGCCTCCCCTCGAGAGAACAGCGAGCACAGGCTCTCGAGGAAGCCGGGTACAACGCGTTCAACCTCTCCGCCGACGATGTTTTCGTCGATTTGCTGACCGACAGCGGGACTGGCGCGATGAGCGACGATCAGTGGGCCGCGCTCCTCCGAGGCGACGAAGCGTACGCCGGGTCGGCGAGCTTCGATCGCCTCGAGTCCGCGGTCGCGGACGTGATGGGATTCGAGCGCGTGGTGCCGACCCATCAGGGCCGCGGCGCGGAAAACGTTCTCTACGGCACCCTCCTCTCCGAGGGCGACGTCGCGCTCAACAACACCCACTTCGACACGACGCGAGCGCACGTCTCGAACCAGGGTGCCGATCCGGTCGACTGCCCCGTGTCGGGCGCTCACGATCCGGAGGCGAACGAGCCGTTCAAGGGTAACTTCTCGCTCGAGCGAGCGCGAGCGGTCGTCGACGAGGTCGGTCCGGAGCGCGTCCCGCTGGTGATCCTGACGATCACGAACAACTCGGCGGCGGGCCAGCCGGTCAGCGTCGCAAACACCCGTCGCGTTCGGGCGTTCGCCGACGAGATCGATGCGACGTTCGTGATCGACGCCTGCCGATTCGCGGAGAACGCCTACTTCGTGACCCGGCGCGAGGACGAGTTCGCCGACGCGACGGTGGCCGAGGTAGCTCGCGAGCAACTCGGGCACGCCGACGCGCTCGTCATGAGCGGGAAGAAAGACGGGTTGGTGAACGTCGGCGGCTTCGTCGCGACCGACGACGAGACCCTCTTCGAGCGGTGCAAACAGCGCGCGATCCTCTACGAAGGGTTCCCGACGTACGGCGGGATGGCCGGCCGGGACGTCGCCGCGATGGCCGTCGGCCTGCGCGAGGCCGTCGAGGAATCGTACGTCGAAGATCGGGTCGGACAGGTTCGCAAGTTCGGCGCGATGCTCGAGGAGATCGGGCTTCCGGTGTACACCCCGACCAGCGGGCACGCGGTCTACATCGACGCGGGAGCGACGTTTCCGGAGATCCCGGCCGACGAGTTTCCGGGGCAAGCGCTGGTCTGTGAACTGTATCGAGAAGGCGGGGTTCGAGGGGTCGAACTCGGGAGCTTCGCGTTTCCCGAGACCGACCGGCCGGAACTGGTTCGGCTCGCGGTCCCGCGCCGGACCTACCACCGGGAGCACTTCGATCACGTCGTCGAGACGGCCGCAGCCGTCCTCGAGAAGCGCGGCGACGTTTCCGGACTCGAGATCGTCTCCAACCCCGCAGTTCCGGAGCTTCGTCACTTTTCGGCGGCACTCGAGCCGCTGTCCGCCGAACCCGCGACTACGACTGACACGAATACCGACTGACTGTGAGAGGAGGAGCGACGGATCGGGTCGCTACAGACTCGAGATCACGCCGCGGGCGCGATCCCGGAGCGTCGGTTCCGGTTCCGGCTCCGATCCGCCAGCGAGTCGCTGCTTTGCGAGGGACTGGACCCCTCTCGAGGCGGATTCGGAGTTCATCACGTCGGCCGCCCAGTTCGGGAGTTGGGACTCGAGCTCCTGTCGTTTCTGCGCTTTCATCCGGCTGAACCGGTGCAGTACGAACCCGACGCCGAGGAACAGGCCGGCGTCGAGTAGCTCGCGCCGGAACCGCTCCCGATCCTTCCGGACCGCGATCGCTTTCGCGAGCGAGAGTGCACCGATCGCTAGATAGACCTTCGAACTCTTCGATGGATCGCCGCTGAGCATCCGTTGGAGCGCCATGCGGGGGTGGCTACCACGTTCTCTCGGATAAAACTCCGCCGGCAGGAGACGGGTCGCGGCGCAAATCGGGGCCGGACGTCTCGGCGCGGACCGCGGTCAGACGCGGTCGGTCGCGACGACGACACCGGAGTGGCGCTGCTCGTCGATCGGCTCGATCGAAAACCCGAGGCGCTCGTAGAAGGGCCGGACGCCGTCATCGAACCGCGCCGTCAGCCGGCCTTCGCGTTCGAGGGCCGCTTCGACATCGACGCACGCACGGAACGGGAAACGCGACGGCTGGTTCGAT
>NZ_JAQIVI010000316.1 GCF_028618695.1 Natrinema soli | reverse complement strand
CGCGTCCGGGCGGGTCGCGAACCGCTGGCCGGCGACCGGGACGGGCCGTTCGCCGGAGCGGGCGCAGACGACGTAGTACGCTCCGTCGTCGCTGGCCAGTCGTTCGATGTGCTGGCGAATCTCTCTGAGTGTCGTTCCGACCATGGTTCCTCCACTGGTCCGTCGCGGGACTGCGGATCTCTGTTTACGAACCGGTGCGCTCGATGGCCGAGCAGTCGCCGCCGGACGGTTCGTATCCGCGGTATCGCAGACGGACGCGTCATCATTTAGGCTGGCCTAAAACATAATAAGCCCACCGGAGTTTCGACGTTCCCCTCGTCCGCCACTGTGGGCCGCCGTTTGAGAGCCCCTCCCTATTCGATATAGCACTATGGCGTTCACCTTTTAACTGTCAGTGCAGAACTGCGCGAAGAAGCCGTCCTCCCGACGCTGAACTCGTTCCCATCGCGGTCGATGTGAAGAGATTCACCGGTTACCGTAGCCAGCCGCGTTCTCGTCACTCCGTGATCGTTCATCGGCGCTCCATCGACCAAACCGGACTGTACTCCGTTTCACCCTCGATCCGAGTCGACGACTCGGAGACGATCCGTCCGTGCTTCGCTGTCCACACGAGGCGAACTGGTGGCCGTGTTAATCTCGAGTGTCGTCGATCGCTAGCGGTCGGAACGTGTGATAGGCGCCTCTCGACGCGGATCCTGCTATCGCCGGCGGGATCGCGCCACCTCAACGCGCACCGCAGAATGTGTCTCGCGTCGAACGCGTATGCACGATGACGGGGCGTGCGGACTCTCGGTCGACCCTGCGATAGTGCCGACCGAGACCGATTACCCCCGTTTTTGACTGCTCGTACGGGTCCGCATGGCTGCCCACAGGCCACCCTCTCGAGTCGATCAGCGCTGAGACCGTCGCTTTCGAACCCGACCCATGCGACCGGTCGAGAATCCGACTCCCGTGAATGCTCCCGTCGGGAGGAGGCAGTGACCGATCGCTCTCTGCCGCAAACGACGAACTGGTTCAGCGTGAAATCGGCACTCAACGGACGGCGCTCGTTCCGTGTAACGGGCAGTTCTGGAGCTCGGTCACTGATTCTCGTTGGGCAGACTCCCCACCGGTCGGTACGCCCGATTGCGACTGGGATTCGGTTACGAATCACGCGTCGATCGGCTGCTCAGATGCGTTTCGAGCTGTGTTGCACCGATCCTCGCGTCAGCCCGATCTCACGGAGATATATCTTATATCGCTATATCGAATCGCTCGAGCGGGCGTAGCCGCGGACCGAACGCAACGGGCTGCCGCTACGCCGTCGATTCTCCGGCTGAAGCGACGCCGTCTCGTCCGTTATCGCTCTGCTCTGTCAGTCTCGTCACGTCTCACTGCGAACGAGAACCACAGCTGACCGGTACCAGCTCATCGCGCGACGGTGTCTATCAATTTGAACGACGATCGAGTACTCTAGTCGCCACTGAATGCTTGCAGACCTGATCGCGCGATCGCGTTGCGATCAGTCTGTACATCGGTTCAGTGGTACTAGAACAGACGACGCCTCGCCGCTTGTGTGATACACGGTCATGCGAGTCTCCGTTTTGTGGAGGGCCGACGAGCAGTTCCTCGAACAGCGTCGGATCGCTCACTCGACATCGAGCACCTCGAACCGCGCGCCACCCTGTGATGAATCGACGACGGCGAGCGACCAGCCGTGGGCTTCGACGATCGTGCGGACGATCGCGAGTCCGTATCCGGAACCGGAGCCGGTACTGACGCCGAAACGGAGGACGTACTCCCGACGCTCGAACGGAATCCCCGGTCCGTCGTCTTCGACGTAGAAGCCGACTCGGTCGGGCAGCGGGCTCGCGGTGTCCGGTCTCGCGGTCGCCCGGGGAGGATCGTCCGCCTCGAGCGTCCCGACGCGGACCGTCGTCACGCCGTTCCCCGTTGCGGATTCTCCGCGCTGACTGCTCGCGGAGCCGTGCTCCACACAGTTCTGAAACAGGTTCTCGAACGCCTGCTGGAGCCGACGCGGATCGGCTCTCACCGTGCGCGTCGATTCGACGACGAGGGTGAGATCGTGGGTGTCCACGACGTTCCACGCGGCCTCGGCGACGGTCTCGAGGTCGCACTCGATGGGCGATTCGACGTCGGTGCTCTCCCTGGCGAGTTCGGGGAGCGCCGCCGAGAACTCCCGGAGGCGGTCGTGGACCGTTTCGAGCTCGTCGAGCAACTGTTCGAGTTCCGGATTTGCCCCCTCGAGGTCCGCGCGAACGAGTTGCAACAGGCTCTCGCCGGTGGTCAGCGGGGTCGCGAGATCGTGGGAGACGACGCTCGCGAGCCGTTCGAGCTGTTCGTTTTTCAGCTCCAGTTTCGCCGTCTGCGTCTCGAGCGCGTCGTTCTTGGTCGCAAGTGCGTCCCGCTGGTTCAGGTGCACGGTGACATCGGTCAGCGAGACGATAGCCCCTCGAGAGCCGGCCGCTCGCTCCGGATCGATGGCTCGACACTGCGCGAGGAACCGCCGCGTCTCGCCGTCGACCGGAATCGAGCACGAAACGGTGGCCTCGAGGGGGAGGTGAAACGTTTCACCGTCGGAGAGTTCAGCGGGAAGGACGGCTTCGGCAGCCACTCCCTCGAGCGGCCGATCCGCGCCGAGGACCGATTGTGCGCTGGCGTTGGCCTCGAGGATCCGATCGTTCGGGCTGATCACGAGAACGGGATCGTCGAGCGTTCGGAACACGCGCTCGTGTGCGATCGGCACGAACGTCGTCAGGTCCGTCCGCAAGACGAGGGCCGCAAGCGGGATCCCGACGAGCGTGAACGCGAGCGGCGTCGGATCGATTTCGGGGATCGGCCTGACACCGATGTGGTAGGCACCGTTAACGAGCCACGGTGTGAGCGTACACGTCAGAAGGACGGCGGATTGGCGTCTGTAGAGCCGGTTGTTCGTGAGCGCCGCATTGACCAGCAGCGCCGTCCCGATCAGTAACAGCGTATACGAGTAGGCGACGTTGACGACGTGCCACGGGCCGGGCTCGGTCTCGAGGAACGGCCGGCCGCCGACCTCGGCGAGCGAAATCGAACTGTAAAACAGCGAGTGATGCCGTGCGGTGAAGACGAATCCGAGCGTTAGTACGGGAACGACTGAGAGCAACGCGATGCGTCGCCCGGAACCCCATCCGCTTCGGTCGGTGTATCGAAGAGAGAATACGAGCCAGGTGACCGGCGCGAAGACCACGCTCACGTACGAGAGTTGGGTGAACCGCAGTTGCCATCGCACCGTTTCTGACATGAGAGCTCCGACGTGGGTAGCCGACCAGACTGCCATCGTGAGCATGAACAGGCCGAACGCGAAGGCCGGTCGACTCGACTCGTTCCGGACGAGCAACCAGACGGCGACGCTTATGCCGACGATCGCCGATAACAGAACCGCGAACGTCACGTAACTGTACATGTTCTCCCTGTGACGTGACAGGATGAGAGCGTATACCAACGTATCGGTTTATCAGGTCAGTTACCGTTCGTCTCTTGAGACGACCTGCGGACGGGTCTCTCGAAGTATTACACGCTTACCGGCCGCAACACCAGTATAATGCGTTCTTAGCGGTGTCGACCGTCGAACTGCGATCCGGATGCGACCGGTAGCAGAGTCTTTAAGCGCGACAACAAGCTATTGGTGGTAGCGACTCCGCTACCCCCGACCCTGAACCCCTCTATGACCACGCAGATTCCGTTCGCGATCGACTTTCACGTCCACTCCGACGCCTCCTACGACGGGCACGAACCGATCGAGCTCATCCTCGAGCACGCCGCGGATATCGGACTCGACGGGGTGGTCATCACCGATCACGACGAGATCGACGAATCGCGGCGCGCCGCCGACCTCGCGCCCGAGTACGGACTGATCGGCATCCCCGGCGTCGAAGTTTCGACGCAACACGGCCACCTGCTGGCGATCGGCGTCGAGAAACGCCCCGATCCGGGGCAGCCGTTCATGGACACCGTCGAGACCGTCCGCGACCTGGGCGGGGTGGCGATCGTTCCCCACCCCTTCCAGCGCAGTCGCCACGGCGTCCGGAAACGCCACATCGACGACGCCGACGCGATCGAGACCTACAACTCGATGGTCTTTACGGGCTACCGCAACCGGCGGGCCCGAACGTTCGCCGACCGCCGGGACTATCCCCAGATCGGTGCCAGCGACGCTCACTACCTCCCCAACGTGGGCAAAGCCTTCACCGAGGTCATCGTGACGCCCGACACGGCGGCCCCGACGAAGGCGGATATCGACGGCGACGAACTCATCGAGGCCATCCTCGAGGGGCGAACCCAGATCCACGGCAAGCGCACGCCGATTCGCAAGAGCGCCGTCCAGTACGGGAAGGGTGCGGTGCGGAAGACGGCGTACACGTTCACCTCACGCGCGCCGCTGTTGCCGACGGTGCCGGCCTCGATGGACAGATCGACCTGACGACGAGGAGACGTAGATACGCACGCGTTCTGCTGATGCTGGCAACAAAGGGAGGCCACTTCCTCCCCAGCCGATTCGCTCAGTTACTCCGTTCCCTCGCTCATCCCTCGCGCAGCGTCGTCGGTCGTCCTCACTATCGTTCGGACAACCGACAGCGCGCGCCACCGCCGGTGGAATATCAGTCTGGAGTGAGATAATGGGAACCCGTCGCAGGATGCCGACTATGAGAGCTGTTCGCCGACGATCTCGTCGGCGCGTTCGACGAACGTTTCCTCCTCGCCTTTCGGGACCGTCGCGCCCGCCGCGACGTCGTGGCCGCCGCCGTCGCCCCCGACGGCTCGAGAGGCCTCGCCCATTACGGCCGAGAGGTCCAGTCCCTGCCGGACGAGCGAGTGGGTGCCCCGCGAGGAGACCTTGACTTCTTCTTCGTTCTTTTCTGCGAAGGCGATGATCGGCTTCGAGCGGCTGATCCCCTGATTCCCCATCGCCATTCCCGCGACGATGCCGACGATGGTCTCGCGGATCTCGTCGCTCGCGTGGATCCACTGGACGTGTTCCTCCTGGGTCGTCC
This sequence comes from Natrinema soli, assembly GCF_028618695.1. Next base: position 111 of record NZ_JAQIVI010000316.1, on the reverse strand, counting down.
CCGCTCGAGTGACGAGGTCGATACCGTTCGAGAGGTTCCGGCGGTGCTCGCGCAGGAGCTGCCGGGCGCGCTCGAGCGCGCCGTCGCGGTCGCCGAGACAGACGCCGAGCC
>NZ_JAQIVI010000315.1 GCF_028618695.1 Natrinema soli | reverse complement strand
GGGTCGGCGCAGTCGCTGACCGACAGCGGCTCGCCGTTGCGGGACGCACCCTCGGGGCCGACGCGGTAGGTGTCAGAGAGGGCGGGACAGTCGAACGCGGCGCCGACCGGTTCACCGTCCACGACGGCCGCGACGGCGGTCCCGAACGCTCGAATCCCGTCGACGTAGTTGTTCGTCCCGTCGTTGGGGTCGACGATCCAGGCCGGTCCGGTCTCGGGGACCTCCTTCAGCGCGTCTTCCTCCTCGCCGACGATCGGATCGTCCGGGTACGCCTCGCGGATGGTCCCGATGACGGTCTCCTGTGCGTCGCGGTCGACCTGCGTCACGACGTCCGTCTTGCCGTTTTTCTCCTCGACGGCGAGATCAGTTCGAAACGAGTCGGCCGCGACGGCGGCCCCCTCGCCCGCTGCTCGAGCCGCGACGGCCGCGCGATCGGGGTCCGGTTCGGGTTCGGTCATGGCCCATCCTCGTCGTTCGGGGGTGAAAAGTGATCGTACTGTACGCCTCGAGCCGCCGTCGTCGGGCCCCTCGAGCGGTACCGGCTTTCGACGGCCACGCTCGATGAGCCAGTCGCTGTAGCGGTTGCTCGGTCAGGGTATGTCGGCGTCAGAAGTTTGCGAGGGCAAGACGCTCCGTCTTGCCGCGCACTGTGGTGAGTGCGAGGGGAGGGGATCGAACCCACGAACTCCTACGAGAGCGGATCTTGAGTCCGCCGCCGTTGACCGCTTGGCTACCCTCGCACGCATCTCTGTCTCAGACCGTCGCAGGGGTTAAATCGTCCGATTCCCGTCCGGTTTCGCATCGGATCCCCACCGATACCGAAACGCGTCGAACCGGGTCTGCAACGCCGAAACGGATCTGCAAAACGGTACTGGAAGCGAGGCTGCGCATCAACTCGCTCGAGGACCGACGAGAATTCTCCAACCGAGGTCGTCCCGTCAGTTCAGGCCATCTGCTCCTCGAGGGCCTCCTCGGTGTACCGCCGACCGCAGTTCAGACACTGGTATCCGCCCTCGATGTGCGCGTAGAGGCGCTCCCCACAGTGCTGACAGCGGCCGTAGGGCTGGACCATCTAGTTCGGTATGGGGTACGTATCGGGATAAATACGGTGCTTACTAACGCTATGAGGCGCGTAATCGACGGAATTACCCGTCTCTCGGCCCTCGACAGTGATATGGACGACCACACCCGCGACCCCACCGTCGAGCCGCCGGCCGGGAACCCGACGGGCTGGGATCCGTCCGCGGGTCGCTGGGAGCACGCGACGCTGCGCCGGGCGACCGACAGCGGCGTTCGGCTGTTCAACGACAGCGCGTACCACGAGTCCCACGACTGTTTCGAGGCCGAATGGTACAACTACGGGGCCGGCACCACGGAGAGCAAGTTCTGCCACGGAATGGTCCAGGTGGCTGCGGGGGCCTACAAACACGTCGATTTCGAGAACGACGACGGCATGCGGAGCCTCTTCGAGACCGCGCTGCAGTACCTCCACGGTGTCCCGAACGACTACTACGGAGTCGATGTGCTCGCAGTCCGGACCGCGCTCACGAACGCCCTCGAGGAACCGGCCTCTATTGACGGCTGGCGAATACGGCTGGACGACGAGCGACCGGCCGCTCGAGCCGTCGAGTACGAGTACGCCGACTCGCTGGAGGAGTGAGACGGTTCGCTCGAGGAGTGAGGCGATTCGAAGCGTGTCGCGGTCGTGCTCGAGTCCGTTCGAACGAAGAGCCGAACGCGGTCCGCGATCGGTCGACGCTGTGAAAGACCGAATTGCCTTTGCCCTTTCAGCCGAACTAACTAGTAATGAGAGTTGCACAGCTGGGGTCGGGAACGCCGGAAATCGCAGTCGTGGCGGGCGTCCACGGGGACGAACCCTGTGGCGTCCGAGCGATCGAACGCCTCCTCGACGACCGCCCGACCGTCGAACGGCCCGTCAAACTCATCGTCGCCAACGAAGCAGCGCTCGAGCGACAGGTGCGGTTCGTCGACGAGGATCTCAACCGCGCGTTCCCCGGCAGTCCGGACGCGAAGACGCACGAGGGACGGCTCGCGCACGAACTCGTCGATGAACTCGACGGCTGTCTGACCTTCTCGATGCACTCCACGCAGAGCCACGCCGACCCCTTCGCGATCGTTAACGGGGTCAACGAGACGGCCAAAGATATCGTCCCGCAACTGCCAGTCGCGGCGATGGTCGAGACGAGTAACTTCGCGGAGGGACGACTCTTCTCCTCGATCGACACCATCGAAGTCGAGTGCGGACTACAGGGATCGGAGACGGCCGCCGAGAACGCCGACCGACTGACGCGATCGTTCCTCACCGCAGTGGGCGCGTTGCCCGGCGACACCGTCCGCCGCGACCTGCCGGTCTACCGGCTCACCGACGTCATCCGCAAGGATCAGGCCGACACCTACGAAGTGTTCGTCGAGAACTTCACGGAGGTCGAGGCCGGCGCGCCGTTCGCCGCCGCCGACGGCGAGAAGCAGGTCGCCGACGAGTCGTTCTATCCGGTCCTCATGTCGTCGAACGGCTACCGGGACGTCTTCGGCTACAGCGCCGAGAAAGTGGACGTGCTCGAGACGCCCGCGGCGGCGGACTGAGCCAGCACTCGCGATACACCTTCTGCCCGCCACCGTTTCTGCCCTGCCCCGTGCCTGCCCTGCTCCGTGCCTACGCTGCCCCGTACCTGCCTTGCTCCGTTCGTTCACGCAACAGGCCGCAGTTCCGACATCGAGAGTGCCGAGGACGCAAGGCATATCCCCCTCACTGCCGTACAGGCGAGTATGGAATTCCCACCGAATCAAGGTCTCGATCAGGAGGAGGTCAACGAGCAGGTCGCCGAGGCGCTCGAGGAGAACGAGGTCGTACTCTTCATGAAGGGAACCGAACTGATGCCCCAGTGTGGCTACTCCCGCAAGGCGCTCGGGCTGATCGACCAGCACCGCGACGAGTTCGAGACCGTCGACGTTCTCGAGTCGCTCGACGAGTTCCGGGGGGCGCTGTCCGAACGTAGCGACTGGGAGACCATCCCGCAGACGTTCGTCGACGGCGAATTCGTCGGCGGCTCCGACATCCTCGAGGAACTCGAGGAGCGTAATGAGCTCGCTGAGACGCTCAACGGCGCGTAACGGACGAATACGTCAATTCGTTTATCATGGTTGATATTTCACACATTTAATAGCAGGTCATATAAGTCACGCCCACGTATGAACAGACCACGACTATCGCCGTACACACCTCCCCACAATGTCAACAGAGGAATCCAGACACGTATATCGGCTGCACTCGACACTCGAACTGCCCCTCGAAGACCTTCGCGAGCACATCGACGAGGCGAAGTACCCTGACGGGATCAACGACGTCGAAATCACGCGACGGAACAATACGCTGATTCTCAAGGCCGTCGCCGAGGACCAGTCCGTCAGCAAGTACACGCCGACGGCACAGCTCAAGGCCAGCGTCACGGAAAATCGGGTCTACGAGGAAGATCCCGACGAGCGGCGACAGAAGTCCTTCAGCTGGGACGAGGAAGAGGAAGAAGAGATCGAATCCGAACTCGTCGAGTTCGCCGCCTTCAAGGGCGACCGAGAGACCGTCCTCCAGAACTCGCTGTTGCAATACGAGATGTTCCTCGTTCTCTGTGAGATCGCCGAAGCGGCCGAGAAGGGCACCCTGACGGCGATCTCGGATCGCGACGGCGACCTCGAGGCGACCCGGATCGTCGACGGCGAACCCCGGCCGGCCGACATCGAAGTCGTCGAAGGCCCCCGCGACCACGGCTCGGGCGAGGGCGGCGTCAACTGGCGGGACAACAAGTTCATCACGGACTGAGACGGTCCGTATGAACGAAACGGGAACCGATCGCTCGCCCCGACTCATCGACGAATAGCGGCGCGGTCACCGACGCCTCGGCAACGCGATCCTGAATCTCCGAGTGCGAACAGCGTTCATCTCGACCGGAGAGGTCTATATCCCCCTCGAGGCTGTACGAACCCCACCATGGAACCCCTCACCAGCCGACGGCGGTTCCTGACGGGTGCGACCGTCGGCGCGACGGCTGGGCTCGCCGGCTTCGCGAGACGGTCTCGAGCCGGCGAGCCTGCGGCAGCGAACGCACTGGACGCGATCGATCGAGTACCGAACGCAGTCGGCCTCGAGACGCTGGTCGACGGACTGAGGATGCCGCTGGCGCTCGAGTTCGCCCCCGGTTCTGACCGGCGATACGTCGCCGATCGCGGTGGCCGCATTTACGTTCACGAATCGGACGGACTCCGTGAGGAGCCGTTGCTCGATCTCCGCGAGACGATCGTTACCGGCGGCGAACGAGGGTTACTGGGTATGACACTACAGCCGAATTTCGCCGAGAACCGCCGGCTGTTCGTCCACTTCAGCGCATCGCGTCAGTCCGGAACGCCGGCGGATTTCGACCACACGGGGATCCTCGCGTCGTTCCGGGCGACCGACGACGGCAGGAGGGTTCGCCGAGACACCGGACGCGTCGTCCTCGAGATCCCCCAACCGGCGGACTTCCACAACGGCGGCGATCTCGCGTTCGGACCGGACGGGTTCCTCTATGTCAGCATCGGCACGGGCGGCGGCGGTGGCGGCGGCGGTCAAGACGTCACGACGGATTTCCTGGGAAGCATTCTGCGACTCGACGTCGACGATCGGACGGCCGATCGAGCGTACGCCGTCCCCGACGACAACCCGCTGGTCGGCCGGGCCGGCTTCGACGAGTACTACGCGTGGGGCTTTCGGAACCCCTGGCGGCTGTCGTTCGACGACGGCGACTGCTTCGTCGCGGACGTCGGCGAGAACGACTACGAGGAAGTGAACCGCCTCGAGAAGGGCGGGAACTACGGCTGGAACGTCAGAGAGGGGACCCACTGCTACCGGGAGGAGACCTGTCCGGACCGCGCCGCCGAACGCGACGGCGGCGGCGAGCCGTTCCACGATCCGATCATCGAGTATCCGCACCCGCCGACGGAATCGGCGGTCAGCGGCGTGTCGGTCATCGGTGGCTACGTCTACCGCGGTTCGACACTTCCAGAACTGGAGGGCGCGTACGTCTTCGGCGACTTCCTTCCCGAGGGGCGGCTGTTCGCCGCCACTCGACCCGACGACGGTGACGAACTGTGGTCGTCCACCGTCCTCGAGATCGACGGCGGGACGACCCTCGAGCGGCTGCTCTCCTTCGGTCGCGACGACGAGGGAGAGGTGTACGCGCTCGGCATGGGTACCGGCGGGGGCGGAGTCTTCCGCGTCGTCCCCATCGCGTGAGTGCGCCTCGCACGATCCACGGACACCGCAGCCGGACGTCGGTGACGCGAAGCCCGACAGACGAGGAGGAGTCCGCCCGCTGTGGCCATCTGACCGGCGATAGACGTTTATAGTCCCGATGGCGAACGACGAGTATGGACGGTCCGGGCCCGTACACGCTCCTCGGTCGCCTCGCCGTGGCGGCCTTCGTGATGATCGCCCCGACGCTCTGCTTTCTGGGACTGGTCCGGGGACTCGAACGACTGCGGGACGACGATCTGATCAACGAGTGGGCGCGGACGCGAGGACGCGACGACGCTCACGACATCACGGAGCACGACGACGTACTCGCCGCGTTAGCGAACGAGATTGGCGTCGAGGCTGACGGCTCGTCGACGGGTCGATGTCCCGCGTGTGGAACGCCGAACCGAGCGGGCATGGTGTACTGCCACGGCTGTCACCACCGGTTCGAGTCGTCCTGACGGCCGGTTCGGTGCGGCCCCGTTCGCTCGTCACTCGAGTCGGTCTTCCCACTCCGCGGCGGTCATCGACTCGCCGGTGACGCCGTCCGGTCCCTGCGCGGCCAGCAACGCAGCGGCGTCGTCCATCACGTCGGGTTGCAGGATCTCCTGGCGTTCGTCGTCGGGGAGATGTTCCCAGATCCGCGTGTTCACCCGGCCGCCGGGATCGATCGCGTTGACGTTGATTCCGTCGTCCTCGACCTCAAGCGCGACTCCCCGCGTGAACCCCTCGAGGCCCCACTTCGACGTGATGTACGCCGCGGCGTCCGGAATCGCGTAGCGGCCGAGGCCGGAAGAGACGTTGCAAACGTTCCCCGACTCTTGCCCGCTCTCGAGCATCGCCTCGAGGACGCGTTTCGTGAACAGGTAGACTCCTTTCACGTTGACGTCCATAATCCGGTCCCACTCGTCTTCGCTCGTCTCGACCAGCGACCGGCGATCCTCGCCGAAACTGAGCCCGGAGAGTCCGGCGTTGTTGATCAGCGTCTCGATTCCGCCGAAGCGCTCGAGCGTCGATTCGACGACGCGGTCGACGGCATCGGCGTCGCGAACGTCCGCGGTCGCGATCAGCGTCTCGCCGTCCGCCGCGTCGGCCACGGCCTCGAGGTCGTCCTCGCTGCGAGCCACGAGGACGACGTTCGCACCGAGTTCCGAGAGGTGCAGCGCCATCGAGTGTCCGAGTCCCTTGCTCGCGCCGGTCACGATGATCGTCTCGTCGGTGAGAGTCGTCATACGGTGAGAGTCGATAGCCACGAAGTAATACGTTCGCCAGTGGCCAGCACGACGATTCCGTGACGAGACGTCCCTCGCCGTTGCGAGAGCGAAAATTGCCGGAACCTCCGACACCGCGTCTCGTTTCGCCACTCGACTCGAGTTCTTGGCTGGATACGGAGGATACAGTGTGCGAGATTTCGCGTCGACGTATCGCTGACGACCGAACCGCGAGGACCCGCGCGGTCCGGGATGCCGACAGAGCTTTCCGCCGACCCAAAGGATTTACATCTCCTAATTATATCTAATTACGAGATGGCCGAGAACTTCCCCGACTACGTAAACGTCGATTATTCCGACGGCGAAGGCGAAGATCCCGAGGAGTATCCCCACATTCAGGACAAAATCGAGAAAGCGATCGAGGTCACCCGCGAGGGCCTAGAAGAGTACGAGAACCCGGCGGTCATGTGGACCGGCGGCAAAGACTCGACGCTCACCCTTTACTTCATCAAGGAGGTCGCCGACCGGTTCGACCTCGAGGTGCCCCAAGCGGTCTTCATCGACCACTACCAGCACTTTGACGAGATCCACGATTTCGTCGACCACTGGGCCGACGAATGGGACCTCGATGTGATCTACGCGCGCAACGAGGACGTCGGCGAGTACGTCGACGAACACGGTCTCGAGCCCGGCGACGACATCGACATTTCCGAGCTCTCCGAACACAACCAACACCACGTCGAGGACATCCTCGAGTACGAGGAGGACACGTTCCCGTTCCTGCTCGACACCTACGTCGGCAACCACCTGCTGAAGACGGTTGCGCTCAACGACGCGCTCGAGGAGCACGACATCGACGGCGTCATCTCCGGCGTCCGCTGGGACGAACAGGAGGCCCGCGCCGACGAGACGTTCTTCTCGCCGCGCCACGATCCGGACATCTACCCGCCCCACGACCGCATCCAGCCCATCCTGCAGTTCGACGAGGCCGCCGTGTGGCAGGCGTTCTGGAACTTCGTGGTCCCGGACACGGTCGAGAACTTCCCCGAGGAAGGCTACGTTCCCGAAAGCGACACCGACCTCCCCGAGGGCGTCGAACAGGACGACATTCCGATCTCGCCGAAGTACTTCGCCGGCTTCCGGTCGCTGGGCAGCGAAGTCAGCACGGAGAAGGCCAACGAGGATCCCGCCTGGCTGCAGGACCTCGAGGGGACCACCGAGCGCGCGGGCCGCGCCCAGGACAAAGAGGACCTGATGGAGCGCCTGCGCGACCTCGGGTACATGTGAGCACGGCGTCCCAGTCGCGGCTTCGACCGATTCGTTCGACGGGCTGACGAAACGAGGCCCGCCGAACCGTGCGATACGCGTTCGCAACCGCGTTCGAACGCCTTTATTTCCGACTCGATCGAACGAGGTAGTATGACCCTCTACCGAACGCGGGCCGGGCTCCGCCACCGGATCAGGGACGTGCTGAACTTCTACTATCCCGACTGTCTGGACACGGCCGTCGGCGGCTACGTCGCACAGCTCGACGAGCGCGACGGACGCGTTTACGACGCTCGCACGAAACACCTCGTTGCGACCGCGCGCGGCGTCCACAACTTCAGTCTGGGTGTCCTCGCCGACGGTCCTCACTGGTGCGAACACGCCGCCGAACACGGGCTCCGGTTCCTCTCGACCGTCCACTGGGACGACGGGCGAAGGGGCTACGACTGGCTCCTCGAGGGACGGACGCCGACCGACCGGACGCGGTACTGTTACGGACACGCGTTCGTCCTGCTGGCCGCTTCCCGGGCGCTACAGGCTGGGATTCCGGGCGCTCGAGCCGAACTCGATCGCGCGTTCGGGGTGCTCGAGGAGCGCTTCTGGGAACCCGACCGCGAACTGTACGCCGACCGCGCGTCGCCGGACTGGGAGCTCACGTCCTACCGCGGCCAGAACGCGAACATGCACGCCTGCGAGGCGATGCTCGCCGCCTACGAGGCGACCGACGAGTCCCGGTTCCTCGAGCGAGCGTACACGGTCGCCGACCGGTTCACCAGAGACGTCACAGCAGCGACCGACGGCCTCCTCTGGGAGCACTACACCGACGAGTGGGAGCCGGACCTGTCGTACAACGAGGACAGCCCTCGCCACCGGTTCCGACCGCCGGGGTACCAGCCCGGACATCACGCCGAGTGGGCGAAACTACTGGCGCTGCTCGCCGTCCACCGCCCCGAGTCCTGGGTGCTCGAGCGCGCTCGAGGCCTCTTCGAGACCGCCGTCGATCTGGGCTGGGACGACGAGTACGGCGGGCTCTACTACACCGTCGAGGACGACGGGGAACCGGTCGTCCCGGACAAATTCGGCTGGGTCCACGCGGAGGCGATCGGCGCGAGCGGGCTGTTGAGCCTGGTCGACGCTGACGCCGACGGGCGGTCGACGGGATACCTCGAGTGGTACGACCGGCTCTGGGAGTACGCGGGGGAGCACCTGATCAATCCCCGGTACGGCAACTGGTACGAACGGCTCGCGCGCGACCACGGCCGCGACGGCCCGAACCGCGGTCCGGCGGTCGAACCCGGCTACCACCCGTTGACGAACTGCTGGCTCGTCGCGCGGGCCCTCGAGGCGGACGGAAGGGAGGGGCTCGGGGCTCGAGCGGACGACGACTGAGAATCCGGTACGCCGGCCCGAGACGGCGGCGGTCGACGATCAGCGGGTCGACCGGTACTCGCCGTGTTTGAGACCGAGTCCAAACATGATCAGTCCGAACACGAGCATCGACGGTGCGACCATCGTCAACACGGTGTCCATTCCCATCATTGGTGCGGCGATCAGGCCGACGACGCCGATTGCGATGACGGCGATAAACGCGGCAGCGGTCGTGGGAAGGTCGAACTCCATGTGCAGTGATTGGGAACCCGACGACTAATGGTATCGGGAATCGGCAGTCCGTTCACGAAGATTGAACGGTGAATGAAATGCGGCGACCGAACTACTGCGACGGTCGAACCAGATTCGCCAGTGCCACGACGGTCCCGAGGAACCAGCCCAGCGGGAACGAGATTCCGACCCACATCGCGGCGTAGGCCGGCCCCTCGAGCGTGTAATTGTGGCGCAGATAGTCGCTCAGACCGCCGACGAACAGTACGTTGTCGAGCGCCCAAACGGCGAAGTCGTAGCTGGGATCGAGGATATACGGATGCAGCGACGGCGTGACGAGCGCGGCGACGACGGGCGGCAGAAACAGCGCCGTCATCGCGAACGGATACGCGAGGACGACCGTCGTGCCGCGGCCGCCGACCTTCGAGAACGTCGCGGTGAGCGCGGTCGAAACGGTCGCGAGGAAGCTCGCCGCTGCGACCGCGAGGACCGCCTCGAGGGGGATGTCGACCTGTTCCATATACGACATCGCACCCCAGGCGATCGTCAGTAGCCCCCAGCCGAGCAGTGCGACGCCGGTGACGCCGACGATGCCCAGTCTGGTCCTGGTCGAGTCGAGTTTCGCCGCGTAGAAGCGGGTTCCGAGACCGAGCACAGTTAACGGATAGAGGAAGAGCAAGCCGATGATCCCGAGTACGCTCCAGCCGTGATAGCCGATCTTCTGCGGGAGGGACTCGGGTTTCCACTTGCCCATGACGGAGTGACCGCGGCCGCGTTGCCTGGGGAAGACGATCTCCATCCAGGCCCCGTGTAACCGCCGAACGTCGGCCTTGATCGCGCCGGCGAGCCCACCGCCGCCACCGCGTTGTGAGCGGGTAGACATACGCGAGCCAAAAAGCCGGTGTACCGTAAACTTTCCTGATTTTTCTTTCAATATGATATGTCGATGATAGCCCGGCTGAAAGACCACACAGCGGCTATCGACGGTGAACGGAGCGGTTCAAATGAACGCCGCGCGAACCTGTGTCGTCGATCAGTTCCACGGGGCGAAGTCGGGATCGACTTCGCGGTGCGTTTCGTCAATCGCGTCGATCGCGTTGATGTCCTCCTGATCGAGTTCGACGGTCAGCGACTCCCAGTTGTCGCGGATGTGCTCCGCGCCGGTCGCCTTCGGAATCGGGGTGACGCCCTTCTCGCGCGCCCAGGCGAGGCTGACCTGCGCCTCGGTGGCGTCGTGCTTCTCGGCGATGTCCTGAATCTCGGGCTGGTTGAACACGTTCCCGCGTGCCAGTGGCGAGTAGCCGACGACCTCGATATCGTCGTTCTCACAGGCCTGGCGGATCCGCTCCTGGGGGAGCAGCGGGTGGAGTTCGACCTGATTCGCGAAGAGCGGCGCGTCGCAGACGTCCGCGGCCACCTCGAGATCGTCGGGGAGGAAGTTACTGACCCCGACGTTCTCGATCAGCCCCTCGTCGTACAGTTCGGAGAGGGCAGACAGCGTCTCCTCGGGGTCGTACGTCCCCGACGGCCAGTGGACGTAGAGCAGGTCGAGCGAGTCGACGCCCAGCCGGTCGAGGCTGTCTCGAGCCGTCTCGATGACGTCGTCGTATGCGAGGTTCGAGTGCCAGAGCTTGGTCGCGAGGAAGACGTCCTCGCGGTCGACGTTCGCGGCCGCGATACCGTCGCCGACGGCGTCTTCGTTGCCGTAAGCCTGGGCGGTGTCGATATGTCGATAGCCCGTCTCGAGGGCCGTCCGCACGCTCTCGGCGCACTGCTCGGGATCGTCGTTCTGCCAGGTTCCGAGGCCGAGCATCGGCATGCCGCTGGCGGTCGGACACGTACCCGGAGCGATCGCTTCGGCGTCTTCAGTTCCCATGTTCGATCGATGGGGGAGAACGCGAAAATGGGTTTGGGTTGCGGTCAACGGTTCGCAGTGCGACAGCGGATGTGACGGGGTATCAGTGTGCCTCGAGAACGTCGCTCGTGGCTCGTCGTCTCGGCAATCTCTCCCGAGTCACTCGTAGAGATGGTCCCAGGGTCGCTCGCGCTCGAGCGCGGCGCTCGCCGTGAGGACGTCGTCGTCGGAAAACCGCCGGCCGACGAGTTGCAGGCCGACGGGGTGGCCGCGGTCGGTCAGACCGGCGGG
>NZ_JAQIVI010000314.1 GCF_028618695.1 Natrinema soli | reverse complement strand
CCGCCGGCGAGACTGACGGCCGCTCGAGCCCGCGGTCGACGGCCGAGCAACAGCGTCCCGACGACCGCGACGAGCACGACCAGCATCGGCGCGATCACGAGTGTCGATTCAGTGCCGACGGGCGTCGCCGTCATCGGCGATCACCTGTCGCTGCCGTCAGCGTCCGTTTTCGGTCAGTCAGTAGCACCGTCGTGTTCATCTCTGTTCCCGTCGTCATCGTCGCGGTCGTCATTCTCGATCACCCAGCTCCGTGACGTCCAGCGTGTCGTGTTCCTCGTACACCCGATACGACAGGACGAGCGCGAACGCGGTCATCCCGAACCCGATGACGATGGCGGTCAACACGAGCGCCTGGACCAGCGGGTCGGCCGTCTCCGGGACGTGCTCGCCGTGGCCGGCGAGGATCGGCACCGAGTCGGCGATCGCCGGCGCGATCCCGCCCATCGACAGCAAGTAGAGGTTCGCGGCCTGGCTGATGATCGCCAGTCCCCAGACGACTCTGATCAGATCCCGCCGCAGGAGCAGGAAGGTCCCGATCGCGAACAGCGCGCCGATCGTCGCCGCGAGGACGACCGCCGTCATTCCGCACCCACCACCGAGAGGATCGTGAGCAGTCCACCGACAACCACGCAGTAGACGCCGAAGTCGAACGCCAGCGCGCTCGCGACCTCGAGGTGATCGTAGATCGGGATCCCCTCGAGCATGACGAACGTCTGCGTGAGGAACGGTCGGCCGAAGAGCAGCGGTGCGAGACCGCTGGCGACCGCGATCGCGAACCCGTAGGCGAAGAGGCGGCGGTACGCCAGCACGACGCGGTCCCGAGAGGGGCCCTTGCCGGGATCGACGTCGCGGCCGAGGATCCCTCGCTCGAGGAAGTCCAGCCCGAAGGCCATGTAGACGATCGCGAAGGCCGTCACCGTGAGGACGCCGCCGATGAACCCGCCGCCGGGGAGGTTGTGCCCCTCGAAGAACAGCGAGATCGCGACGACCAGGATGATCGGGACGATCGCTCGAGCGGTCGTCCGCATGATGACCGTCGTCATTCGTCCCCACCTCCGGAACTGCCGCCGCGACGGGTTCCGTCCGGGTCGTCGTCCGGCTGTGTGTCGTCCGTCGGGACGTTATCGGGTAGTTCGTCGTCGGTCGGCACATCGGTGAGTGCATCGCCCTCGCTGTGACCCTGCATGACGATCAGCGTCAGGATGGAAATCGCGGCGAGTGCGACCACGGCGAGTTCGCCGAGCGTGTCGAAGCCCCGGAAGTCGACGAGGGTCACGTTGACGATGTTGGTCCCGCCGCCCCCGGGGACGGCCTGCTCGGCGTAGGCGCGGGCGATCTCGCTCGAGCCGCCCGGACG
>NZ_JAQIVI010000313.1 GCF_028618695.1 Natrinema soli | reverse complement strand
GGCGGTGGTGGCGGCGGCCCGCCGGACTTCGCCCAGGGCGGCGGTCCCAACGTCGAGGATCTGGACGCGGCGCTCGAGGACGCGCCGGACGTGTTGCGGCAGATTCAGGACGTCTGATCGCTGCTCGGCTCTCCTATTCTTCTCGTCGGTCACCGTTTCGATGTATTCGGCTGTGTCCCGGCGGAACGCATCGACGAGCGTCGTCATCTCGACGAGGATCGACTGCTCGACTTCGCCTCGCAGGTCAGGGTCCAAGACGTTCGCTCGCGTATAGCACAATGTCACCCGGACCGAACCGTCCGATTTCCGGAATCGGTATTGGACCGTCACTCGGATCGACTCGAAACCACCCGCTCCACCTCCGGTCCTCAGTTGAGCGGTTCTGAGCGGTATTATTCCCGATCCGTTCCGTACTCGACGGGCTCTGGCGCCTCGATTCCGTGCTCGCGGGCGACTCGCTGGGCGTTCTCGTAGGCGTGCAAGAACGTCTGGATTCGCTCGTCGTCGAAATCGGGGACGACCGCCTCGAGGTTCGCCTCGACGTGTGCTCCGAGTCGCAGGATTTCCTCGACAATAGCCGTTTTCGAAACGGCGACACCACGATCAGGAACGTCGGGGTTTAATTTCGTGCCGTCCGCAGCCGTTGCTGATACGATGACGGTTTCATCTGTCGACGGCGTGAAGATGAGTCTCCCGTTCATGTAATGGAAGACAGCGGTGAACTCCTCGCCGCGAAGGATCGGTGCTGTACCGTCCAGGAGTTTCCGAGCCAGAGGCGGGAAGTAATCCGAGGCATAGCCGTCGCCACGGCCCGTGAGACACACGCCTCTCCCGATGACTCGAAAATCCAGTCGGACCATGTACGCTCGAATTCGTTTCCCTTCGGCGAAGGGGCACTCAAGTTCGAATTGGAATGTAGAACTTCCTGACATCTCGTAGTATTCTTGGGGTCGTTCGTCGATCCGGACTATTTAGTCGTTAATTCCCCGGTACACTTATGACGTTCTCACCAGCTGTCGGATACGCCGTTGTAACACCTTCCCCGCTGAATTGGATGATGTACATCTCGTCTACGCCAACGTCGAACCCGTGGTCTGCTGGACGGAAGACAATTCGTGCTTGATCGTTCGTTGCACGACTCCCGTGCTTGATCCCCTCGAAGATCATATCCTGAACGTCACCGAAACTCATCTCATTCGGGATCGTGTACGTGCTCCCGCCGCGGTGAACTGTCGTACCGACTGGGAAGAAGTCGGTCGGTTGTGACGACGGAATATCGCCGGTAACGTGACGGCCCACGATGTGTTGCATGCCGTACTCGTCGGTCCCCGCGTTCGCCCAGAGGACGTCTCCGTTCCGATCCTTCGCGATGATCCTGACCTCGGTGAGGTCATCCGCCTCAACGATCCTGACGAAGTCGTTCGCATCGAGACGCGAGTCGACGTGGCGAATCTGTTCCTTGTTGTTCACTAGGTGGGTGAACCGGTTTCTGGTGAGTTCGTCCGCGTTGAGTACGGTTCTGACCGCCGCTGCATCGTCCAGCTCCGAGATGACCCGCGCGCCCTCTTCGCCGTGTTTGTTCAGGTACCGACCGACCTCTTCGTGGACGTCCGCTAGTTCGTCGAATCGGGACGCCGGAATCTCGTCTACAGCGCCACTGGCTTTCTTCGCCGCACCCGACGAGCGGGTCCCGCGGAGGAAGTTATCGGTCACTCGTCCGCCGTCAGTCATCGCCTTTCTCGTCAGTCCCGTCTTCGATCCCGATCGTAGGCCGCTCGAGAGATCGTCGACGCCGCGACGCGCCTGTCGGAGCGCGTCGATGAGTTCGTCGGGGTTTCTGGCCGCTTTGGTCACGGAGCCGCCGTATGCCATCGAAGCGGCGAAGTGCAGGCTGTAGCCGGCGTACCAGCCGTCAGCGAACGCGTCGTGTTTGGCCGTCTGCGTGTGGGGGTTAAAGGGATTCTCCTGACGTTGCTGCTCCCTGACGCTCTCGGGGAGGCCTTCGACGATTTCTCTGACCGCCGTCTCCCCGAGCGCGTCTCGAACCTCCTGTAACGACTCGT
This sequence comes from Natrinema soli, assembly GCF_028618695.1. The sequence continues at coordinate 3,524 of NZ_JAQIVI010000313.1, read as the reverse complement.
ATGTGTCGTGGGGTCGGGTGAACACCAAGACGAGGAGATCCGCCGTTTCCGATGCCCCGTGTGTGAACCCGGAGAGCGTTCCCGTCGTCCCGGCCGACAGCGAGTCGGTGGCGTACTCCTCGGCGAGGTCGGTATAGAACGCATTCTTCTGGAACGCGCGAACCTTGTCTTCGTTTCCGTGGACGTCGGCAACTTCGATGTAGACCTCGGCACCGCGTAGCGAATCGGCGATGAACCCTTCGTACGCCGACGTAAAGCGCGTGTATTCGTCTACTTCCTCGATACCGCTATAGTAGTTAGTGTCCCAGCTCCGGCCGTCTTTCGTCAACTCGCTCCGGGAGAGACCCGCCTCGTCTTCGATCGTGTACTCGAACTCGTACTCGTAGGTGTAAACGGGGTACGAGACCGTCCACCAAAGCACATCTTTCGTTCGCCATTCCGTGATGGTTTCCTCGTCGGCGTCAAGTGCCGTGATCCGCGGCGGTGTGGTGGTAAAGACCGTTGGATCCTCTTGGAACGATTCGCTGGCGTATGCGTCCGAGAGACCGTCACCCGTCGTATCGACTGCAGCGGGATCCGTTCCGAGTGTAACCTGCTCGGCATCGGTGAGACCGTTTCCAGTAGTGTCGCTAACTAACGGATCGCCTGATGCAGTCTTCGGTGTAAAGTACGGATCGAGGTCTGGATTGTCCTTCTCATGAAGTGCTTCTTCGAGAGCCTTCGCGTCCTTCCAATTGTCGACGACCTCGATCTCCCAGCCCTCGAGTTGTTCGCGATCCGTCAATCCGTCGCCAGTCGTATCGATCAGTGCCGGATGATGCTCGGCGTAGGTGACCTGTGCGGTGAGCTTCGTCTCGTTGTTCTCCTCGTAGACTCGATAATCGATGTCGACGGTCTCGTTGTCGCGGATGCCGTCGCCGCTGGTATCTAGAGCAATCGGATCGAGGTTCAGCGGTTCGCCGACGACGCCGGGTTCGCCGGTCGGCATCGAGAGATCCATCTCAGCGACGAGATCGGGAATCCCGTCGCCGTTGGTATCCTGCAGGTCGACGCCGGTCTGATTTTCGGCGACGCGCTTGAACGTCTCGGGGAGGTCTTCCTCCCGTTCGACGTGGTGGAAGTCGCCGCCGGTGATGGCCGCGATCTCGCGGAGTTCGTTCTCGTCGATGCTGTTCCCGAGGCCGATCGTACTGATCTCGACGCCGGCGTCGGCGGCGTCTTCGGCAACCGATAGCGGATAGGAATCGCTGTTTGACTTTCCGTCAGACAATAGGATCATCACGTCCGAGCGGTTCTCCCAGCCTGCGCTCTCGAGGTGATCGAGGCCGACGCGGAGGCCGGCTTCGGTGTGGGTACCGCCGCCGGCGTCCAGTCGCTCGAGGCTGCGGTTGAGCGCGTCGCGGTCGGTCGTCAGCGATTGATCGAGGCTCGCACTCGAGTCGTAGCCGACCAGCCCGGCGCGTTCGTCGGTGGTGAGCGCGCCGACGAAGCGCTTGGCGGCGTCTTCGGCGTAGTCGATCGGCGCACCGCTCATACTGCCGCTCTCGTCGAGTACGAAGACGAAATCGGCTTTTTCGATCTCGGTGCCGTTTCCGACGCCGTCGTCGAGGTGTTCGTCGTCGAGGGTGATCGTATCGCTCGTCCGATCCTCCCAGTCGTCGATCCAGAACACCGAGAAAAAGGAGAAGTGGTCGACGTCGGCGGTCGCGACGCCGGCGTCGCGGTCGATCTCGGTCTCGACCGGCGTCCACGGCTCGTCGCTGTGGGGATCCCACGTGACGATCGAGAGATTCCCTTCGCGCTCGAGCGCCTCGCCGTCGAGAGGAATCTCGACGGTCGCCTCGTCGATCGGCGTCGCGTTCTCGATGCGTACCATCGGTCCGGCACGGTACGCGCTATCGGTCGCGGGCGTCTCGTCGGAAACCGAGATGTCGGTCTCGTGGAGGCCGTCCCCGCCGACGGCGACTGAAACGCCAGAGGATTCGTCGATGGCTTCAACGGTCTGGTATTCGTCGGGGGCGGGCCGTTCCCACACGATATCGTCCTCCGTAATACGAATCTCGTGGGTCGCTTCGACCGTTCGGTCGGCGTCGTGGTCCGCCGTCGCCGCCACGGTAACGGTCACATTTTCGGGGTTGGACCCCAGATCGACGAGCGTCGATCCGATCGCAGTCGTTCCCGCTTTTTCGCTGGTAGTGAACGAAACGGGATCGACGTCGGCGTTTCCATCGACCGTCACCGTGGCGTTGTCGTAGTTATAGGGACGAACGTCAGTCAGGATTGCCTGAAGCGACACTTGGACCGTCCCGTTTCGTTCGAATGGGCGCCCCTGCGTCAGCGACAGCGAGGGTTCGGTGTTTGCTTCGACCGTGTCGAACACTCGCTCCGTATGCTTCCAGGCGTTTTCGAGGTGCGACAGCGCTTTCGCGCGGTCGTCCGGACCGATCGATCGGTCAGCGGACTTGCCTCGTTTCTTTCCCTTCCCAGAGATATCCCGCGAAACGGTCCTATCGGCCCGTTCGAGGGCATTGATGGCGTTTCCGAGTGCACTCTCAACCTTCTGTCGCTGTCCGTGATTGCGGAACTCGCCTTCGTTTTCGGCGACGACAGTAGTCGCATCGGAGACGGCGAGGCGAGCGCTCGCGTTGCCCGCCGTGTACAGTTCTTCGCTAATCGCATCGACGACCGCTTCGTCGTCCTCATCAACTTCGCTCCGGAGTGTCGCGAGCGCCTGCTGTGCGTCAGCCAAGTGTTTGAAGGCTGCCTGCGAATCAGCGTATCGGACCCGACGGTACTCGTGCAGCGAAGCATTGATCGCCGCGACGGTATCGTTCGCCGCCGCCGTCGCGGCGTCGTCGTCCTCGATATCGAGCTCCTCGAGGCGCTCAGTCGCAGCGAGGATCGTCTCGAGCGTCGTGTTCTCCTCGAGATTCGGAACCGTGACGTTTGCATCGCCGCGGTCGTGTCCCGGCGGTCCGTCTTGACCCGGTGGTCCACCGCCCTTCTGACCGAGCGATCCATCGTTAGGCCCGGGAGCGTTACCGGGCTGGACTGCGAACGGAGACCGTTGCTCGTCCGCCGCACTCGCACTCGGTCCGCTCGCGAGTGCGGGCATAGCGACCAGCGAGGTCGCCAGTAGTACGGCGAAGAATACTGCACCCAATCGTTCTTTTTCGAACCCCATACCAGGAATATAATATTTCCTGTATTTATAATTTCTCTTAATGTAGGACATCAAGTTATAATGGATGTTGGGTGTTCAATGATGAAAATAATGAATAATTTATAATTTCTACGAATAGTACCGGCTGCCATCGCTGAGGACCGCACGGAATCGAAACCGTCGCCTTTCTCGGCTGCCACACGTTCCGTATGCCCATCGCATCGAACGGGAGCGTCTCGCTGTACTACGACCGCGCCGGCGAGGGCGAACCCGTCGTCTTCGTCTCCGAGGCCGGCCTCGGCGGCTGGCTCTGGGGCTGGCAACACGCCGCCGTCGCCGGCCCCCACGAGGCCGTCGTTTG
>NZ_JAQIVI010000312.1 GCF_028618695.1 Natrinema soli | reverse complement strand
GAGATGGGCGTCGGTCGAGACGGTCGAGGCGACGAACGCCGCCCGGTCCGGATCGGCGTCGGCCAGTCCCGGGATGGCCGCGAGCAGTTCGCCGTCGGGAAAGCGGTCGTATTCGACTGCGGCGAGCGGTTCCTCGAGCTCTCGAGCGAGCGCCGCGGCGAGAGCCTGCGACGCCGATCCGCTGACAATCATAGTCGGTGGGACAGCCCGGGGGCTAAACCAGTTTTCGTTCTCGGACCGAGAGAGTCGACTTGTACCGTCCGAAACGCGTCGTCACGATCCGTTGTGACGAAACGGACCCAACTACCCGTTCGACTCGGGACGCGATCCGATCGCTCGCTCACGACCCGTTCGATCACGCCTCGGCATCGTCGACCGTCGCATCGCCGTCGCCGCACGCGCCGCCGTCGGTGTCGCTCAGGATCTTCAGTTCGCCGTTTCGGGTGACCAGCGCGAAGACGTTGATGCAGGCCGGATCGTTCCACTTCGCCGGCGTGACCTGGGTCGGTTCCCCCCCGTCGAGCCGGAACACGATGTTGAACGCACCCGGTTCGGTCGACCAGTTCCGCTCGAGTTCCGCGCCGCTGTCGGCCGCGAGTTCGTGGGTCGACCAGTGTTCGGGATCGCCGCCGAACTCGACGATGACGTCGACCGTATGCGATTCGTCGTTTAGATTCTCGACGGAGATTTCCCCGAGGAGCGTGCCGCTCGGTCCGCCGGATTCGTTCTCCGTCTCGTTCCCGTCCCCGTTTCCGCTTCCGTCCCCATTCCCGTTACCGTTCCCCGCGTCCTCGTCGCTGCCCGTGCAGCCGGCGACCGCGCCCGTGAGTGCGGTGCCGGTCACGGCCAGTAGTCGTCGGCGTGGTAGTTCGCTCATGTACTCACAGAGAATAATCCCGTATAGTTAAACGTCCGTCAGACATCGCGACCAATCGGCTGTCTCAGACGTACACTCACCGACATCGACGGGCCGCCACTCTCACTCTCACCGAGGGATCGCGATCCCCGTCACGTCCCTGACACCGAGCGTTCGCGTCCGCCACTCCCCGTCGCTCGCCGCGAGGAATGTCCCCTTCTCCGTCACGGCGTAGGTCGTCTCACCGTAGCCGAAGCCGATCACGGAATCGGCCGACCGATCGGATTCGCGCCACGCGTCGTCGTCGGGCGCGTACTCGTAGATCGTCTCGTCCGTGACCGCGTGCGCGCGGACGAGCCGGCCCGGCTCCGAGCGCGGATCGGCTCCGACGGTGTCGAACGCCCCCTCGAGGACCGCCATCCAG
>NZ_JAQIVI010000311.1 GCF_028618695.1 Natrinema soli | reverse complement strand
GAGCCGCCGCGCCCGGCGACGCCCTCCCGTTGCTCGGACTCGTGGAGGAGGCAGGCGTACCGAACCTCGTTCTCGCCGGCCGGTCCCGCGGCGAGCACGTGCGTCTCGTATCCTCGTCCCTCGCGCTCGCGGACTTCAGAACACGTCTCGTACGTTTCCATTCCCGCCAGCTCCGGGGCCTCGTGGACGTCGGCCCTGTCTTCGTGAATGGTGACGTAGGAGAGGTCGTCGGCCGCGCCGTGCAGGACGACGACGTCGAAGCCAGTTGATTTCTGCGCCCGCGGGAAGGTTCCGCCGAACGTGCTGTCGAAGAACCCGTCCGTCAACGGACTCACGAAGCCGACGATCCCGCGGCTAGTGCTCTGGAACGGAGTCATGTTCATCGGACCGACGGCGAACGCGACGACGTTCTCCGGCGAGAGCGCCGACGCGTCGGCCGGGACGTGGTCAGCTACCTGCTTGGCGACGAATCCGTTTCCGCCGAGAAACCGCCGCGCGTCGTCTGGATCGAGCGGTTCGATCTCCGTCTCCCCGCTGTCCAGATGAACGTGGAGGATCTCGCCGCCGTAGACGCCCGGGAGGTCGTCGCTCATTCGATCACCTCCTCGACGGGACGGTCTCGGTCCCGCTGGCCGCGACGGTTCTCCGATGTCCGCGATCGACGGTCTCCACGCTACACTGTGATGTGCGAATTGTCCCCATAGGCCAAGCAACCGGGAATACGCGGAAAAGGATTTCGCTTCCGGCTATCTCCGGCGCAGCCGTGGAGCGCTCTCTGTGCGGGAGTTTGCGGGCCGAGATCGTCGGTCAGGCCGATTCTCGGGCTCACTCTTATTGTCGTACACGACCATCGACACGTATGGACGTGCTCCATACGGCGATCAACGTGAGCGATATCGACGAAACGGCCGCGTTTTACGAAGACCTCCTGGGCCTCCACCGGACTCGCGAGTTCGAGGTCGACGGCGTCCGCAACTACTGCGTCGGCGGCGGGGGAACCGCCGAAATCCAGTTCCGTGAGGTAGCCGAACCGGGAGATCCGGCCGGCATCGATCACCTCTCGATTGCGACCGACGATGTCGACGCGACCGTGGCGAGCGCCATCGAGGAGTGGAACAGTTCCGTCGAGATGGGACCGGAGTCGGTCGAGGACGGCGTCCGATTGGCGTTCATCACCGATCCCGAGGGGTACACCGTCGAACTCATCGAGAACTCGGAGTCCTGATCACACCGGCCGATCTCCTTCTCTCCCTGCGTTTCGACGACTCGCGCGGAGCATCGCGGAGTCAGTACGGCGATGGGGGGTCGGAGTCGAATCGCCTCGAGAGCGGCCGAGCCCGGGGTTACGTCCAGGAGAGGATCCTGGCCCGGACCACTCTGAGTATCCGATCGAGGACGAACCCGATGATCATAATCGCGAAGATCGCCGCGTAGGTTACCGGCGAGTCGAACCCTCTGACGCCTTCGATCTCGAGGTGACCGAGTCCGCCGCCGCCGGCGACCATCTCGAAGATGAACGTGATGATCAGCGAGATCGGCAGGCCGATCTGGATCCCCGTCAGAATTCCGGGGGCCGAGACGGGCATGATGACCTTCCAGACGAGGCTGCGTTCGGACGTCCCCATCATCCTCGCGGACCAGATGAGGCTCTCGCTGACCTCCTCGGCGCTGTTACGAGCGTTGACCGCGATCGGCCAGAACGTCCCCAGCGCGACCAGGAGGATCTTCGACATGTCGCCGATGCCGAACCAGAGGATGAACACCGGAATGAGCGCGATGATCGGGACCGGGTAGCCGACGGCGATGATCGGGTTGAAGAACCACCCGACGAGTCGCGACCGCGCACACAGGACCCCGATCGGCACGCCGAGGGCGATCGCGATCGCCAGCCCGGCGAACGCTCGTTTGAGGGTCAGGTAGCTGTGGTGGATCATGTCACCCGAAACCGTCAGCTCGTAGAAGGTCGCGAGCACGTCCGACAGCGGCGGCAGGAAGTAATAGTGGACCATTCCCATCTGCGTGACGGCTTCCCAGAGGAGCAACACGATGACGAGCGAGTATACCGACTTTCCGACGGAGACCGCCGTCCCGCCGAGCGTTCGACCGTTAGCGCCGATTCGTTCCGTTACGTCCATACTACCACCTTCTCTTTGAGGATTTCGAAGCCACGCACGGCCAGGTACGCGGTCGCGGAAATGATGATCACGACGGCGAACATCTCGGGGTAGTTCCCGATCTGGCCGTGTCGGAGTATTTCGAAGCCGACGCCCCGGTTCGAGGCGATGAACTCCGCGCTGACGAGCGCGATGAACGCGAAGGGAATCGCCTGCCGAATGCCGGTCAGTATCTCGGGGATCGTCGCGGGAACCACGACTTTCCAGAGGATCTTCCAGTCGTCGGTCCCCATCATCCGGGCCGATCGCACGAGGTTCTGATCCACTGTCTGTGCCGCGTTGTAGCTATTCAGCACGACCGGCAAGAGGCAGGCGAGGAAGACGATCAGGATCGCCGCCTGGGTCCCGATGCCCAGCCAGAGGATCGCGAGCGGCACGAGCGCGGTCTTCGGGATCGGGTAGAGCAGCGTCAGGAAAATGTCGAAGAAGTCTTCGACTGCCTGTATTCGGGCCATTCCGACGCCCAACACTACGCCGACGGCGATGCTCGCCCCCAGGCCGAGGGCGATGCGATACAGCGAAACCCGCAAGTGCGGAAATATCTGCCCGCTGATGACCATCTCGACGGCGATGTTGAGTATTTCCGTTATCGGGGGGAGAATCGCGGCGGGGACGACGGTTCCGCTGGCGTACTCCCACAGTCCTGCGACGATCAGGAGGGGGAGCCACTCGATCACGAATCGGACGATGCCCCGGAATCTACGCGGGACGACGTCGATCGTTCCGAGCCCCGGGGTGAGATCTCTGTACGACATCGTTACACCTGCACTTCGGGCTGGGTTTCTTCGTGGAGCAACCGCCAGACCCGGTTTTTCTGTTCCGCGTATTCGTCGGACGTGATGATCTCTTCGCGCGTCCCGGTCCGATCGATGTCGATGTCGAGAACGGCCTTCTTCGTTCCCGGATGTTGCGTCATGATCATCACCTTCTCGGAGAGGTACACCGCTTCTTCGACGTCGTGCGTGATGAAGATGATCGTCTTTCCGAGTTCGCGCCAGATGTCGAGCAGGTGGTCCTGCAGCGATTCGCGAAGCGGCTGATCGAGCGCGCCGAAGGGTTCGTCCATCAGGAGAATCTGCGGATCATATGCTAGCGTCCGCGCGAGCGCGACCCGCTGTTTCATGCCGCCCGAGAGCTCCTTCGGGTACTTGTCCTCGAAGCCGTCGAGCCCCATCATGTCGATGAATCGCTGCGCGGTCTCCTGTCGCTCGTCCTTGGGAATGTTCTGTTCCTCGAGTCCATAGGTGACGTTGTCCATCACCGTTCGCCAGGGGAAGAGCGCGTAGTCCTGAAATACGACCCCCCGATCGGTTCCCGGCCCGTGGATCTCGTTTCCGTCGACCGCGATCGTTCCCGACGACGGCTCGAGAAAGCCGGCGATGAGATACAACAGCGTACTCTTTCCGCACCCGCTCGGGCCGACGACACTGAGAAACTCTCCGCCCTCCGACTCGAAGGAGAGATCGTCTATCGCCTTCGTCCGCTCGTTTTCGGACTGATAGATCTTTTCGATACTCGAAACGGTGACGCGCCCTTCGGACATGTGGTAGCATTGCGCAAAATGGTATAATAATCTTTGCCATGTGTGCTGTTAACCGATACAGGGCCCTTCGACGGATGCGTGAGGACACGGAGGGAGCGGACGCGTTCGACGGTGCTCGATTCGACGACGGAACCGTGAGGCGGACGCTGATCACGCCCGTCATCGGCTGTACCTGATCGCGTAACCGAGGCACCGCCGTCCGTCGAGTGCTCCGAGAGATGGCGATCTCGGCGTATCGATCCAATCGGCTGACGGATGCACTTTCAATTCTCGTATATCGTGCTGAGATCTTCAGATAGGTTTTTACCGTTCGAGTAATTCCATAGTGCTATGCCAGGCGTTAGCAATAGCCGGCGCAGCTTCATGAAGGCCAGTGTCGCAGCGACTGCTGGACTAACTGCGCTCGCGGGGTGTGCCGGTGGGAGCGACGAGGGAACGATCAGGTTGGCCTATACGGTTCCGATCGAGAACCTAGTGTCCCTGATGGACGTCCCAGAGATTCAAGACGAGATGGAAAACCTCGGAGACAGTTACGAAATCGAGATCTCCCAGAACTCGTCGACGCCGGACACGCTGAATCAGATGGCCTCCGGTGACGTCGATCTAGGGCTGCTTTCGACGGTCAGCTTCGGGAACGCGGTCCAGCAGGAGGCCGTCCCGGGGAACATCTCGCTCATCGCAACGGACTTCTGGGACGCACACCCGGACAACTACGGATTTACGATCTACTCCCCCAGTGATTCGGATATCACCGAGATGACGGACATCGAGGGGGCCACGATCGCGACGAACGCACGCGGGACCGGGACGCACGCGATTTACGAGAAGGCGTTCCAGGATCTCGGACTCGAGGACGGTGAGGACGTCGAACTCGTCGAGCTGGCGTTCCCCAACATGACGCCGTCGATCAACGACGGGAGCATCGACGCGGGGATGTACCCCGCGCTGTTCGCGCCGCAGGCGCGGAACGAAGGGTTCAACGCCGTGTTCTCAAGTCAGGACGTGTGGGACAATGAGTACCCCTTCGCGTACCTCACGGCTTCGAACGACGCGATGGAAAACAAGGACGATGCGATTAACGCGTGGGGCGAGGACTACGTCAACCTCGTCGACTACCTCAACGAGAACCGATCCGACGTCATCACCGCCGCGGCCGAGCACTTCGATCTGGACGAGGGCCTGCTCGACGCGTTCTTCCTGACGGAGAACGACTACTACCGGGACGAACCCGTCACGGACATCGACCGGATGCAGACCATGATGGACGACCTGGCCGACCTCGGGTTCCTCGACGAGAGCTTCACCGTCGACGAGTACATCAACAACGAGTACGTCGAACAGTAGACCGGTCCCGTCCCGTTCGGCTGCAGGTCGGGAATCGAGCGACGAACGTCCTTTCTTTCGGTCATTCGAACGGAGGTCGTCGGTATGACCTCTCGTTTTCGTCCGCGGCCACCGGAACCGCGGTCTCGAGCACTTGATCGCGACGCACCCTGCTCACTGCGTTCCGAATTCGAACTCGCGGGCCGAACGTACTACCGCGAACGGACCGTCTCAACGACGGCGCAAGCTGATTTCACGGCTCGGACTCGAGCCCGGCCATGTCCTCGAGCACCGTGAGGATCGCGGAGGCGTCGAGTTTCCCGCGCCCCTTCTCCTCGAGGCTCTTAAAGAGTTCGTGACTCGTCGATCCAACCGGGACCGGGACGCCGTACTCCTGGGCGTCCTCGATGCCGATACGGAGGTCCTTGTACTGATACGACGCGAAGAATCCCGGCTCGAAATCGTGCTCGAGCATGGCGTCGGCGCGGTTCTGGAGGACCCAGGTGTCCCCGGTCGATCCTTCGAGCCCCTCGACGAGTTTCTCCTGGGAGACGCCGGCCTTCTCCGCGAAGACGAGGGCCTCCGAGAGGGTGACGAGGGAGGTCGCCGCGATCATGTTGTTACAGACCTTGACGACCTGTCCGGCACCCAGCCCGCCCGCGTGGACCGTCCGACTGCCGAGGACGTCGAAGAGTTCCCGACAGACCGCCGGGATCTCCCCGTCGCAGCCGGCCATGATCCGCAGCGTTCCCTCCCGGGCTCCGACCTCCGATCCGCTGACTGGCGCGTCGATCGTCTTCGCGCCCGTCGCCTCGAGTCCGTCGCCGACTTCCCGGATCGCGCTCGGGCCGATCGTACTCATGTCGACGTACACCAACTCGTCGTCCGCACCCTCGACGAGTCCGTCGTCCCCGAGTGCGATCTGGCGGACGTGCTCGCCCTTCGGGAGCGACGAGATGACGACGTCGGCAGCGGCTGCGATTTCGACGGGGGACGATCGGGCGTCCGCTCCGTATTCGACCATCGTCTCGACGGCGTCCCGGTCAACGTCGTTCACGACGACATCGTATCCGTCGTCGACGAGATTTCGTGCTATTTCGCCGCCCATGATGCCGAGACCGATAACCCCGACCGTGGGCGTCGGCTCTGTATTAGACATGCTATCACATTCCATACCAAGAAGATATAACGTTTTCGTCAGCGACGCGCGATCGACCGGTGAGCGCCGAACCACTCGTATCGGGTCGTCGGACGGGACGTTTGATCGATCAGTGCAGGTTCGCGTCTCGAGGCGCGGACGCGCGGCGTTCGAGGCGGTCAGGGCGAACCGGTACGACGGACGAACGCGCGGCGTTCGAACGTCGACGGCTTACTCGGTGTTGACGTAGACGATGCCGTCCTCGACGACGACGTCGTAGGTCGGCACGATGTAGCTGTCGTCGCCGATGTGTTTCCCGGTCTCGACGTCGAACGACCAGCCGTGCCACGGACAGGAGATGATGCACTCGTCGCTGTACTCCTGTTCGACGCGTTTCCCGGGACCGGCCCACTCGCCGACGAGTCTGGGCTCAACCTGTCCCTTGCAGACAGGACCGCCGTCGTGTGGACACTGATTGCGGAGCGCGTAGAACTCGTCGTTCGCCTTGATGACGCCGACCTCGGCGCGACCGACGGTAATGATCCTGGCCTCGCCGTCGTCGAAGTCGCTCACCGGTGCGACCTCGACGCGGCCGTCGTCGCTCATAGGTCGAATACCCCCGCGGCGTTTCGACCGAGAATGTCGAGCCGGTCGTCGTCGTCGATCATGGGCAGGTCGGTGATGATGCTCGGACTGTCGAAGTCCCAGTGGGGGTAGTCGGAGGCGTACAGCAGGTTCTCGGTTCCGAGCATGTCGAAACAGAGTTCGAGCAGGTCGGGCCGCGCGGACACCTCGAGGGGCTGGGTGCCGTAGTAGTAGTCCGCGATGTAGTCGCCGGGCTTCTTCTCGAGCAGCGGCGCCTCCTCGGAGCGCTTCAGATACTCCTCGTTGAGGCGGCTGATGAGACCGGGCAGGTAGGTGACGCCGGACTCCATGAAGACGATGTCCAGGTCGGGGAACTTCTCCGGGACCCCTTGGGCGGTCACGCTGACGATCTGGGACATGTTCGACTCGAGGAACCCGAGCGTGTGCGTCTCGATCATGTCCTGGTAGCCGGCGCGAACGTACTCGTCGAGCCCGGAACCGCCGGTGTGGTAGACGACCGGGAGTCCGAGGTCCTCGCAGCGCTCGTAGATGGGATCGTACTTGCGGTTCCCCAGCGGCGGGGAGGCCCCCGCGGTGACGAAGACGACGCCCTTGATGGCCTCCTCGTCCTCGATCCGGTCGAGGACGTCTTTCGAGGCCTCGATGTCGTGGTACGGCATCGGTGCGAGGCCGTAGATCCCCTCGTCGGGATCGAGAACCTGGTCGAGCATGTAGTCGACGTGGCCCTTGACGAACGACTCGACGCGGCGGTCATCGGCTTTGACCCCGCCCATCGCCAGAATGAGGTGTGAAATCTGGAGCGTCGCGTCGATGTCGAGTTGCTTCATTCCCTCGATGACGTCCTCCTTCTCGTCCCCGCCGTCGGGGTACTCCGAGAACTCCCGGTCGACCTTCCCGTAATTGAACCGATTGCCGGTCGACGCGGGGAAGAACGCGCTCAGATTCTGTTTCACGCCCGTTCCACCCCAGCCACTCTTCTGGAACTTCGTCTTCCAGGGCTCCGGCATGTACGGCGCGGCCTGCTCGAAGGTGTCGGCGTAGTGCCAATCGCAGTCGACGACCAGATGCTCGGTCGGATCGATCATCGATAGATCACTGCCGTGTGAACGTGCGGCATACATGGGTAGAAGTATCCATTCAAAATAAATCTTTAGTCATGTTTAATATCCTATAGGATCTGAAATCCGCGTTCGACCGCGCCGCAGATACCGGCCGGCCGCGTTCTCGCTGCGCCGACGGCCGCGGATATTCACGCCGGTCCCGGTCTCGGACGGTCGCGTTTCGACGGCACTTATTTCCGATCGCATAGCAGTCGGGGTAGTATGGGAGCTGATAGCGATACCCAGGACGATCCGCTCGCCCCCAGCCTCGAGCACGTGCTCGAACTGAAAGTCGACGTCGCGGAGCCGATCGAAATCGGCGAGACCGGCGACGGACAGCGCCGGATCATCCCGATCGAAGGCGGGACGGTTTCGGGTCGGTGCGAGGGCGAGGTACTTGCCGCTGGCGCGGATTACCAGCTGTTCCGCACGGAGCGGGCGACGGAACTAGTGGCGAAGTACGTGTTCGAGACCGACGCGGGATCGCGCGTCTACGTCGAAAACCGCGGCATTCGCTGGGCCTCGGTCGAGGTCAGCGAGCGGCTCCGGGACGGAAAATCCGTCAACGCCGACGACGTCTACTTCCGCTCGGTTCCGGATTTCGAAACCGCCGATCCGGAGCTCGAGTGGCTGACGCAGAGTATATTCGTCGCGGCGGGAGCGCGCCAGCCCAACGGCGTGAAGCTGGCCGTGTACCGCGTCGGCTGACGAGGCCAACACCGGTCGCCGTTCTCGAAGCGCCGAGGACGGACCACTCGTCGACCGGCACGTCAGCGGACCGCGAGGCGGCATCGGCACGTGCCCCAGTGAGCCGCGGTACCCGAGCGCGACGGTGCACGGGATGGGGTGGCGTAGCAAAGATTTATGCCGTTGTTCGAGACATGTTGAGCCGTACTATGGACGATAGTCTCCGATCAGTCCCCCCCGAGTCGGTCGACGTCGGCGTCGATCCGCTCTCGCAAGGGGATTTAGAGATCGAAACGTACCAAGTCGTACGTCCCGACGGGACGTACGATCTGGATCGGGTACCGGACATCGACGACGAGGCACTCTGTGATCTCTACCGGTGGATGCTCCTGCAGCGCGTCTACGACAATCGCTCGACGAAACTCCAGCGACGCGGCAAACTCGGAACGGTCGCCTCCGGCCGCGGTCAGGAAGCCAGCATCGTCGGCAGCGGCTACGCGCTGTCCGACGACGACTGGATCTTTCCGTACGGTCGGGAGGCCGCCGCCCTCCTGATGCACGGTTTGTCGATGCGCGACCTGCTCCTGTACTGGCGCGGCATCGAGGACGCCTCGAGGATGGAGGGGGCCAACGTCTTCGGCCTCGCGATCTCGATCGGCTCGCACATCCCGCTTGCGACCGGCAAGGCGTGGGGAATGCAACTCGAGGGCGAGGAGTCGATCGCCTTCGCGAACCTCGGCGACGGGGCGACCTCGACCGGCGCGTTCCACGAGGGAATGAACTTCGCCGGCGTCCTCGGCGCCCCGGCGGTGTTCTTCTGCCAGAACAACCAGTACGCGATCTCCCTGCCGTTCGACGAGCAGACGAACGCGAACACGGTGGCCCAGAAGGCCCTGGCCTACGGCGTCGACGGGATCCGCGTCGACGGCAACGACGTGCTCGCGGTGTACAACGCGATGTCGACGGCACGGGACCGCGCACTCGAGGGCAATCCGGTCCTTGTCGAAGCCGTCACGTACCGCCGCGGCGCGCACACGACCAGCGACGACCCGACGCGGTACCGCGAAGACGACGAGGTCGAGGAGTGGAAGGACCGCGACCCGCTTGAGCGCTACCAGGCGTTCCTCGAGCAGACCGGTCGTTGGGACGCCATCGACGAGGATGCGATCCGCGAGGACGTAGAGGAACAGTTCTCGGCGGCGGTCGACGCCGCCGACGCCTTCGAGGAACGCGGCATCGAGGAGATATTCGCCCACCTCCACGAGGAGATGCCGGCAGAACTCGAGCACCAGCTCGAGGAGTTCCGCGAACTGCTGGAGGAGCGACCGGACATGTACGACTACATCGAACGGCGGCCCAAGGGGTAATCAATGAACGCGACAATCGTCGAAGCAGTCAACGACGCACTACACGAGGAGATGACGAACGACGACCGAACGCTGGTCTTCGGGCAGGACGTCGCCGAGTCCGGCGGCGTGTTCCGCGCGACCGACAGTCTGAAAGAGGAGTTCGGCGGGGAGCGCGTGCTGGACACGCCGCTGTCGGAGATCGCGATCGTCGGCTCGGCCGTCGGGCTGGCGACCCACGGCTTCCGCCCGATCGCCGAGATCCAGTTCTCCGGCTTCCTGCCGCCGGCGTTCGACCAACTGGTCACCAACGCCAGCCGCATCCGGTGGCGCACCCGCGGGGAACTCTCTGCCCCGATGGTCGTTCGGACGCCCTACGGCGCCGGCGTGCGCGCGCTGGAACACCACTCCGAGAGCCTCGAGGCGATCTACGGCCACGTTCCCGGTCTCAAGGTGGCGATCCCCTCGACGCCCCATGACGCCAAGGGGATGCTCGTCAGCGCCATCCGCGATCCGGATCCGGTCCTGTTCATGGAACCCAAACACGTCTACCGCTCCTTCCGGGAGGAGATCGACGAGGGGACCTACACCGAACCGCTCGGGACGGCCGCCATTCGCCGCGAGGGCTCAGACCTCACCGTCATCTCGTGGGGCGCGATGATGCACAAGACCCTCGAAGCCGTCGACAACCTCGCAATCGACGCCGAGGTGATTGACCTGCGGACGATCTCCCCTTTCGACAAGGAGACCGTGACTGAGTCGGTCAAGAAGACCGGTCGCTGTGTCGTCGTCCACGAGGCGGCCAAGACGGGCGGCTTCGCCGCCGAACTCGTCGCCTCGATCAACGACGAGGTGCTGATGTACCTCGAGGCGCCGATCGAGCGTGTGACCGGGTTCGATGTCCCCGTCCCGCTGCTGTCGATGGAGGACTTCTACATTCCCCACCCGCCGCGGATCGAAGAAGCGATCAAAGACACCGTCGCGTACTGACGGTCCGCCGATTTTCGCCGTCCCAATTGCACCTCGATAGCGCACCGTCACGCGAGTACAGCGTGGTAACTCGAGTCGGTCGTTCGGTCCCGATGCGAGCGCCGGTTACCGATTCAGCGTGTGAATCGCCTGCCCGCGCGCGTTCTCGGCGGCCTCCATGACCGCCTCCGAGAGCGTCGGATGCGCGTGGACCGTGTCGGCGAGGTCCTCGAGAGTCGCGCCCATCTCAATCGCGAGGCCGACTTCGGCGATCAGTTCCGACGCTTCGGGAGCGACGACCTGTCCGCCGAGGACGAACCCGGTTCCCTCGTCAGCGACGAGTCGAACGAACCCGTCCGACTCGCCCATCGTGAGCGCGCGCCCGCTGGCGCGAAGCGGCATCGTGCCGACGACGGGATCGAAGCCGGCTGCGG
>NZ_JAQIVI010000310.1 GCF_028618695.1 Natrinema soli | reverse complement strand
TGCCGGTCGTCGGCGCGTTCCACAACCTCGCGGCCGACGCGCTGTCGAACCTCGACAACGACCTCGAGCTCGACACGCTCGTCGTCGCCGACGACTCGGACGCTGCGGAGACCGTCCTGTCGATCGCGAACGAGATCGGCGGCCTGCGCGCGCTCGAGGCCGGACCGCTGGCCAACGCGGCCGAAGTCGAGAGCGTCACGCCGCTGGTCATCAACATCGCGAAGTACAACGAGGAGATGCACGACGTCGGCGTGAAGTGGCTCTAGACGGCGTCGGCTGAGCCGGCGCGACCATCGTCCCGTTTCGATCCACTCGCGTTCTTACGCTTCGGCCCACTCGAGGAGTACCTGCGCCTCGAGCGAGTGCGCCGAACGAAACCGCTGGCGCACCGCTCGTCGATAGCGAAAACGGGAAGAACCGACTGTGTGCGTCGTCTATGCGCCGGCCGACTCGAGGGCGTCCTCGATGTCGTTGCGCTGGGTGACGCCGACGAAGCGCTCGACGATGCCGTCGTCGTTCTCGATGATCAGCGTCGGCAGCGACCGAACCTGGTACTCGTTGGCGATATCCTGTTGCTCGTCGACGTTTACTTTCTCGACTTCGAATCGGCCCTCCCAGTCGTCCTCGATATCCTCGAGGATCGGGTCCTGGGTCTTGCAGGGGCCACACCAGTCTGCGTAGAAGTCCTTAAGTGTGACAGTCATGCGGTCAGCGCTAGTTGCCACGCGCTGCGCATAAGGGTTTCCCACTGCCAACCTATTGCCGTGATCGGCGACGGACTCCGGTCGAAAGGTTTAGTTTCAGGGGCCCATAGGGACGGGTATGGACAAAGGACAGAACACCGGTGGGCTGATGTCCAGTGCCGGACTCGTCCGGTACTTCGACTCCGAGGACTCGAACGCCATCCGTATCGACCCCAAGACGGTCATCGCGTTCGGCGTCATGCTTGGCGTGCTGGTCCAGTTGCTGACGTTCGTCTCGTAACGCATCGGCTCCCTTCTTTCAGCATCGCCTCGAGTAGCCACAGCACTGTCTGAACCCGTCGCGGAAGGGAAGCGGTCGGGACGGATCGGTCACCGCGACCGAACTCGGATCGGCAGTCCGAGTCGTTGCTATCGCTGGGAGTCACGGAGGATCAGCGGTTCGATGGCGAGCGTTCGCTTGGCGACCGTCACGATTCGAAGGACGTAGGCCGCGAACAGCAGAAACGGCACGAGCGTCGCCGTGAACGCCGCGCCGATCGCCCACGTGACGTTCGCCACGCCGAGCGTTCGCCCGGGGAACGTGCCCGCGTCGACGACCGTGAGCATGACGCCGGCGATGACCAGCGCCGGAATCGCCGCGTAGAGGATCATCTGCGAGAGCGTGACGAGTTCCCACTCGAAGTACAACGTCTTGACGTGCTCTCGCGCCGGCCCGAACAGGCTGAGCGACGTCTTCAGATCGTCCAGAGTGGACAGCTCTTCGTCGCCCAGACTGTCTTCGAAGTCGTTGGCGATCCGTTCGACCTGAAAGATCTTCCAGCCGTAGTTGAAGTTCAGCGCGGCGAACAGGACGCTGAAGTTCCCGAACGTTGCGTCCTCGAGCTGATCGGTGACCAGTTCGGCGTTGCCCACGAGGCTATCGGTGAACTCGTCGACCTCCGCGCGGAGCCGGTCGTCGTCGTTGTCGGCGACGCCGTCGCGAAGCGCCTTCGCTCGCAGTTCAGCCACGAAGACGAGTTGGCGGAGGAATTCCGACGGATCCGCCGGACTGGGCGATCCGATGAGTTCCTCGGTGTAATCGCGGAAGTCCATCGAGTTCTCCATCCGGTCGCGCTGGTCGCCGAGCGGACCGTTCTCCTGGGAGAGCACCAGTTGGCCGATGGTGACGACGAGCGTGGTTCCGGTGATGATCGCCCCGATCATCGTCGAGAACATCGTTTCGATGGTGTCGCCGGTCTGGAGCTGCGCGTGCAGGGGCGACGGCGTGAGGGTGACGAACACGACGAACGCGACGAACACGCCGAGGGCCAGGACGGCGGTCACCTGCAGCCGAGAGGCGGCGAGCAGGAGCCAGATTTTGAGCCGGTTTTCGCCGGCGCGTTCGCGCATCGTGTTAGCCGTACTGATGTCGGAGTCGCCGGCCGTCTCGATGTCGGAGTCAGCGGCCATCCCGCTATCGGCGTTGTCGTCCGTCCCGCTATCGGAGCCGCCGGCCATTCCGTTATCGGCGTCATCGGTACCGGTCACAGTGAGTCACCCGCCATCGGCACCGGTACTCGCCTCGGTGGGGCGTTTGAATACCAGATACTTGGTCCCTCCACCCGTATAATCGATCGTCTCGACGAGTTCCCAGCCGTCAGCGCCGTGCTCGTTCAGCGCCGTTTGCGGGTCCTCTGCCTCCTTTTTCGTTTCGCCGCGAGACGGTCTGAGCGTCCTGTACTCCCATCGACGCGCGTCGGATCGATTCATCTCCGGTTTACCGGACGCGTCCGAGGGCAGTAAGGATGCGGCAGACATGTCACGATCGATCGAGCTGGACGCCACAGCCGATTCGGTGGCGCGACGTTTTTGACGCCCCCTTCCGTAGCCGGGACCATGTCACTGACTGCGGGCGTCGTCGCGGTTCAGGGCGACGTCGAGGAACACGCGGCCGCCATCGAACGCGCCGCCGCGGCCCGCGATCGCGAGG
>NZ_JAQIVI010000031.1 GCF_028618695.1 Natrinema soli | reverse complement strand
CCAGGAGTTGATCTGGGATATCATCCTCGGGGAGACGAAACTGTTCGACTTCGCGATCTACATCGAAGTGGTCGCCGACACCGAACAGGAACTCAACGAAGCAACCGAACGCGTCGTCGATTCGCTCAGTACCGCGAACGCGGAAGCAGTCCCCCTCGAGAAACGGCAAGTCGAATCACAGGACGCACTCGGCCCGCTTGGTGACGATTCGATCAAGTCGACTCAGTTGATGCAGGAGACTGCTATCGGCACGATGTTTCCGTTTATCGAGCCAGTGATCACCGATCCTGAGGGGATCTTCTATGGATTTGACGCGACTGATACACCCGTAATCCTCGACAGATACGAGCTCTCCTCGTACTCGAAAGCGATTGCGGGCACAATGGGCTCCGGAAAGACGTTCGCCGAGAAACACGAGATGTACCATCGGTTGATGATGGATCCCGAAATCGAGATGCTGGTTCTCGATCCGCTTGCAGACTTCGTCGACTTCGCGAACGATCTTGGTGGGCAAGTGATCCGCTTCGGCGGCGATAACACAGTCAACCCCCTCGAGATCCAGCGCGGTATCGACGACGCTGTGGACGATCCGTTTAAGAAGAAATTGCGGTCGGTGATGGAGCTGTTTCGCATCCATTTCTCGGCGGTGGCCGAACAGTCGTTGAGCAAGGAACAGGAAGGAATCCTGCGGCGAGCGGTCCGACTCGCCTACCTCCAGTACGGTATCACGGAAGAGACGGCGACCCACGAGAACACAAGCCCGACGATCAAGGACCTCCTTGATATCCTCGCGGAAATCGCCGACGGTGGCCTGCCATCGGAATTCCTGGAACTGCACGAGGATGCGAACAACGAGCGAGTGTGGCCCGAGATTGACCAGCTCGAGACACGATTTCGGGATGGTGACGAGCAGTACGCCTATCAATTGCTGCTGGGTCTCGAGGCGTTTCAGAAGGGTGGCGAGAACGACAATCTGACCGGCCGGACGAACGTCGAACTCGACAATCGCTTAGTCGTCATCGACATGTCGATGTTTGCCGACACAGGGCAGGCACCACTGTTCATGCACGTGATGTTCGACTGGATCTACCAGCGAGCGGCCAGTGATCACGACCGCCGGACCCAGGTGACGATCGACGAGGCGCACTACCTGTTGCGGCGGGAGGCGACGACAGATATGATCGATCTGTTCATCCGGCACAGTCGCCACTTCAATACCGCAATCACGCTTATTTCTCAGACTGTCGATGAGTTCGTCGCCCAATCGGACGACCAGACCAAGGAGGCCGCCGAGAAAGCGCGCAACGTGTACAATCTCTGTGATATCAAGCAAATCTTCCACCACGAGTCGGTCAGCAACAAGATGATCGACTTCCACGACCTCACCCCCTCGGAGCAAACGTTCCTGACGACGGCCCAGACTGGCGAAGACGGGGGCTACTCGGAGTTTTTGCTCGAAGTCAATGAGTGGTCGAAACCACTCGCACTCCACGTGAACGACTACGAAGTCAGCGTCCTCGACGATGATCTCGATCCGTGGGAGTATCTCGCCGAGAACCGGTATATCGACGCCGACGACGCCGGATTCCTTGCCGCAGAGGACCGACTCGATGAGTACGAGATTCCGGAGTCGGTACTCGAGGAGGTGGATCTGGATGAGATCGACAAGGAGCCCGAGACCGATGAGGCGGTCGTCGAGCACGCCGATCGGGAGCGAGCCGATGTGGAGACCGAATATCACGAAAGAGACGTTAGTGAGACTGTTGAGGCCAATCAAGGAGCAACAGCAGCTGCAGATGAGGGAGCGGAGGAACCGCATGAAGAAGCAGTAGAGGAGTCACGTGCTGAAGCGGCAGAAGATCGAGGTGACGATCTCTCCACGATCACTGGAGTCGGCGAGACGTACGCAGGATATCTCGCCGACGCAGGTGTCGAGACGGTTGGCGAGCTCGCTGTGGCAGATATTGAGTCTCTTTCAGAGGAGACGTCGATCCCGCTCACGCTGCTTGATGAGTGGGCTGATGCTGCCAGTACAATGTGTGAACCAGCGATAGCGAGTGGTGATGCTTCTTCGACCACGGAGGTGACAACCGATGCAGACGACTGAGAAAACCAAGAGTACCCCCAACAGCGACGCTGAGTCGCTCGAGTGGATCGTTGCAGAGGACGAGCAAGTGAAGCAGGTCTCCGACCTGGACGTGCAGTGGACCGGCACACCACTGTTTCGAGGCGGATTTCGGACGTATTTGGTCGCACTCGGCTTCGTGGCGGTCGCGCTCGCTCTTGCGACCGAGAGCATCGCCGGGGTCACAACAGGACCGTCGCTCGTCGGACTCGAGCCCTACACGCTCGAGACAGCACTCATCACTGCCGAGATTCCACTCTGGTGGCTGAGTGCTGTCCCCATTCTGGTTGGCCTGGTAGGCGTCGCGATCGGTGTGCGTCCGATTGTTCGGGCGTTTCGCACGACGTACGTCCTCACGTCGGAGAAACTCTACGTCCGCACGCGGGGAATTCGTGGCGATGGATTCACGAAGCTTCACCTCGACCGTGTCGTCGACACCACTTTTCAGCAGTCGCTCATCGGCCAGCTGCTGTCGTATGGCACTGTCACGTTCAGTGCGTTCGACCACACGTCGCCCGAAATCCAGTGCTGGGCGATCGAGGATCCAATAGAGCTTCACGAACGAGTGCTCGAGCTTGAGGCGTCCGCTAGCTCGCCGCTCGAGCGCACCCAAGAGTACATCCGAGTCGTTCCATCGACGGGCGAACGAGCGCCACCGGAAGTCATCAACCAGGTCCGTCCCTTGCACGACGTCCGACGAGGTGGACTGTCGTGGTGGCAACAGCTCAACCCGCTTTCGGATCCCGATCCGCTCACGTTTGAGTTTGTGATCTACAGCGACGGGACGGACTCTCCGATCGAATTCTACTACACTTGCGAGCAACACCTGTCCACGCTCTACGATCGGCTCAACTCGGCCTACCCCGACTCCGTGGAAATCGAACGTATGACTGTTGACTTTGCGGAGAAGCTCATCACTCCACAGCAGTACTCGTACGACGAGTTCGAGACCGCCCTCGAGAACGGCACGCTCCAGTGTACGCCCGCGGAAGTCGAGGCGCTTGTTCGTGTCCGTGGCTCCAAACCGACGCTTGCTGATGGAGGAGCGACGACCATGAACGAGCAGGTCGATCGAGACAGCACTGCCGAAGAGAGCACCAGTACGGAGGCTTTCGATTCTACGTCCGATACAGAAGGTTCTGATCCTGATTCCAGTCACCCACTCGGCACGCAACTCCCGAATGTTGACCTCGATACACTCCGTGCGAAAGAGAATGCAGAAAACCGCGATCCAGGGTCGCTCACGTTCTCCCTCGAGACGCCGGTCGACACTGGTGAGGGAGTACTCGCTCGGCCACATCCGGATGAGGTTGAACCGTATGGGTTGCGGTGGACCGGCAGTGGAGATCCAATGGCGGCGATCAAGAAGTTCGATGGGCAGATGGGTGAGGACGATCGGACGAAGGCGAGCTCACACGCGCCGCTGACCGTGCTGATCGATCACTTTGCAACCACCGATCACCCCATTGTCTTCCAGGCCGCGTTCGAAGGTGAGCCCGATCTGACGAAAGAGGGTGAATACCACATCGACGAAATCGAACAGGGGCGCGAAACGCTGTGGGGTGAAGCCGCCATAGCCCTTGAAGAGCTTCTACGCGGTCCAAAGAATAGTGAGTCGTCCTC
Organism: Natrinema soli; assembly: GCF_028618695.1. The sequence goes on along the minus strand of NZ_JAQIVI010000031.1, from coordinate 11,416 downwards.
ATCGCGGTCAGAGTCACTCAGTGAATCTCGATCTGAGCGAATCGCCGAGATCAAAAACGAAGACTGGGGACATACGTTCACGACCAACCTGCGGGCGGTGACTATCCCCACGAACTCGACTCTGAGTGATACATCCGCAATCGAACACAACCTACGGAACCTGAGTACCGTGTTCGATCCGCTTGCTGGTGACTACTATAAACTCGAGAGTGAACCCCTCCACGAGAAAGGGGTTCTCGAGCGCAGTCGGCGCAAGCAGTCGCGACGCTGTTTTAATCGGTTTCTCGAGGGTGAGGTCGTCGCTGGTGGGCGGGTGAGCCGCTCCGAACCCGACCTCCATCTCGATCCCGCCGAACTCTGTAACATGGTCATCGTCCCCAGTACCGAGCATTTGACTGATGAAGCAGTCAAAGAAACGCACGCGAATCCCGAAAGCCGCACGGCCCTCCCCGGGTTGGACACTGCACAACGCCGCCAGTACACCACGGGAATGGTTCTCGGCCAGGACGCTAACAGTGCCGTCGAGGGGCCGCTTCGGTTACCACCGAACCGTCAGTCGCGCCACTGGTTGCTCTGTGGCGCGACTGGGAGCGGGAAGAGCCAAGTCACGTACCACATGTTGCGCTCACTCGCCGAGACGACACCCGGGCCGAACGTCCTCTTCGACCCGAAAGGCGACAACATGTGTCAGAACTACCTGATGGCCCACTACAAGAAATTCGGGAATCTTGACGACGTGTACTACTTCCGCGAGCCAGGAACACTGCCAGCCATCTCGTTCTTCGATATTCGATCAGCGCTTGAGGGGAATGATCGAGAGACAGCAGTCAAGGAGAAAGTCGACCACTTCCACGAACTGATGCGGATGATCATGGGAGCGGAGAAGTACGAACAGGCGTTCGTGGCGAACGAAATTCTGACGTTCCTGATCCAAGCGTTGTTCGATCCGAAACACGGTGACGACGTCTTCGGGTTGGATGATCTCGTCGAGGCCGCGACGCGAATGCATCGTCATCAGGAACTGCCGGAGGTTTCGGAGATCAATGCCGACATCCACGATTCACTCGCCGCGCAGTTCGCAAAGGACGAGAACCAGTTCGACACGACGATGGGGGCGGTGATGAACCGGCTGAACAAACTGAAAGAGGATCGACACCTTCATTGGATGCTTCGACACAAACCCGGGCGCGAAGCCGAATCCACCGGAGACGATCTCTACGGCTTCCACCAGCAGGAGACCCACTTCGACTTCAGTGAGTTTCTTGATGAAGATGTCACGATTCTGTTCGACCTCGGCGATCTCACGCTCGACGCCCAGCGTGGGTTCACCACAGTCATGCTGAGTGATCTGTGGCATTCGATCCAACGACGGCGGCGGACGAACCCTGAGAACGTGGTCAACGTCATCATGGAAGAGGCTGCACCGTTCGTCGCGACTGAACTGGTCGCCGATCAACTGCTCCCTCAGGGTCGATCGTCGGGACTGAGCCTCGGGTTCATCATGCAGTACCCCGAGCAGGTCAAGAAGTTCCACAATGGGACCGGTGCGTATGAGGAACTGCTAACGGAGGTGCATACGAAAATGGTCGGTGATATCTCGATGAAGGACCGGTTCGCGAAGACGTTCACGCACGACGAATTGTCTGTGGAGGATGTCCGGAACCGGAACAATCGGATGGCAGCGGGCGAGTGGTTCACGAAACTCGTTTCCCCTGGATTCGGTGAGGAGCGACCAGCGCCGTTGACTCTGCACTCGCCCCCGATCGTAAGCGGGCACCCAGAAAGCGACGAGCCGTTGACGGCGGCCGAACAGCAACAGTTCGACGAAGAGCTTCTGCCGGAGGTGCTCGAGCGGACTGAGGAGGAGTACGGGTTGTACGTGCCGACCCACGAGGACGCGATGGAGTGGTCGAATTGGAGCGACACAGATCGGCGTGCTGGCGCACCGCCAGCGCTGGACGAAGATGAGAGTGAAGTGACGGTGGCGTTCGACGAAGAGAGTGAGGACGCAGACGGCCAGCAGCCGCTCGAGAAGACCAGCCCTGACGATGGGGCCGACGATCAGCACGATGATCGAGATGATCACGATCTCACAGCTGAGACAGACGTCAGCGAGATCGGTCACGATAGCAGTGACGCGGAGACTCCCGACGATGATCCAGTTGGCGTTGCAAATGGAGCCGCCTTCTTCGATCCATCCACGGACGAAGAGGAATGTCCAGTCTCGGACCGTGAACTCCGGCGGCGGGGGCTCTCGCGAGACGACGCGATCTTCCTCAAACGCGTCCTCGACGCGATGAATCGTGACCTCCCGGATTACACGCTGTTGGAAGGGATGGAGGAGTTGCAAGAGGACCTTGATGGGGTTGACGTTGACATGTTGATCGAACTCGAGCTGCTCGAGAGAGAGAAAGTAGATCGACGACCGTACTATACGGTCCTGCCCGCTGGCCGAGAGCTTCTGGATAAGACAGTCACCGCCCAACCGGGGATTGGTGATCTTGGAGAGAAGACGCCACACAAAGTTGGAGTCGAACTCCTGGTGTGCTGGCTCGAGACTTTCGAAGAGGTCGATCGAGTGGAGCGATACTATCAGCAGTCCTCGGAGACGGTGTTCGACGTTGCCGCGTTCGACGTTGATGACGAACTCGTGTGGGTTGGAGAAGTAGAGATGACGTCAAATAACGCGGAGGCAGTTGTGAGTGATTACGAGAAGATGGCTGCGGTCGACGCGGATGCCGTGTGGGCGTTCCCGTCTCGTGATGACGCTCAAGAGATCGCGAATGTACTCGCCGATGCAGGACGGCTTCCTGACACCGTGAACGGGCGGGCTGCGCGTTCAATTGTGAAAATTCAAGAGAAGATTGAGCCGTTTGAGGCTGATGGGATGACAACGGTTCAGACGTTCCGGAAACTCAAAGACGAAGTGACCGACAAATGATATATGGGTCAGGGTGCGGTTTACACTTGGAGATATGTGTCGTTTCGGCCTCCGTATCGCAGTACACGCCTCTCAGCGACCGTAGGAGGTTTTTATGAGTTGGCGACAAGCAACTTGCGACGAGATCTACGCGTTCTACACTGAGGAGTTTCCCGAGTACATAGACCAGTTGCCGCCGTTTATCACACCAACGGCACCGAAAGAGTTCGGGATCAGCTTCCGCGAGCGTCATCCGATCCGCAAAGCGGAGCGCCCCGATCGTGACTTCATTCGACGGCCGACGTGGCGTACCGACTCAGATGGCGAGCCGATTGCACAGAACTTCAGCGATTTCGAGGAACTCGTCTCGTTCATCCAATCTCCCGCACGGTACGACCCATTCCAGGGAAGTGAGTACGCCTTGGCTGATCCCGATCTGCTCGAGAAGAGTGATCCGATTTCGGATGGCGTCTACTACGGGTTAGACAATTGGGACCGACCGTGGGTCCTCGCAATCGATATCGATGCGAAAGACATCGCGACAGCACGCGCTGAACGCGAACTTGATGAGAACGACCTCGAGATCCAATCGGCAAATACGAGTCGTGACGACGCATTACTCGCCGAATCTAGTATCTGTGGTGCCGATCCGGCGGAGTATCCTTACACGTTCGAGGACATCGACCGTGCGATCGAGTACGGCTTCGAAACACGAGACCTCTTCACGGATGTGTTTGCTGCCGAGGAGACGATGGTTGTCTATTCCGGTCAAGGCGTTCACGTCTACCTGCTCGACGACGATCTTGAATACGGATACGACGAGAAAAGCCGAGAAGTGCTCAACGACCTCTTGCTCGAGCGCTTCGAGATTCCGATCGATCCGGTTGTGACCGCCGACCGGAGTCGTCTGCTTCGCATGCCCTACTCGTTGCACGCTGACGTCTGTCGCGTCGTCCAGCCGATCGAGAGCCCAGCGTTCGATCCGCGAACGGAAGCCCGACCACAGTTCCTTGAAACGGAGAGTGAACTCACCCATGATTGACCCACGAGAGACTGACCGAGATGCCTACCTCGCTGCAGCGATCCCAACCAATTACACCGATAACGAGATCGTTCGACTGTTCACCCGCGGGTACGACCGCTACGTCGTTGATAATACACCAGATCGAGAGACACTGCTTTCGGATATCGAACGGTTCGGGACTGCTGCGTTCAAGAGCTCCCAGCGCAACCGTCCGCTCAAGTACCCGTTCGTCGATGAGCCCGCCACGCTCGTTTTGCTGGCTACTCTCAGTACAGTTTGCGTGAGTGAACAACCACGCTTCGAGGACACGCCGCCTCGTCGGAATCAAGTCCTTCACAACATCCGCGAGCTGTTCGCGACCAATCTCCTCGCACTTGTGCATGAGTACGACGATCCGACGCTCTACCAAGAGATGGCTGAGGTCCTCTACGCGAAAGGCCCCAGTCAGGACGGTCCCCACCCGGGTCGCGTTTGTACGGGCGTCAAACCGATGCCCGAATTCGACGAGGAGGAGACTGCCGGAAATGAGTCCGATCTCTACGTGGAAATCCCAATGGCGGCTGCCTCTCGAAAGTGTCTCGCGCGAGCATCCACCGAAGCCACAAGTAGCGATGAGACGGGCGAGATTCGAACGCAGGTTAAGAACAACCATCTCTACGTTCCGCTCGACCACCTCCATGACACTTATCGATCGTACGCCAAGCGGTGTTTTGGCCGGCTACAGGCAGTCCAAGAGGATGAACTCGGCGAGCCACAACGCAAGTGGCTCCGAGACCACGAGACGGCGATCTCCGAGCGGACTGACTACGCCCTCGAGATCGGCCAGTACGAGAAGGTGTGGAAAAACTGGGATCAAGGCGAGCAGATCGTCCGACTGCTCCAAAATGCGGTGCGAGCGTCACCCCAGACTCAGATCGGCGAGTTTCATACTGCTCAGGAGTTGTCCGACGCGCTCGAGGTATACGAACCAGAAAACGAGAGTGAACGAACCCAGCTCACACAGCTGTCGACCCCTCGAAGTGTAGGGAACTCGCTTGCAGATCACTCATCACATCGATCGGTGACAGTCGATCGGAGTGACCGCATCAATACGTATCGGATCGGCCACTCGGGTGGTGGATCGCGGCCACTCGAGATTACGGACCTCGAAGACCTGTTTGAACTACCTTGTCTTGCTGCGATGGATGAGCGGCTCCAAGAGGAGAAACCAGTCCGAAAAGACCTCTTCAATCTCGTTCGGATGGTGATGTGGCTTCCGCAGTATCGCAAGAAATCCGTCGACGCGATCACTGATGAACTCAAAGATCTGTTCAGCCGGTGGCCATGGTTCGATCCAGAGATCTCTGCCTACCAGATCAAGTACGAAGCCCGACGGGGCGATCGAGGAATTGGCCCCGAAGGGAACACGCCCCTGCCGATGAATTGTAATAATGACGATATGCAACGGTACTGTATCGGCAAAGAGCAGTGCCCCTACTCAATTTACGGGAGCCTCCCATTCCCCGACGACATGTACGACCAACTCGAGCAAACTAATGATTATTTCTAACGATACAGGCGCAAATCCTTGATCGAAAGCACCTGTTCACAGCTCTATTATTTCGGTGGATATTATAAGATCTAAAGACAGAGTATGAGCGTCTTTTCTCACGCAACCATACAAGATATGAAATATATTTATTGTAAATACGATCTCAATGACTACATCCCGTCGGGCATTTTCTGAGCCCTAAAACTGCTAAAAACCCGATTTAATCCAAATTCCCCCGTCCTTTTCCAACAACTTGTTGGGAATCCCACAGTCAACTAATTTTCATTAATTTACCGATTCAGCCGATACCAGCGGTTTGATCCCCTCGTCGAGCATTTTTAGGCTTCTTCCCCGAAAACGGCGGCTCGTCGAGCATGTTGTTACAGCCTTAGATATGCCCGACGGTATTTTAAAGAGATCTGGGGCCGTAAAGACGGTCGTGAATGACGATTTTTCGTCCAAAGGAATGGGGAGGTATGCAGAAACAGAGGTGTGCGCGACGGGTAGTGAGACGTGGAGAGTTCAGATGGCAAGGGAAGGTGTATGTATCAGAAACTGGAGGTGAGGTTTGGAGGAGTGTGTGGACTCGAGAATGGAGGGATTGAGTTGGGTGTAGAACGGGTGGAAGGCAGAGGCAGTAACAAGGGGGTGGTCGGAAGGGAAATGAGAGAGGAGTGAGAAGCATTTTTAGAATACGATCAGTGGGAGAGTGGAGAGCGGTAGAGAGGTGGGAGAGGACGAGGTGTGAGACAAGGTAATAGATGTGAGAGAACGTTGAGAAGAGAGCAGAATGTGAGGAGCCAATAGAGAAAAAGAGGGGTGGGAGAAGTAGAGAGAGGATGGTGCTCGAGGCGTGGGGAGAGAAGAGAGTGAGGTCTGGAGAACGAGTGAAGGGCGGAGAACAGGGTGGTGTGTGGTGATCGGAGTGGAGGGGAGTGGGGCAGGCGACTGGAGATGAAGCTGAGGAGAGGTGAGAGTGGGAGGAACGTACAAGCTATAGTAATCTCCAGAAGTTTTTGCTCACAGCTCCCGATGGATCGGTGAGGATTGACGGACAGCGGTTGGTTACGTTAGCACGTACTGCAAAGACTTCCAGATTCTACTATAGGAGCCAGGCCGTGACGGGGAGTTTGGGGGGAGCTCGAGGAAAGAGTGGACCTGGAGGGGAGGTGGTACAGTGTGGGTTGCTCTCCTCGAGGGGAGGGATGTGGCTGTGGACGAGGACGTCGACGGTGGGGTGGGGCTCGAGGGCGGTGGTGAGCGAAGAGTAGCGGAGAAGACGTGAAGCTCCGTCTATCAGTTTTGGCCCAGATACAAATAGTGGTTATCAGGATGTCGACTAATCCTACTGCCGCGGATATTGTATAATCTGAGATCCATTATACGCATCTATTCTCATTTTGTACAGAAGAGTGGACAATTATTTTCCCTTTCTTGGTAGATGACAGTATTTTCGAGTTGGTTCCAACAGATCAACCAACATTTTGTATATTTCCAAGCCTATTAGTTCGTCTCATGGATAGCCTGTATCCAGTCTCTGATGAGTTCGTTTACATTGTAGAAAATAATCCCTACCGTGAGCACGGTTGTGGTAAGATAAACAATGAATCCTGGAGCTCCGCCGATAGTGGTACCAAATAGACCACCGACGATTCCAACGATCAGCAATTCAATCCATGTTATCAAGATTCGTGAACTGAGACGGGGCTTTGATGCATTGCTACTGGCCGGATTGCTATCTTCGACGATTGAATTGTTATTCTCAGTCATTAGTATGATTCATCTGCCTTTATTGGACCACTGAACACTGAGTAAAGGACGCCAAAGTAGAGGAAGATCAGCGGCAACAAAAGCGCCGCTCCGATTGACATGATGTTAAGCGGTAACGTTGAAACAATAGCTTCCTCAACAGTCAGTCCTCCACCACGATCGATATGTGGATACATCAAACTGGCAATAATGCTGACCAACGTAAAAACAAGTCCTGCGTTAGCAATGAACGCCTCATAGTAGCGATTGGAGCTTGTTGCTACCGCATAGATTCCAGTAAGAACGAGATTCACTACGACAAGGCCCACAACTAAGGGTGATAGCAAGGCCGATCGCAGTTCAGGTGCAGTAATATAAACGACACCCAGTGTCAGTACGACTAGTATGAGGTACAGTACAAGAGCTCGAGATCCGTCTGTTCGAACATCGTCTCGCAACTCATTACGCGTCTTTAATCGGAGGAATGCAACACCGTCAACGACAGTCAGTGCGACAACCATCAGGCCGACGATAATTCCTGGTAGCGTAATAAGGGCCGCTGTACCGAGCAACCAGTTCGCTATGAATATACCGAGGAAAAACGGTGCCGTGAAGCTTCCGACGATGAACGCTCGCCCCCACCACTTTTGCCATGGCTCGTCCTCACGCTGTTCGTACATCTCAGGTGCAAGTCCACGGAGGATGAGTGCCCCAAGAATAGCGAACATCAGCAAGTAGTGACGACTGAACAGATTCGCATACACGGCTGGGAAGGCTGCGAACAATGCGCCGCCGAACACAACCAACCATACTTCGTTACCGTCCCAAAACGGCGTGATGGCTGCGAGCAACTGCTCGCGCTCGTGTTTATCGTCTCGAGTCGCAAACAGAATTCCGACACCGAAATCGAACCCATCGAGAAAGAGAAACATTCCAAGGATGAAAAATACGAGTCCGAACCAGATGTCGGCCAGGGGAAGCCCAAACAGCGTGTCGCTTGCGAGAGTGCCGACGTCAGTCATCTATACTCACCTCGGATTGTGGCGGTGACGAACTCTCCGTCGTAGTAAGTTCGTCCCCATCCGGTGGACCGGCACGGATGATACGCACGATAACATACGTATATAGAGTCATCAAGCCGAGATACACGATCGCAAAGCCGACAAGGGTAGCCGTCGCCTCGGCACCTGTAAGCCCCGGTGAGACACTATCGCTTGTTTTCATCACACCTTGAATGACCCACGGTTGCCGGCCGACCTCCGTAACGATCCACCCGAGTTCGACAGCGAGAAGTCCTAACGGTGCAGATAGCATGAGCGCTTTGTGGAGAAGATCATCCTCATACAGTTCGCCACTCCACCAGCGGTAGACGCCCCAGAACGCAAGCAGAATGAACCAGAACCCCAGAGCAACCATGATTCGAAACGACCAGAAGACGATGGCAACAGGTGGCTGGGGGCCTTCAAACTCATTGAGACCTTGAATCGTCGCTTGTGGATCACCGCCGCTGGCAAGCCATGAGGCACCGCCTGGTATTCCGAATCCGAAAATCTCCTTCGCGCGTGGGTCCAAGAGATCTTGAATACTTGTCGGGAAAGCAACGATGTATTCGGGAACGTACGAATCAGTCTCCCAGATCGCCTCCATTGCAGCGAACTTCTGTGGTTGCGTTTCAACGATATGTCGAGCATAGAGATCGCCATGAATCGCTTGGAGCGGTGCCGTGATGACCAGGGCAACGAGAGCGATTTTCAGCGTTGTTTCCCAGAATTCGATATTATCAATGGGGTATTTCCAGATGTGATGTCGAAAAACGTAGTACGCAGCGATACCAGCCATGATAAGAGCTACTGATTCAACAGCCGCGTTCTGCATATGTACGAACATCCACGGAAATCGGGGGTTCAGGTAGGCTGCTATCGGATCTACGAGATGGACGATCGGCTGGCCATCCTCCCTCACCAGTTCGAATCCACGGGGGGTCTGCATCCAGGAGTTCGCAATGAGGATCCAAACTGCCGAGAGCCACGTTCCGAGACCGACGGCAACACTTGATAAGAAATACAATCGGTCTGAAACCCGCTCTCGACCGAAGACGAAGATACCGAGGAAGGTCGCCTCCAACATGAACGCCATCATTCCTTCGAGTGCGAGTGGCCCACCAAACAGTTCACCTGCAGTCGTCGAGAAAGCAGCAAAGTTCGTTCCGAATTCGAACTCAAGCACGAGTCCGGTCACGGTTCCAGTGGCAAAGCTCACGGCAAAAATCCGCGTCCAAAAGCGGCGTAGTTGCTCATAAACAGCATTATCTGAGCGAATATCTTTCCACGTGAAGTAGATGAGGAACGGCGCAAGCCCCATACTCACCACAGGAAAAATGATGTGAACGATAACCGTGAGAGCAAACTGGATACGGCTTGCCAATACCGGATCAAGCATCGCTATCACCGCCCTGGTGGCATGCTAATGAATGCCTCCATACGCACAACAGAAAGTCAATGAGTACGCTGACTCTCTGAGGAGAGGGGTTCAGGACTACTCCCCATTGAAGATGTGGGTGAACGTATCGTTGCGCCATCAATAGCATTTGAGTACCAGTGTGGATCAATCAATGGCGGATTCCCAATCGATCAGAATCATAGGAGTAGCGGTTTAATTCATAGGATCTAAGCCCAGACACTCGTCAGGCCCGCCACGCAGCTGAGTGCGACCGCTGTAGTAAGTCCGCACTTTGAGAAGGCCACACTGAATCCATGAGACGAGCTGGTGCACCGCCCCTGCTACGCCAAAGACTACAGTGGATCTGAATGGCTCAAATTCTGCTGAATCAGTCTTGTTGAAATCCCATCCTTTAGATGTTATTTGTCTAAAAATATTGTAAAGATGGAATTTACTCCCAGCTAGAGCGCATTTGAGATCACCGATCCGAGCAACGCACTCTGTATGACTTTCCCAGTCGCTCTTATTCAAAGCTGAGGAACGCTCTCGTAGTTACGGTGAGGTGCGTAATATCAGCCGAGTGTGTCTTCGTCGGAGTCGGCGTTTGGACGGATGCTGCGCCAGCTTGTCGATCTCGGAGTGATCAAACTGGAAACGGAGCCAGACGTGAGGTTGGACGATCGTGATGGTGTTAGACATAGAGTGGCAGGGGAGACGTTAGGTTAGGCGAACGCGAGGCGGTGTTGTTCGCCCACTTGAGAGAGGTGAGCGGGATATGAGCTGGACAGATCAACACCAGACGGAAGACGCAGAGAACGACGACCAGATCCTAAGCGAGGAATTCGACGACTGGGTTCGAGAAGGAACAGCGCCAGGCGAGGAAGACGAATCAGAAGCAAACCAGACTGATACCACAGCGGACGGAGCCGACAGTACAGCCGAGGAAGCCGAGGCCAGCACTGGGGGTGACCAGGTCGGGGCAGCATCGATGAGTTCGAGTACTGTCTCGAGGCAGGGGGCAGACAAGCCGCTGATGATGGACCAGTGTCCGCGGTGTGACGGTCGCGAGTTTGTCTCGAAGAAGCTTGTGTACGAGGAGTTCCACTACAGCGAAGCGGGTGAACTCGAGGGACACCAGAACAACGTCCGGGCAGAGTTCGAGTACACGTGTCTCGAGTGCCAGGAACGGTTCCACGAATTGCCAAGGGGTGCGCGATCGTACTACTCGGAAGTGGCGGTGCTACGGCAGGATCTGCGGCGAGCGATCCGGGTACAGCTGCGAGCGTGGGCAGGTTCGATGAAGTCGTGGATCCGGAAACCATACAGAAGGTAGGGAATCGGTGCGGTTTGAGTGAGTGGGAGGACGGGAGTGGTGAGATGAGGTAGGTGAGTATGCAGGGAGGGACGACGGGCGGACCGCCCCGCACAGCACCGCCCTCCCACGATCACCCGCCCACCTCCAGGTTCCGGGCTGCTCGCTCGCTCTCTTCGAGCTCGCTGTGCTGCCGGGCTTTCCCCAGTGTGTAAGGTTGGCCCCTCTCGGTCTGGTGGTCTTGCTTCTTGAGAGTGATCCGAGCGTTGAACAGCTAAACGGTTCTGACGGAGGAAGCGGCGTGGACGCTCGACAGATAGATGTCAGTAGTCAACAGGACACTCGAGAAGGCAGTATACGCGGGATCAGGGAGTCATAGAATGACTCTATGAAAATCCTGCTTTGAAGCCCCTGTGCGTGAATCAGGACAACAGGGGTTGG
>NZ_JAQIVI010000309.1 GCF_028618695.1 Natrinema soli | reverse complement strand
GTCCCGCCGCGCCCGCCACAGACGACCGTGTGGCCGCGGGCGGCGAGTTCGCGCCCCACCGCTTCCGCTCGAGCCACCTGTTCGTCGGTAACTGTGCCGCCGCCGATGACGCTGACGCGCATACGCGACTCGTCGCGAGCGTCGAATATGGACGGTTCGGTCCCACGGCGACCGCGAGACAATCGGTCGTCGCGGACGGGGGAGTATGCACCGAACGAACCGATCCGACTGCGGTAGATTCCGGGAGCGGCGATCAGGACGACGATCGTCGAAATACGCGTCGTCAGAACCGGACGGAGACCGCTAGTCCGACGGATTTAACGTGTGGGATGTGGAAGCAGTACGCGGTATGACGAAAGTTAGCGTGGTCGGCGCGGCCGGGACGGTCGGGGCCGCCGCGGGCTACAACATCGCGCTTCGGGACGTTGCGGACGAACTCGTCTTCGTCGACATTCCGGACAAGGAAGACGACACGATCGGACAGGCCGCAGACGCCAATCACGGCGCGGCCTACGACTCGAACACGACGATCCGACAGGGCGGCTACGAGGACACCGCCGGCTCGGACGTCGTCGTCATCACGGCGGGCATCCCGCGACAGCCGGGGCAGACGCGGATCGACCTCGCGGGCGACAACGCGCCCATCATGGAGGATATCGGCTCCTCGCTGGCCGAACACAACGACGACTTCATCACCGTCACCACGTCGAACCCCGTCGACCTGCTGAACCGTCACCTCTACGAGACGGGCGATCGAGCCCGCGAGAAGGTGATCGGCTTCGGCGGCCGGCTCGACTCCGCTCGCTTTCGCTACGTGATCTCCCAGCGCTTCGACGCACCCGTCCAGAACGTCGAGGGGACGATCCTCGGCGAGCACGGCGACGCCCAGGTCCCCGTCTTCTCGAAGGTCCGCGTCGACGGCCGGGATCCCGAGTTCGACGAGGACGAGAAGGCGGAACTGCTCGAGGAACTCCAGGCCTCGGCGATGAACGTCATCGAGAAGAAGGGCGCGACCGAGTGGGGCCCGGCGACCGGCGTCGGCCACATGGTCGAGGCCATCCTGCGCGACACCGGCGAGGTACTCCCCGGCAGCGTCGCGCTCGAGGGCGAGTACGGCCACGAGGACACCGCCTTCGGCGTTCCCGTCAAGCTCGGGGCCGACGGCGTCGAGGAGATCGTCGAGTGGGACCTCACCGAGTACGAGCGCAACCAGCTCGGCGAGGCAGCCGAGAAGCTCTCGGAGCAGTACGACGAGATCTCGTAATCGACGGTCGTCCCGAATCGACTTTTTCGCGTCCGCCGCTCGAGCCGGCTCATACGGTCTGCTGTCACTGTGTACCGGCGCACCCGCATGGTGGATCGTGGGCGCGCCGGAACTGACTGACAGCAGTCCGTATCAGGGAATTAGCTGTTCGCCGTCGTCGTCGTAGATCGTGATCGCGTCGACGGGGCAGGTCCGAGCGGCGAACTTCGCGTCGAGTTCCGCGTCGTCAGGTACCTCGCGGACGAAGACGCCGTCCTCGACCTCCTCGCTACCCGCGAGGACGGCCTTCCCCTTCGATTTGTCCTTCTCGAAGGCGTCCCACTCGGCGACACATTGGAACATCCCGATACAGGTGTCCTCGTCGAATTCGACCTTCATGCGCGACCGTTGGGTCGATCGGCGTAAATCGGTAGCGGTCGGCATTCGTGTTCCGTGATACCAGAGACCACATGCCATCATGAATTTATTACTGGGGAGGTCGTCGGCTCGAGCATGGTCCCGGACCGGTTCGGACCGCTCGAGGCGAACGACGGAGCGGACCCGCTCGGACGGGCGATGCTCGCTCACTACCGCGATGAACCGGGACAACTTATCTATCGCGACGGGGCAGACGTGCAGGACGGCAACGTCGCCGAGTTCTACTTCTCGAGTCCCGCGTCGTGGGATCGGGAGACGATCGACGCGCTCGAGCGCGTCGCCGACGCCGAACCGGTCCTCGACGTGGGGTGCGGTGCAGGGAACCATCTCCTGTGGTTGGCCGATCGGGGCGTCGACGCGGTCGGCATTGACGCGAGTCCAAATGCGGTCTTGACCGCCCGCGAACGCGGACTCGAGGACGTTCTCGTCGGCGACATGTTCGACCTCCCCGTGCCGACGGACGCGTTCGGAGCCGTCCACGTCGTCGGCACGCAGGTCGGCCTCGGCCGCTCGCTGGCCGGCATCCGCGAACTGCTCGTCGGCTTCGCTCGCATCACCGACGACGCGGGGGTGGCCGTCGTCGACAACTACGATCCGATGCGGTTGGAGGCGGATTTCTTCGGCTATCGCCCGGACCCGCGCGAGGGAATCGCCCACCGATGTTTCCACCTCGAGTTCGAGGGCGAGCGGGCGGACGGAGAGCGATTCCGCGAGGTCGGGCGGACGCTGCAGTTCCTGCTGTGCTCGCCCGCCCGGTTCCGCGAGGCGACGACGGGGACGCCGTGGACCGTGACCGACGTTCTGCGATCGGAGGCTCACTACAGAGCGGTCCTGACGAAATCGGATCCGAAACCGCATCGGTAGCGAGACGGTCCCAGGGTAGACGCGAAAAATCGGGACGGATACCGGCGAGCGATGGGGACGCGTTCAGAAGTCGTGGACCGAGCCGATCGACTCGCGGCGGCGGCCGGCTGCCGCCGACGGCGAGGGGGCGTCCTCCTGATTCTCGAGAATCAGGAGGACGTCCCGGTAGTCGACCACGCCGTTGCCGTCGACGTCGAGTGCCTCGGTCACGTCGTCGGTGACGGGGCCGACGTACTCGAGGGCGAGCCAGGCGTCGAGCCGGCTCGACGGTCCCGTTCGGGCGATCTTGCGCTCCCAGGAGTCGCGCTGGGCGTCGGAGACACGGGGAAGTCGGCCGAACAGCAACAGGGCGGCGACGGTCACCGAGAGGTCGGTGTGGTGGATCCAGCCGTTGAACGGGTCGACGTGGGGACCGGCGGCCATCACCGTCTGCGCCGGGCCGGTGTGGACGTTCGAGGCCCACGAGACGCCGAGGTGGTCGGAGACGACCGCGCCGAGCGCGTTCGAGAGGGCGTAGGGACCCTCGGAATTTCTGGCGTCCGCGATCCGTTCGACGTCCTCGTCGGTCAGCTCGACGTCGACGCGTCCTTCGACC
>NZ_JAQIVI010000308.1 GCF_028618695.1 Natrinema soli | reverse complement strand
CGGGCATCGTCGGCCTCGGCGTCGGCCTCGCGGCGGCGGGCTACCGCCCGGTGGCCGAAATCCAGTTCGCCGGGTTCAGCTTCCAAGCGTTCGCCCAGATTCACCAGCACCTCTCGCGAATTCGCAGCCGGTCGCGCGGGAAGATCACCTGTCCGATGGTCGTCCGTGCGCCGTACGGCCTCGGCGTCTCGGCCCTCGAGCACCACTCCGAGAGCTACGAGGCGGGCTACGCCCACATCCCGGGACTGAAAGTCGCGATCCCCTCGACCGCACGGGACGCGGCCGGACTGCTGCGCGCGGCCATTCGCAGTCCCGACCCGGTCCTCTTCTTCGAACCCATGCCGCTGTACCGGGCGGCCAGGCGACCGGTCCCCGACGAGACCGTCGTCCCGCTCGGCGAGGCGCGCGTGGTCGAGGCGGGGACTGACGCCACGGTCATCGCGTGGGGCGCGATGGTCCGGGAGGTCGAGGACGCAGTCGCGGGTCTCGAGGCGGATATCGAAGTGATCGAC
>NZ_JAQIVI010000307.1 GCF_028618695.1 Natrinema soli | reverse complement strand
GTCGGGCTCGAGCGGTTCGCCCCACGGGGCGTTGACTTCGACGACGTCGCCGCCGGCCCGCTGCGCCATCGAGGCCATCCGGCCGCCGAAGTAGCCGTTCGTCGGGACGAGCATCGTGTCGCCGGGTTCGACGACGTTGCTGATCGCGGCCTCCATCGCGGCCGAGCCGGTCCCCGAGACCGGAATCGTCCACTGATTGTCCGTTCGGAAGGTATAGCGCAACAGCTCCTGGACCTCGTCCATGATCTCGATGAAGGTGGGATCGAGGTGGCCCACGAGCGGCGTGCTCATCGCCCGGAGCACGCGCGGGTTCACGTCGCTCGGCCCGGGCCCCATCAGGGTCCGATCCGGTGGAGTGAGTTCGCCAACGGATGGCGCGCGAGTCGCCTCGGTCGACGGTTTCTGAGCCATGGGCGTGTGCTCGTTTGCCATCCGCAAAGACCTACCGACAGCGGCGAACGACAGGCTCGCAGTGGCCATCCCCAGGTATCGACGCTCGACCCGACGACGGGCCCAGCGTCCGTTTGACGACGGCCGAGCGTCTGTTCGACGATGGTCCGCGTTCGATCACCGTCTCTCGAGTAACCCGTCCCTCGAGTGGCAACTGCCACCGCTTGACACTGCGGCGAGTCGCTTATGCCCACGCATTCCGTATTCGGCATGTTGTGTTCATCGGCCACGCCCTGTTCGCGTTCGCCGTCGCGGCGCTGGTCGCCGACTGGCGAGGCTGGGATCGCCGGCCGGCCCTGTTCGTCGGGATCGTCGCGGGC
>NZ_JAQIVI010000306.1 GCF_028618695.1 Natrinema soli | reverse complement strand
TCGCCTGGCCGGCGCTCGAGGACCTGATCCGAGGCGACCTCGACTCGCTGCTCGCGCAACTGGAGACGTACGTCGTCGACGATTCGCGGGTCCACGCGCACCTCGAACTGGAAGACGGCGTCTGCCGGCGGGCGCAACTCGTGGAAGAACCGTCGGCGCGGGACGTGGGATTCGAACTCGAGGCTCCCTATGAGACCTGGAAGGACCTCCTCGAGGGTGCGGACGTCATCGAGTCGGTGATGTCCAACGAGATGGCACTCGACGGCAGCGTGACGCGGGTCATCCACTACGGCGACGCCGCGGCGGCGATGGGTGACGTCGCCGGCGAGACCGACGCGCGGTACCTGTTCTGAAGGGTTCGGTGAGAGCGCAGTATTCTCGGCGTGACTTCAACTACCGGTTATTCGAACGAGTACGCTCATTGTCGGCACCGGCGACCTACGCTTGTGTCACAAGTTACCACAACAGACGGGTTCCGGGCGGAACGGATCGACACCGCGAGCAAGTGGTACGACCTCTTCCAGAAAGGGGTCGAACTCGGGACGTGGAACGTCGAGAAGCTGTTCGACGAGGTCGGCTTCGAGGAGGACCGCGAGATCTGGAACTCGCTCGAGCCCGTCGAGCAGAAGCAGATCCGGTATCTAGTATCGGGCTTTCTCGACGGCGAGTTCGCGGTCGGCGAGGACGCGAGTCATCACCTCCAGCGCATCATGGGTGCGCCGTGTTTCGACGACAACGAGGAGATGGAGATGTACATGACGATGTTCACGCTGACCGAACACAAGCACACGCAGTTCCTCGACGTCTACATGCACGAGGTGATGGGCGAACAGGACGTCTTCGCCGACCTGAACCCGAAACGCGGCGGCGCTCGGATCCCGATCGTGCAGGCGACCGGGCTCGGTGAGATCTTCGATCGGCAGGGGCAACTGACCGCCAGAGCGGCCCACTCGCAGGACCCCGTCGATATCGCGAAGGCGCTGACCGTCTACCACATGATCGTGGAGGGGCTGCTCGCCCGCGGCGGCTTCTACGCGATCAACAAACTCTCGCAAAACGCCCCGTTACCGCTGTTGAACCACGGATTCAAGTTCATCAGCACCGACGAAGGGCGGCACATGACCCACGGCGTCGAGGCGCTGGGCGAACTGCTCGCGAAGGAACGCGCCGGCGAGCCCGAGTTTCAGGGCGTCGGTCGGGCCATCGAGGACGTCCTC
>NZ_JAQIVI010000305.1 GCF_028618695.1 Natrinema soli | reverse complement strand
CGCGCGGCCGCCGCGGCCCCGCCGGGACCACAGCCGACGACGACGGCCTCGTACTGTTCGTAGTCGTCCGTTGCTGCCGCCATCACTCGTCACCTCCGTCGGCGACGGCCTCGGGCTCAAGGTCCGTCTCACCCGATTCGACGGCCTCGGTGAGCCGCGGCAACACCTCGAAGAGGTCGCCCTCGACGAAGTAATCCGAGAAGTCCCGGATCCGGGCGTCGGCGTCGGTGTTGATCGCGACGATGGTGTCGGACTCGTCCATCCCGACCTTGTGCTGGACCGCGCCGGAGACGCCCGCCGCGATGTACACGTCGGGCGCGACGACCTGGCCGGTCTCGCCGATCTGACGTTCCTCTTTCGAGTACTGCTCGACGTGGCCCTCGAACTGGTAGGAGGAGGTGACGATCCCGCGCGTGATACCGAGCTCGGCGTCATCGAACGCGTCGACCAGGTCGAGGCCGAGTTCAATCCCCTCGGTCGGATCGTCGGCGATTCCGCGGCCGAGGCAGACGATCACGTCGTGGCCGGTGAGGTCGATTCCGGCCTCGAGCCGGTCGTATTCGGTGATCTCGACGCGGAACCAGTCGTCCTCGAGGTCCATGTCGTGTTCGACGACGAGCCCCTCCCGGTCGGGATCGCGCTCGATCGGGTCGAAGCTGCCCGGAATCACCGAACACCCCTGCGGGTGGAAGTCCCGATCCGGATTGTCGAGACAGAGGATCGTCGAGTACTCGAACCCGGAGAAGTCCGGTCGCTTCATGTGAAGGACCTTCTCGACGGTCTTTTTGACGCCGGGTTCGCCAGTCTTGACCGGATTCGAGATCTCGTTCGCTTCGATGAACAGGTCCGAACAGTCCGAAGCGAGCCCGGAGTCGAGTTCGGCCTGGACCTTCGCCGAGAGGTCCCGCCCGTTGTTCGTCGCCGGAAACAGGATGTAGCGCGGCTTGTCGTAGTCGCGCCAGTCGGTGCTCTCGACGGACCCCTCTCCGCGGGCCATGTGCGCCGAAATTTCGGTGTAGGGCTTGTGGAGGAATCGCTCGAGGCGCTCGTCCTCGTGATAGACGGCGACATCGGCTCCGTAGGCGATGCACTCCTCGGCGAGCCCCTCGCAGTCGTCGCCCATCAGGAACGCGACGACATCCTCCGCGTCCCCGTAGTCTGCTTCGAACTGGTCCATCAGCTCCCGGCCCTTGCCGAGCATCTCCTTCGAGACCTCGAGCAACTCGCCGCCCTGGGTCTCACAGAACACCCACAGGTCCGCGTAGTCACCGTCTGCGAGCGCCCGGACGTGTTTCTTGTCGCGGGTGGGCTGTGAGAGGCCGTCGTCTTCCGCCGGTTCCTCGTCCGCCGCTTCCGTTTCCGCCGATTCGTCATCCGTCTCTTCTGCTTCCTCCTCATCGGCCTCGGCTTCGTCGCCGACATCTTCTCTCGTCTCCTCGTACTCGCCTTCCGTCTCCGTGCCCTCCTCGACACCGTCGCTCTCGTCGCCATCGTCACCGATCTCCTCGAGCCGCCGGTGGACTGCCTCGCGGGCCGTCGCCCGGTCCCGACCCGCTTGTTCGGCCTCGAGGATCGCCTGCAGTTCGTTCTCGTCGTCGATCGTCTGCAGCTGCTCGGTCAGTTCGTCGACCGTGTGGTCGTCCGGATCGATCGCCGTCATTTCAATCACCCGCCTCCGCGGCGTAGGGCTGCATCTCCTCGAGTACCTCGCTCATGCCGCCGTCGGGATCGATCATCGTCGCCTCCCGTTCCGAGGGCGCTTTGGGGATCGGATCGACCGACGAGACGATCGTCGGCGAGCCGTCGAGTCCGATATAGTCGGGATCGAGGTTCAGGTCCTCGTGATCCCACGTCGTCAGGTACTCGTCGTGCTCGGTGGCTCGTTCCTCGGTTTCGGCTCGCAGCTCTTTGTGCGTCAGCCTGTGTGAGGCCTTTCGATACGTCGGCTCGAACTCGGGATCGGTGACGACGAAACAGGGTAAGGGCGCTTCGACCGTCTCGATCTCGTCGACATCGCCCTCGACGAGTCGTTTCGCGCGTAGCGTCCGTTCCTCGGGGTCGATGTCGAGCGCGATCACGTGGGTGACGATCGGCCAATCCATCGCCCAGCAGGCCTGCGGACCGGTCTGTCCGGTCTCGCCGTCCGCCGTCTTGAACCCCGCGAACACGATGTCGACGTCGGCAACGTTTTCCTGACACATCTCGAGGCCGGCGCTGAGCGTAATCGCCGTCGCCCACGTGTCGGAGGCGGCCAGTTCGCGGTCCGAGAGCAGGTAGCTGTCGTCGGTGTAGACCGTCTCCATCGCCCCTTTCAGGACGTCGGCGTACCCCGGCGGTCCCATGCTCATCCCGCTGACGTGGCCGCCGTGGCGCACCTTGGTCTGGAGCGCCGCCTGCAGCGCGAACTCGTCGTTCGGATTCATCACCGTCGGCGTCTTCCCGCGCTCGAGGTGGCCGTCCTCGTCGAACGAGACGGCTCCCTCCGAGAAGTCCGGAACGCCTTTCGTCAGTACGATCGACCGCATGAATACCTCCGCCTGTGCGTGTCTGTGTTTATCATGCCTGTGAGACCTTTTCATAGTATCAGTATTAAGGATAGGGGTTAAAATCGCCGACAGGGGGTGGTATTCGGGGGAGTCCGTTTTCGAGAGCCGAATTGAATCGGAGGGACGACCCGTGTTAGCAAGCGTTTCGACAGCGACCGGGGATGGATCGAACGGAGCGGCGGTGGACGGCTCGCGTTACTCGCGTTCGCGTTCGGTCGTCCTCATCGTGATCTCGCCGTCGGCACGGATCGTGCCGTCGACCTCGGCGTCGGGCCCGAGCTCGAGGTCGTCACAGGAGACGTCGCCGAGGATACGGGCGTCCCGTTCGATGGTGACATCGCCGTCGCGAGTGGTCACGTCGCCGTGGATGCGGGTTCCGTCGCCGACGGTGACGTCCTCGCGCGCCCGGAGGCTCCCGAAGACGTTGCAATCGGCACCGACGTCGATCGTCTCCGCGCGGACGTTGCCGTGAAGTCGACAGTCGTCGCCGATCGTGGCGGGCGTCGAGACCCGCCAGGCGTCGTCGCCGACGGTCGCGTTCCGAGGAATGACGAGCGGATCGGTCTCCGGCTCGTCGTCTTCCTCGTCGACGAGTTCGGAGATGAGCCGTTGCGCGGCGTCTTCCTCGCCGATCAGGAGGAGGTGTTTGAGGTAGACGAAGAGCAAAACGATCGTCGGCATCGGGTTCCGAATGACGATCCAGCCGTTGGCCTCGAACCCCTCCTCGATCTCGACGTCGTCGCCGATATCGAGGTCGCCCGCGACTTTCAGCTTCCCGCCGATGTGGACGCGCTCGCCGATGTAGGCGTCCTGCCCGACGAGCACGTTTTCCGCGACGTCACACCACATGTCGAGCCGGCAGTCGCCGTCGGCCTCGATAGCACCGCGAAACTCGGCGCTCTCGCCGGCCAGCACGTTTCGGCCGCGAACGCCGAACTCGATTGTCGAACGACCGCCCACGAGGACGTCCCCGTCAGTTACGAGGTCGCGTTCCTGGGCTTCCGTTCCGTCGGGAACGACGAGTTCGTCGAGTGGATCCCTGCTGAAGGCCACACTCGCATCCAAAGGGAGTACCGCCTAATAAACCTCGCGCGTCGTCGGTCGTTCGTCTGACGCCCGTCTGCCGCTCCGATCGTTCGCCTCCTGCAGCCGCCGAGCACAGTCGCCTCGCTTTTACACTCACGCTGCATACGACCAGCCATGACTACACTCGCATTCGACGACGAGGGCGTCGACGTCGTCTACGAAGGCACCGAGTTCCGCCTCGAGCAGGCGCTCATCGAGGAAGCAACCGAAAAATCCTACTACGACGTGACCGACCACGAGGTGTTGCAGATCGTCGCCGAACAGCCGAACCTGCAGGGTGAGCCGCGCCGTATCGGCGATATTCTGGACTGAGTCGGTCGATTCGGCCATCGATCGCGCTCCTCAATCGGACTGTTGGAAATCAGTTCCGGCGCACCCGCGAACCGTCCTGCGGTTGCTCCCGTCCATCGGGACAGCAGTCCGTCTCAGTAGATGACGTGGAGCAACACGAACACGACGATTCCGAGCGAAAAGGAGAGCAGCCACAGCGTCGCCGCGATCCGACCGATACGGGCGTGACTCGTTTCCGGCAGCTCCGCGATCGGACGGGAGACCGCGAGCAACAGCACGTAGTACAGCAGCGGAATACAGACGATCGCCAGCAGAATGTGAACGGCCAGGATCGGCAGGTAGACGAACTGTTCGATGGCCGCCGGTCCCGGAAAGTCCTGCGGACCGCCGGTCACGGTCAGCCGGTAGAGATAGAGCGCGAGAAAGCTCGCGAACAGGCCGAAGGAGGACACCATTGCGACCCGATGGCGCTCGATCTCGCCGCGGCGGATCGCCCGCCAACCGACCGTGATCGTCCCGATCGCTATGGCGCTGAGCACGGCGTTGACGAGCGGGATCGCGTCGATGACCCGCTCCGGTGCCGCCGGCACGCTCGAGGACGGAATCCGGCCGCCCGCGGCCGCGAAGACGACCGCCAGCGACACGACGCTCAACACGCCGGTAAGGAGGCGCACGCGCTCTCGAGGGACGTATTCCATGTGTGGTGGTTCGAGCGGAACGGGAAAGTGGTTACTCTCCGCACTGGACTCGAGCTACTATCCGAGAAACGGCATAGAGAGGGAGTACGGATCACTCCAGACCGATCAACCGGTGTGCGGTGGCGCGCGCTGTCGGCCGACCGAGGGTCGCGAGGCGCTCACTACGTTCGCGCCTCGGAAAGCGAACGGTGACTGCAGGGAACCGTGAGCACAGCGAGGGCGGCCGCCGATACTGCGCGAGGGATGAGCGAACGAACGGAGTGAGTGAGCGTTAGCGCGGGACCTCCGGTCCCGCGAACCATCCGAATAGTGCGAGACCGGAGGTCTCGCATACCATGCGAATATTGCGAGGCCGTGGGCCTCGCAGACCAGTGAACGGGCGCTACGCGCCCGTGAACAGACGGCGGCGGAGCCGCCGTGAGCAGAAATCGGCTGGGGAGGGCGTGGCGATTCCCTGCTGCCACGGTAGCAGGACACTTTGTTCACCGTATTCTCATCAGAATCCACTGTTCCATACGAGCCGACTATAACAAGTGTCACACGAAGCCGTCGCTCATCAGTGTAGCGTCGGAACGAATTATGCGTGGGTGATGTCCTCGAAGGGAGATCACCTGCATCGGTCGTGGTGGACATCGTCCACCGGTGCGATGCGTGGGACCGGATTTGAACCGGCGGACCCCTACGGGACAGCGCCCTCAACGCTGCGCCGTTGGCCTGGCTTGGCTACCCACGCTCGCGGTCTCTGTCTGCACTCAATCGTATCCAGTGTGATTATAAAAGCCCTTTCCTTTGGGTCGGCGACTGCGGCCGTGTCCCACGGAATTGCGGCCAGGGAGTGACGGATACTCGACCCGCTCGTTCCGCGAGCGTCGCCGATCACGTTCCCACGAGATCCGCTCGCCATGCGATCGTCACTCGACCTGCGAGAGACACAAAGGTTTCAGTACTCGAGCGAAATTGTCGATCGATGTCGCTGTCGTCGGCTCGGACGCGCGCGCTCGCCGGTGCGGTCGTGGCCACCGCGATGGTCGCTGCGGGCCTCCTCGTC
>NZ_JAQIVI010000304.1 GCF_028618695.1 Natrinema soli | reverse complement strand
GGGGCGCGGCGCTAGGGGGGACCCTCTTCGCCGCGTGGCACCACGGCTGTCCGATCGTCGGCTGGCCCCGCGACGGGTTCGACCCCGAGGCGGTCTACGACCTGCTCGAGCGACACGAGGTGACCCAGGCCTTCATGCCACCGACCGCGCTCCGGATGCTGATGGGCGTCGACGACCCCGAAAGCCGGTTCGATCTCTCGCTCGAGACGTTCGCCTCGGCCGGCGAGCCGCTGACCTCCGAGGTCGTCGACTGGGTCCGATCGACGTTCGAGGACGTCGCGATCAACGAGTTCTACGGCCAGACCGAACTCAACCTCGTCGTCGGCAACGCCGAGTCCTGGTTCGACACGCGGCCGGGCAGCATGGGGAAACCCTTCCCGGGCTACGAAATCGCGGTACTCGATTCGGAGACGCACGAGCGCCTCGAGCGCGGCGCGGTCGGCGAGCTCGCCGTGAAGCCGGGCGATCGACGGGTCTTCTTCGACGAGTACCACGGCCTGCCCGAAAAGACGGCGAACAAGCGGACGGATTCGGGATGGTTCCTGACCGACGACCTCGTCGAGCGCGACGCGGACGGCTACCTGTGGTTCGTCTCGCGAACCGACGACGTCATCCTCACCAGCGGCTACCGCGTCGGGCCGATGGAGGTCGAGGACGCGATCCTCACCCACGAGGCCGTCGAACAGGCCGGCGTCGTCGGCGTTCCGGACGACACTCGGGGCGAGGCGATCAAGGCGTTCGTCAAACCCGCCACCGACGTGGACGACCCCGAAACGCTCCGCGAGGAGATCCGCGAACTGGTCCGCGACCGACTGGCGGAGTACGAATACCCCCAGCACATCGAGTTCGTCGAGACGCTTCCGACCACGACGACCGGAAAGATCCACCGGCGATCCCTTCGAGAGCGCGACGGGGATACCGACGAGTAATCGAACGCGGCTCTCCCAGCGCAGTCGATCGGTGGTCCGCGTCCGAGATGACGGGACACGGAGCCGGATTTATGGTCTATCCATGGTAACAGCTATCCATGTATCGAGTACTGATGCCCGTCGATACCAACGAAGATCGTGCACTGACACAGGCCGAGTACGTCGCGTCGCTCCCCGACGCGGCGGAGTCGGTCGAGGTCTACCTCCTGTTCGTCTTCACCGAGGACAGCGACGACCTCCCACAGGAGTTCGAGACGTTCAAGTCGGCCTCGCGGATCGGCTCCGTCCGCCGCGCACAGGAGGCCCTCGAGACCGCCGGCATCGAAGTGACGATCCTCGAGGACAGCGGCGATACGGAAGACGACATTCTCGAGGAAGCCGAGGCCTCCGACGTCGACTCGATCGTCCTCGGCGGCCGAAAGCGCTCGCCGGTCGGGAAAGCGATCTTCGGCAGCACCACCCAGGGTGTCATTCTCAGTTCGGATCGCCCGGTGGTCGTGACCGGTAGCGGCGAGCCATAAATCCGCTTGTTCCCGCCGGCAGCCATCTTATCCGGAACGGGACCGTTCATCCAGTATGGAAATTCGGGAGCCGAAACCCGACGAGGCCGAGCGGATTCGCGAGGTCGTGGACAGTTCGATGACGACCTCGTTCAGGCTCAGTCCACAGCAGATCGACGGTATCACCGACGACCAGTTCGGCGACGACGCCGTCGCCGAGAAGATCGACGACGAGGACGCCCTGCTACACGTCGTCGAAACCGGCGAGGAGATCGAAGGGACGGTTATCGCCGGCTTCGTCGAGGGCCGCCTCGCGGACGAGTGGGGCGAGGTGAACTGGCTGTTCGTCGACCCCGAGCACCGAGGAAGGGGTATCGGAACGGAGCTGTACGAGACCGCGACCGAGTCCCTCCGCGACCGCGGCGCCGACCACGTCTGCGTGACCGTCCTCGAGGCCAACACCGAGGGCCACCAGTTCGTCGAACGGTTCGGCCTCGAGCACGACGGCGACCGGCGTATCGACGTGGCCGGCGAGTCCCTGGTAAAGTACGTGTACACGGATTCGAACATCGACGTGGACCTCCCGACGGAGTCGCGGGCGGACGCGGAGGATGCGGAGGATGCAGCGGCGGACGAATTCCCCGAAACGGAGACGACGGACGGCCACCTGACGGCGACGACCGACGACGGCGAGACGGTGTACATCGCCCGCGACGAGGAGGAATCCGGCACTGCAGCGTCGTTTTTCGTCACCTACGAGGACGAGGACCAGACTGAGCAGTACGGGTTCTACTGTGCGAACTGCGGCTCGCTCGACGTCTCGATGAACAACATGGACCGACTCGAGTGCGGCGATTGCGGAAACTCCCACGCGGAGCGCTCCGGAGAGTCGTACGACGATTCGTACATCTAGTCGCGACCACCGTGAGGACGCCGAATCGCTCGTTCCGCTCGAGCCGAACGGCCGAGTCGTCGATCGTTACTTCGAAAAGATGCTATCGGCCGTCGCCGCGCCGACCACACTGAAGACCGCGCCGACGCAGATGGCCTTGAACGAGATCCGTGCGAGTTCGCGGGTCGTCTCGACGTCCTCGAGGAACGTCGCGGGGGCACTGAACAGAAGTGCGAGCGTGGTGACGGAGCCGAAGGTGACGATCATCAGCGAGATGAAGCGAATCGGAATCCCGGCCACCTCCTGCTCGTCGTCCGCATCTCTGGTCGTATCCGCCTTGTATAGCGCCGCATAGCCGATCGCAAAGACGATAGCGACGGTCACGAGCGCCTGGAGGTCGTGCATGTTCCTCGCGAGCGTCCAAACCTCCTCGGTGACCACGAATGGGCCCGCGAGCAGGAACCCGCCGACGAGCTGCTGGGCCGAGTCCGCGAACCGGTAATCGCGCGGACGGCGCGGCCGTCGAAGCTTCATAGCGGGGGATTGCGGCGGAGCGATAAAACGGTCCCGTTTGAGGGTCGAGTTCAGACGAACAGCAACAGCGCAGCGTAGCTCGCCGCACCGCCGGCGAACGCCCAGAACCGGCTCTCGCGATCCGACGGCAGCTCCTCCTTGATCACGTTGAGGATGATGCCGCCGGCCAGAAACGGCACGAACACCGCGAGGAGGAGTTCGGTATCCTCGAACGCGTATCCGACACCGGCACCGGCGATCACCGCCGCCGACAGTATCCACCGGCCGCGGCAGTGGTAGGTCTGCCCGTGGTGTTCTCGGAGGCCGTCGTCCGTGACGAGAAAGTGCAGGGCCATCGCGACGGTGAACAGGAGGACGCTGCCGAGTTCGCGGTCCCACAGGAGGTAGCCGACGATCGCGTTGTAGGCGGCGAACGATCCGACGTGGACCCAGAAGACGCCGGTTCCGGCCGATTCGACGATTCCGTCCGGATCGGTATTCGATCGCCGAGTGAGCTGTTCGAGGCCGTAGAAGGTGACGAATCCGAGCAGCGCGATCAGGTAGCCGTGGTGTTCGGCAAAGGCGGTCGGCGCGCCGCGTTCCGCGAGCGTCGCCGCCGCTTCCCCGACGTCCGGAAGGAGGTGAACGAAGACGTACGCGACCGAGACGCCGCCGGCGATCGACAGCCATCGGCTTCGGGGTATCCGGCCGCCGACGCCCAGTCGTCCAGCGAAGAGATGAATCAGGGCGAGGGTGATCGCGAGCGCGAAAACGATCACAGCGTCGGAGCGTACCGGACCGATCGAAAGCATCGACGCTGACGATACCACCGCCGCGAACGTAGGTCTGTGGCCGGCCGATTCAGTCGTCGACGCTTCGTGGCCGATCTCCGCCGATCGGCATCGCGTCGCCGACCGTCCCCGCCGTTCGACGGATGAGACGACCGAACGCCCGCCGCCGGCTGACGAGCAGCGCCGTCCCGAGGACGACGTAGATCCCGCTGTAGACGAGCAGGAGGTCGGTGCTCGAGACCGGCAGCGCGGCGAGATCTCGGATGATGACGAACTCGAGGAGGACCTGCGAGAGGAACAGGACGAGCAGAGTGAGCGCTTCTCTGACCGAGATTTCGAACCGGATCAGCAACGAGACGGCGAAGAAGGACTGGGCGGCGGTCAGCCAGATCTCCGCGGACTGCTTGAAGTCGAAGGCGAGGACGCCGTACTGGCCCAGCGCGAGGGAGTGGACGACGACGAGGGTCCCGATGAGCAGCGTCCACTGGTTGAGCTTCGACGAGATGAGCGCGTTGAACCCCGCGGTCGAGCGCGCCTTGTTCACCAGGTAGACGACGACGATGAGCTCCGGCGCTTCGGAGGCCAGCGGCGCGATCCACTGGATCATGAAGAACGAGGGGATACCGACGCTCTCCCCGAGGTGCTCGAGTCCGTGTGCGAAGGGCTCGACGGCGGTGAAGATCATCACGCCGGAGTAGGCGAAGAGAACGAGGACGGTCGCGATTCGCCCCGGCCTCGAGAAGGACTGTAAGTACGCCGGCACGCCGACGTGGTCCATGTCCGGTTCGACCTCGCCGCGGAGGATCACCGCGATGTAGCAGACGTAGAGCCCGACCAGAAACAGCATGTCGAAGACGTCGATCCCGCCGTTGAGCGGGACGAGAAACGCCCAGAGCGTCGCGATGAGGAGAAACACGATCTCGAGGCCGATCTCGCGGTCGAGGATCACGACGTCGGTGAGGAAGCCGGGACGATTCTCGACGGAGGGATCGGCCGACGACCCCCCGCGAAAGATCGTAAAGAGGGCGACGCCGGCCCAGCCGATGCCGATGAGGATCCGGTTCGCGCCGGTCATGTTGGCGACCGCCAGGTTCCCGGCCTCGACTCCCCGCTCGGTCCCCGCGAATACGCCCGCGTTCCACGCGTACAGCGCGTCGACGGCGTACTCTGGCGCGACCGCTAACACGGCGAGGACCGCGATCGCGAACGCTTGTGGCACGTCCTTTTCGGCGGTTTCGGCGGCCCACGCGAGGAGGAACGCCGCACCGAGGACGGCGAGTCCGGTCACGATCACCGTGCTGAGCGTCGAGAGCGTTCGGAGCGCAGCCGGTGCTCGATACTCGAGCCCGAGGGCCGTCGCGAGCCAGGGGAGGAGATCGGTGGCCACGACGACGGCGACCCAGGGCAGCGTCAGTGCGACTGCGGCCGAAATCGCGCCGAGTACTCGTCGTCTCATGGAAATCGTCTAGGAACGCGTACCGGTCGAAGGGGCATACGTAACGCGATCCGATGTCGATACTGCCTGCTACTGCTGTGGCGTCTGTTCCTCGTATGGCTGGACGACGACGAACCCCTCCGAGCCGGTGAACTCGAGCTGGTAGGTCTCGTCCGAGGACTGCCCGATCATGTTCGAGAGGGCGCTGTCGACGTGACTGCCGGGAGTGGTCCCGCTCCAGGCGACGGTGGCACTGGGATCGGTTCTGACGGGAGGTTTCAGGACCAGCGGTTCGCCGTGGGTCGTGATCGCGACGCTGCCGGGACCCTCGAGGAAGACGTTGGTCATGCCGCCGGCCGAGAAGCCGGCGATGCTCTTGATGGTCCGGATCTCGTAGTTCACGCTCGACTCGAACGCGAGCACGTCGTTCCCGTTGACAGAGATCGACTGGCCGGCATCGAGCTCGAGAATCTGGATCTTCTTCTCCCGATCCGCCAGATACAGGTGACCCGTACCGGTCGCCTCCATCACCGGCGTTCCCTCGCTCGTGGCTTTCTCCTTGAGGAAGCCGGTGATTCCGCCTTCGGCGGAGGACTTTCCCGTGAAGGAGAGATCCCCGTCGTAGGCGATCATCGATCCGGCCTTGGCAGTTACCGAACCGTCGAGGTCGACGTCCAGTAGCTTGCCGTTCTCGAGTTGGAAGGTCTCGCCGCCGTCTTTCGGTTCGTTTTCGCTGACGAATTCATCGACGTTCATGGTGTCTCGAGCCTGTTGGCTCTCCCGACCGTTGGGCGGGAGCGGAGAAATAGTTACTGATGGATCACTTTCAGGCCGGCGAGAACGACTGCCGAGCGTCGATCAGGCCCCATTGCGAACGAAATCGGCCGCCTTCTCGGCGATCATCGTCGTCGGCGCGTCCGTGTTGCCGCTCGTGATCGTCGGCATCACCGAGGCGTCGACGACGCGCAACCCCTCGAGCCCGCGGACCCGGAGCCGATCGTCGACGACGGCCATGTCGTCGTCGCCCATCTTGCAGGTGCCGACGGGATGGTACAGCGTCTCGGCCGTCTCGCGGATGTGCTCGATCAGCCCCTCGTCGCTCTGCACGTCGGAGCCAGGGAGGACCTCCGCCCCGCGATACTCGTCGAACGGCTCCGCCTGCAGGACCTCCCGGACCAGTTTGATCCCCTCGAGAAGCACCTCGAGATCGTCGCCCTCGGTCAGATACTGCGGATCGATGGCCGGTTCGTCGAAGGGGTCGGCGGACTCGAGCGCGATCCGGCCGCGGCTGTCGGGACGGAGCCGGAGCGCGCCCAGGGAGAAGCCGTGCCCGTCGGGGTTGTCGAACCCGTGATCGACGAAGTACGACGGGGCGAAGTGAAACTGGATATCGGGCCGGTCGGCGTCCTCGGTGACGGTCGCGAAGCCGCCGGTTTCGGCGATATTCGAGGTCAGCGGTCCCGTCTTCAGCACCAGAAACCGGAGGAGGTTCCGGATCGAGTCCGCGTCGGCGAGACTGATCGACTGCTCGCACTCGTAGTTGACACCGACCTGCAGGTGATCCTGGAGATTTCGGCCGACGCCGGGGAGGGCTTCGACGACGGAAATGCCGTGTTCCGCGAGGTGGTCCGCCGGACCGACGCCGGAGAGCATGAGCAGGTGGGGCGAGTTGACGGCACCGGCCGAGAGGATGACTTCCTCGGTCGCATCGACCGTCGCGGGACTCCCGTCGGCATCGTCTCGAGCGTACTCCACGCCGACTGCCTTCGTCCCATCGAAGCGGACCCGCGTCACCCGCGCTCCCGTCACCGCGGTCAGGTTCGGCCGATCCAGCACCGGTTTCAGGTACGCGTCGGCGGCGCTGTGGCGACGGCCGTCCTTCTGGGTAACCTGGTAGAAGCCGACCCCTTCCTGCTCGCCGGCGTTGAAGTCCTCGTTGCGGGGCAGGCCGACCGCCCGTCCGGCATCGACGAACGCCTCGCTGAGTTCGTTCGGCGACCGGAGATCGGCGACGTGGCGCGGCCCGCTGATCGCGTGGCAGACCGAGGGACCGCGCTCGTTGTCTTCGGCCCGCATGAAATAGGGACGGACGTCCTCGTACCCCCAGCCGTCGTTCCCCAGTTCCGCCCAGTGGTCGTAGTCCGCGGGCTGGCCGCGCACGTAGATCATCGCGTTGATCGAACTCGAGCCGCCGAGGGTCTTCCCGCGGGGCCAGTAGAGTTCCCTGTCGTGGAGTTCCGACTGGGCCGCGGTGTGATAGTTCCAGTCGACCCCCGACTGGAACAGGTCCGAGAACGCCGCCGGAATGCCGATCTCGCGGTTCTCGTCCGGCGTCCCGGCCTCGAGCAGCAGTACCTCGGTGTCGGCGTCGGCCGACAGTCTGTTCGCGAGCACACACCCCGCCGGCCCCGCGCCGACGAGTACGTAGTCGTAGGACCGCCCTGCCCCTGGCATGGTACTTCACATCATATAGTGGAACTGTAATAAACGTTTCAAGTGGGAGATACCGCCGGACGAGACAGCAGCGATCATCGTTTCGAGTCGCCGATACGCCTATATGAGCCTCCGAACATGTCTATATGTATGCAACATGAGGTGTTCAACGAGGCGGGAGATCGCGATCTCGTCGTCGTGCTCGGGTGGGGCAACAGGATCGAACACGGGAACGTCCGGTGGCTCGTCGACCGGCTCGTCGACGCCGACTATCGCGTCACCGTCTTTCAGCTGCCGACCGTGGTCACCGACTTCGAATCGGAGTGGGTGAAACCCATCGCCGATTACGTCGACGGGCTCGAGTCGTACCGACTGCTCACCCACAGCACCGGCGGCCTCGTCGCCGAGTATCTCGAGGGGGCCGAGCACCGAGTCTACCTGAGTCCGTGGTGGGGGTTCCACGCGGACATGCGGAATCCGATCGTCTCGCTGGCGATGAAGCTCCCCCTCTCGCGGTCGATTCTCCCGACCGGTGGTGCGGACCGCGAGATGCTGGGCGCGCTCGCCACCGACCGGCAACTCGAGGATACTCCCGACCGCGTCGCGCCGACCTTCCTGCGGGAGGCGAAGCGCGCCCAGTCGCACCTGCCGCCGTTTCAGTTCGAGGAGACCGGCGTCGTCTTCTACACGCCCGACGACGCCGTCGTCAGCGCCGCGGCGATCGAGGAGCGAGCGCCCGAGG
>NZ_JAQIVI010000303.1 GCF_028618695.1 Natrinema soli | reverse complement strand
CTCGCCGCGAAGGCGATGGCGTAGGCGTACAGCGCGGCTTCGGGGGCCAGTGCGAGGATGACGAACGCCGAGTCGCCCGCGGTCGCACCCAGCGTCGCGACGACGGTCCCGAAGCTGACCGTACCGCGGACGTACAGCGGCATGACGACGATCGCGCCGCCGCAGCCGGGAGTCAGTCCGAGGAGGCCGCCGAACAGCACTTGCAGTCGCTCGTTGCCTTCTATCGCGCCGATGACGGCCCCGTCGGTCGCGTACTGGAGCAGACCGAAGGCCAGTACCGTTACCGCGACGAACGCGCTCACCTGAACATAGCCGTCCCGGAGCGATACGAGGAGGACCTCGAGCAGTTCGTTCACGGCGTCTCACTCCCGGTTTGGGCGCTCGGTGCCGAAAGATTAGACATATCTAAAGATAGGTTTAGCTCCATGGGATAAATAGTTGCTGGTGGCCGTTGCTGGTCGTTCGCGTCCGTAGTCGCCGGCTCGCTCACGTCTGCCTGTCCCGTCTTACGGCCGACAGCTCAGCCGTACCGGTCGTTTCCCTGCTTTCGTTCCCACGAGAGAACGGGAGCGGCCGCCCCTACTCGTATCCTATTCGTTCTCGTGGTCGTCCCGCAGGTGTTCGATCGCGTGGAGCTCCACCACGGGGACGATCTTCGCGACGGTGAGGAAGAACAGACAGACCATGCCGACCGTCCCGAAGATCGACGCGATCTCGATCAGGCTCGGAATGTAGACGCCCGGCACCGCCTCGTAGATGTCGAACGTCGGGTGCAGGAACCCCTCGACGACGAACAGCACCTTCTCGAGGATCGTCGCGATGAGGACGGCGAGCCCGGAGATGACGGCCCGTCGCTTGGTGAACAGCGTCGGTCGGATCGACTGTGCGAAGATGTACGACAGCGTCAGGAAGACCAGCGACATCGAGGTGAGGTAGATCGGGTTGGTCGCTCTGGCCAGGGCCGCGACGGTCAGGTCGACGGGTGCGGCGAATAGCCCGGTGATGTTCTGCTGAAGCTGCAGCCACAGGAAGAGCAGACAGAAGAAGCCGAGCCAGAGGAGCAGTCCGCGGAAGATGTCGTCGGTGAAGATGTGGTCCCAGTCGTAGGCGTAGCGGAACGAATAGGCGAGGATAATCACGCCGCTGATCGCCGACGTGAGCGCGATCGTCAGGAACTGGGGGCCCTGCACGCCGCCGAACCAGGTCGGCATCGTGGGGATCACCGCGAACAGCCACGGAATGACGCCGCCGTGGAGCAAGAGCGGGGCCATGATGATGATCGCGAGCGCGAGCCACCAGACCATGCGCTGGACGATCCGATCTTCCGTCTCGGTGTAGCCGATCGTGATGAGCCGGTAGATCGGATCGAGCCGGTCCGGCAGCTGGCCGCGCAACCGGCTCACGTCGTAGCGCAGGGTGAGCGCGAGGTAGGTCGCCGTCAGCACGAAGTACGCCGTGATGACGGTCACGTCCCACACGAGCGGCGAGGCGTGGACCGTGACGTGGTAGTGACCGACGACGCTCGTGACCATCCGGTCTGGCCGGCCGAGGTGGACGATGATATAAAAGCCCGCCGCGGACAGCCCGCTGATGGTCAGCAACTCGGCGAGTCGAGCAACCGGCATGTAGCGATCCATCCCCAGCAGACGGACCGCGGCCGAGAGAATGATCCCGCCGTGGGCGATGCCGACCCACCAGATGAACGCGCCGATGTAGACCCCCCACGTAGCGCCGCCGCCGCTCCCCCAGTCACCGAGTCCGGTGACGGCCAGCCCCTGCTGCATCTGGTAGGCCCAGCCGACGAGGAAGGCGAAAAGCGCCAGTCCCGCCACGGCAACCATCACGAAGTACGTTTTCGAGGTCGTCCCGATCGGCCGCAGAATGTCGGCCTCGCTCGGTGTTTTCGTCCCCATCGTGCTACGGAGGACCACACCGGCGGCTCACTTGC
Organism: Natrinema soli; assembly: GCF_028618695.1. The sequence goes on along the minus strand of NZ_JAQIVI010000303.1, from coordinate 2,654 downwards.
GTCCGTGCGGTGCATTTGCAAGGGCACGGAACGGCAGCCGCCGGCGTGCTATAGCTCGAGCGTGTAGACCACTTCCCGTCGGCGCTCGCCGCCGATTTCGACCTCGTCCTCGTCGGTCGGTTCGAACCCGTGGGTCTCGTAGAACTCCCGGCCGCCCTCGTTCGAGGCGAGGTCGATCGCGCGCATTCGCTCCATGTTGAAGTCCCGCAGGTCCTCGCGCAGCCGCTCGTACAGCGCGGTTCCGATCCCCTCGTTTTGCTGGTCCGGGTGGACGGAGAGCCGCAGGACATCACCCTCGTCCTCGGTGACGACGCCGTGCGTGAAGCCGACGATTTCACCGTCCCGCTCCGCGACGAGGAAGGCGGTGCCGGACTTCGATAACGCCGTCTCGAGGGCCTCGTCGCCGTACCACTCGTCGATGGTCTGATCGATCGTCTCCGGCTCGAGTTCGTCGTACGTCTCGTGCCACGTCTCCCGAGCGACGACCCTGATCCGTTCTCGGTCGTCGCGGTTCGCCGGTCTGATCTCCATACAGTGTGTAACGACACCGAGTACCAAAGTGGTTGCACCGTCTCTGGCAGGTGCTGTCGGACGGTCTGTGTTCCGGCGTACCCGCGACCCGCCGTGCGGGTTCGACGGAACTGACTTCCAGTAATCCGTCTCAGTGGGCCGATGGTGGAGTGAATACGGACTGCCGACGGACCGAATACGGAGTGCGTTCGGGACGCGTGCGATCCTCGAGGCGAACGGACGGCTCCGAGCGGTGACATCGAGAACATTCCGCGACGAACGGTCGGCGATTACAACTCGAGCGAATAGACGGCTTCGGGGTAGAACTCGCCATCGATTTCGACTTCGCCCTCGTCGGCCTGCTCGAAGCCCAGGCCCTCGTAGAACGCCCGGCTGGTGTCGTTGAACGCGAAGTCGAACGAGCGGACCCGGTCGGTGTCGCGGGACTCGAGCTCCGACATCAGTCGCTCGTGGAGCTCCGATCCGATCCCCTCGCCCTGGTGGTCCGGATGGACGTACATCCGGAGGATATCGGCCGTCTCGCCCTGCGCGACCGCGTGAGTGAAGCCGACGAGGTCGCCGTCGCGTTCGTCGGACTCCGTCCGACTCCCATCCGCGGACCGTCGCTCCGCGCGCTCGGCCACGAGGACGACCGTCCCGGGAGCCTCGAGCGGCATCGAGTCGTCGGTGTACCAATTATCGACGGTCCGGTCGATCATGTCGGCCTCGAGTTCGTCGTAGGTGTCGTGCCAGGTGTCGCGGGCGACGGCCGTGATCGCCTCGAAGTCGTCGGACGTCGCGGATCGAACCTTCATACCTCATCATCGAACGTGGGACATAAATAATACGCTGCCACGAGACGACCGCGCCGACGGAGCCGTGGCTCGGTCGTCGCACAACGCGCGGGGACAGCGGAGCCGCTCCCGGCGGGGGTCACTCCCGAACGTCGAACCCTCGGTCCCGAAGCAGTTCCGGGACGCGGTCGCGGTGATCGCCCTGCAATTCGATGCGGTCGTCGTTGACGGTCCCACCCGTTCCCAGGGAACTCTTGAGATCCGATGCGGTCGATTTGATCTCCGACTGCGAGAGATCGAACCCCTCGATGATCGTCACCGGCTTGTCGTAGCGCCGACTCTCCGTCCGCAGCGACAGCACTTGCTGGGAGGTCTCGAGGTCCCCCTGACTGTCGAGTTCGTCGAGCAGGTCGTCGAGGTCGTCGTTGTCTGCCATATCCTCACATGGAACGTGTGCGAGGATAGCCCTGTCCTTGCCGTCGCAACGGTCGCGGGCTCGAGGATCCGACGGCCGATTCGGAGCGGTCGTTCCGTTGCTGCTCTCGAGTCACGTCCCCCGGTCGGTGTCCCGTTCAGTAGCGAAGAACGACGTAACACTTCGGACCAGCCATCCGACGTGCGGTGGCGCGCGCTGTCGGCCGACCGAGCGTCGCGAGGCGCTCAGCGCCTCGGAAAGCGAGCGGTGACCGCAGGGAACCGTGAGCACAGTGAGGGCGGTCGAGGACACTGCGCGAGGTTGTCGCGAGTTGAACGAGTGATAGCTTGGAAGACGCAAAGCGTCTTCCAGTGGATGGGCGAGAGAGCGGAGCGATCGAGCGTTAGCGCGGGACCGTCGGTCCCGCGAACCATGCGAACGGGCCTTCAGCCCGTGAGCAGAAATCGGCTGGGGAGGGCGTGGCGATTCCCTGTTGCCACGATAGCAGGTCGCTTCGTCTCACCTATTCTCACCAAAACCCATCGTTCCATTCACAGGTGAAGAGGGCGGCAAAGAGACGATATCAGCCCTTCCACACGCTCTCTGCTGCTGTTAGAGTCTCGATCTGATCGTCTCTGCCGTCTTCTCACCGATCCCCTCGACGCTCCGGAGGTCCTCGGGGCTCGCTTCGCGAACGTTCTCGACGCTGCCGAAGCGACCGAGCAGCCGCTTTCGGGTTTCGGGGCCGACCCCCTGAACGTCGTCGAGCACCGTTTTGACCTCGTCGCGGACGGTCTGATGGTACTGCACGGCGAAGCGGTGGGCCTCGTCCCGCACGCGCTGCAAGAGGTGCAGGTGCGGCGCGTCACTCGGCCACGAGAACGTCCGACGGGGCGTGACCACGCGCTCCTCGGCCTTCGCCAGCGCCACGGCGG
>NZ_JAQIVI010000302.1 GCF_028618695.1 Natrinema soli | reverse complement strand
GCTGGCTCGTCTCGCGGCCGACCCCGAACTCATCGAGCGGCGGCCGCCTGGACGGATCGAACACGAGGGCGACAGTCCCGGGCTGGCGGCTCTCGGCTTCGAGCCGACGGCGATCGCGGCGGTCGTCCTCGCCGAGGAGTTCGGATACGACGAGGAACCGATCCGGCGGGCTCGAGAGTACGCGCGACAGGATCTCGAGTCGGGTGACGACGGCAGCGTCTTCATCACGCTGCTGTTCGATTTCGTCCGCGAGGACGAGAACCGCGGGATCATCTCCCAGCGGCTCACGGATCACGTCTGCAGGCGACGGGCCCGCGAGGAGGACGTGGACGGGTTGTTCTGATCGGTCACCGGTGCTCGAGAACGGTCGTGGGGCTCGAGAGCGGTTCGGTAGGTCAGTCACGGAGCGTTCGAGGAGTGGCGAAGAGTCACGTGTTTTCCTCACACTGGCAACGGGGAGTCACCACGCCCTCCCCAGCCGATTGCGGTCCTCGCTCCCGCTGGTCGCTGCGGTCGCTCATCCACTGGAAGACGCTTCGCGCCTTCCAAGCCATTCGCTCACGAAGTTCGCGAAGACCTCGCGCAGTGGTATCGACCGACCTCACTCTCGTTCGGTCGGCCTGCTCACGGATCGCTTCGTTCTCCGTCTGCTCACGGGTCTTCGACCCGTTCGCATGGTTCGCGGGACCGCCGGTCCCGCGCTATTCGCTTTCGAGGCGCTCCCTCGAGTCGCGCCTCGCCGACAGCGCGCGCCACCACAACGTGGACGGCAAATCCTCACCGATAGCCGCCGTCATTCAGTTCCGACGAGAGTTTCAAGTCCGGGCCGGCCGAACGCGAGGGTATGGAAATCGGTACCGTGCTCCCGCAACTCGAGATCGGCCACGACCCGCGGTCGCTCGCCGACTACGCACGGCGGGTCGAGGAGTCGGGGTACGAACACGTTCTGGCGTACGATCACGTCCTCGGCGTCGACCCCGATCGCGAGGGGTGGGACGGTCCCTACGACTACGAGAGCACGTTTCACGAGCCGCTGACCACGTACTCCTATCTGGCGGGCCAGACCGACGAACTGGCGTTCATGACCGGAATTCTCGTCTTGCCCCAGCGCCAGACCGCGCTCGTCGCGAAGCAGGCCGCCCAACTGGATCGCTTCACCGACGGGCGGTTTCGCATGGGAATCGGCGTCGGCTGGAACGAACCCGAGTACGTCGCGCTGGGAGAGGACTTCTCGCGGCGGGGGCAGCGAATCGAGGAGCAAGTCGAGGTGCTCCGCCGGCTCTGGACCGACGAACTCGTCGAGTTCGAGGGCGAGTTTCACGAGATTCCGGACGTCGGCATCCGGCCGCTTCCGGTCCAGCAGCCGATTCCGCTCTGGATGGGCGGCATGGCCGATCCGGTCAAGCGCCGCGTCGCTCGGATTGCGGATGGCTGGTTACCCCAGTTCCAGCCGGGCGACGAGGCCGAGGCCCACCTCGCGGACCTCTATGAGCACGCCGAGGCGGCGGGCCGCGACCCCGACGACATCGGCCTCGGCGGTCGGATGTATGCCGTCCCGGACGAAGACGACGAGTGGATCGACCGCGTTCAGGCCTGGCGAGACCTCGGAGCCGACCACCTCTCGATCACGACGATGTACCAGGGGCTCGAGGGCGAGGAACACGCGACCCACCTCGAGCGGGTCGCCGAAGTGCTGAACGGCGTCGATCTGTTGTAGCGGACGCTTTGCGAGCGGCGCGTTCGGCTATTCGTGACCCGCCACCGGCAGCGGCTCGTAGGGTTCCTCGAGGGTCTCCATCTCCGACTCGGAGAGATCGATCTCGAGGGCCTCGACGGCGTCCTCTAAGTGTTCGACGCTGGTCGTCCCGACGATGGGGGCGTCGACCCAGTCCTTGTGGAGCAGCCACGCGAGCGATATCTGGGCCATCGAGACGCCCTTCTGGTCGGCGAGCGCCTGTATTCGCTCGTTGATCTCCTCGCCGCCGCCCTGGAGGTAGGACATCTGCTCGAGGTACTTGTCGGTCTGGCCGCGGGTCGTCGAATCGATCTCCCCGTGGGGGCGGGTCGCGACGCCGCGGGCCAGCGGCGACCACGGAACGACGCCGATCCCTTCGTTCTCACAGAGCGGCAGCATCTCTCGCTCCTCCTCGCGGTAGAGCACGTTGTAGTGGTTCTGCATCGTGGCGAAGCGCTCGAGGCCCAGCGCGTCGCTCGCGTGGAGGGCGTCGGCGAACTGGTGGGCCCACATAGAGGAGGTGCCGATATAGCGCACCTTCCCGCGCCGAACCGCATCGTCGAGCGCGCGGAGTGTCTCCTCGACCGGCGTGTCGTAGTCCCATCGGTGGGTCTGGTAGAGGTCGATGGTGTCCATCCCGAGCCGGTCGAGACTCGCATCGAGTTCCTGTTCGATCGTTTTGCGGGAGAGACCGCTGGCGTTCGGATTATCGGGATCCATCTCGCCGAATACCTTCGTCGCGACCACCTGCGAATCGCGGTCGTACCCCTCGAGCGCGTCGCCCAGAATCTCCTCGGACTCGCCCGTCGAGTAGACGTTCGCGGTATCGAAGAAGTTGATCCCCAGGTCGATCGCCCGGTCGATGAGTTCTTTGCTCTCCTCGGGCTCGAGCATCCACTCCCGATCCGTCCCGAAGCTCATACAGCCCAGACAGATGCGGCTGACCGTCATTCCCGTGTCTCCGAGCGTGGTGTACTCCATGCGCGCTGGTCCGACGCCGAGGGACAAAAGGGCGGGGCACGTCCGAGTCGGTTGCCGGCTCTCGCCGGCGCGGTCGCAACAGGACTGTGCGGCCGACGGCGAACTCGTGCGACTGACAGCGAGATCCGTCGGCCGGACAGCAGAAATCGTGCGGACAGCGGTAGCGCGCGATCAGGCGTCGGGTTCGGCGACCTGATCCTCGCCGTCGTAGTGGGCGGAGTTGTCTTGGGGGTCGTAGTCGAGGGCGTCGCGGGCGCGCTCGAGCGAGTAGTACTTGCGGTCGTTGTCGGAGATGCCGTAGACGATCTCGTACTCGTAGTCGGCGCGGATGCACCGGTCGAACAGGTGTGCACAGTCGCGGTAGGAGAGCCACATCGCCTGTCCGCGCTCGTAGTCGATCGGCGGGTGGCCCTGCGTGAGGTTGCCGATGCGGACACAGACGACAGAGAGGTCGTGTTCGTCGTGGTAGTACCGCCCCAGCGTCTCGCCGGCGGCCTTCGAGACGCCGTAGAGGTTGCTCGGCCGGGGGAGTTCGCTCCCGTCGAGACGGTAGGCGTCCTCGGGACGGTACATTCCGGGCGTGCGCTCGTCGGTCTCGTAGTTACCGACGGCGTGGTTCGACGAGGCGAAGACGACCTGCTCGACGCCGGCGTCGACGGCGGCCTCGAAGACCGTCTGGGTGCCGTCGATATTGTTGGTCAGGACGCTGTCCCACGGCGCTTCCGGACGCGGGTCGCCCGCGAGGTGGATTACGACGTCGATGCCGTCCATCGCTTCGCGGATGGCCTCCCCGTCGGTGATGTCCGCAACGACGAACTCGCCGGGGTGGTCGTCCGTCGGCGGATCGCGATCCAGCAACCGCCACTCGTGGTCGTCCGCGAGGCCGTCGAGGATGGCGCTTCCGACCCGCCCCGCAGCCCCCGTGAGCAGGACTGACTGTGCCATTCGTTCGGTGTGAGGGACAGCGTCGATAAGTACCATGCGGTTCCGCGGCAGTTCGGGCGGGAGTGTCACGCGCCCCGTCGCGGCTGCCGGAAAGCACACCCCGATCTCGTTCCCGATTGGCAAACCACTATGCGGTGGCGCGCGCTGGGCCGCGGCGAACTGTGAGGCCTGAACGGAGTGAAGGCCTCGGTTTGTGAGCGGTGACCGCAGGGAACCGTGAGCCGTGTGAGCCGCGGCTCGAAGCCGTGCGAGGGATGAGTGAGCGCCGCGAGGCGCGAACGAATCGGCTGGGGAGGGCGTGGCGATTCCTTGGTGCCACGATAGCAGGACACGCTCGGTTTCGTCAGTCGACGCCTCACTCGAGGAAGTGGAGAGAACGATCCTACCTGCGATGTTTCAGCACATCGCAATCCCCTTGCCGACCGCACCCGAGGGAAAGCGTATGGCTTCCGACGATCCGACCGACGCCGAAGCCGCCTGCTTCGAGGCCGGCATCAAGTTCGGCTCGCTGTATCACCAGTTCGCCGGCACGCCCGTCTCGCCGGACAGCGCCGCGAGCCTCGAGACGGCGATGGAGGAATCGATCGAGAACCAGCCCCACTGTATCGACGTCGCCGTCGACGTCCTGACCGACGAACTCGAGGCCGAACTCGCCGACTCGAGCGCCGACTACACCGAACTGACGGGTCGATTCCTCGCGGTCGAAATCGTCGTCGACTACGAGGGCTGCGAGGTCGTCACCCGCATGGAGATGGAGGACGGCTATCCGCTGATGCGCCTCGAGTCGGTTCGAGCGTAGCGCGAAGGGCGGTTGATCGGGCTCGACTCGAGTTCTGGCCGCAGTCGTAGCGGATCGGATACCGAGAACTTGTGAGTGCCGGTGTCGGCTTTTCAGTGGCGCTCACGTAAGCCGATCGATGGGACCGAAACTCTCGATCGACGCTGATTGGAACAGTCTCTACATCGACGGCGAGTGGACGCCCTCCGATGGTGACGAGGAGATCGCCGTGGAGGACCCCTCCACGCGCGAGGAGGTCGCTCACGTGCCGGCAGCCGTCGAGTCGGACGTGGACGCCGCCTACGAGGCCGCCGCTGACGCGCAGAAAGAGTGGGAAGACGCGCCGCCGGCCGAACGCGAACAGGTTGCGCAGGCGTTCGCCCGAGCACTCCAGGAGCACAAAGCGGAAATCATCGAGCTGCTGGCCCACGAGGCGGGCGGCTCGGAGATCATGGGCGAGACCTCGATCAGTATCACGACCGATCAGGCCAACGAGGCCGCATCGTTCCCCCGTCGAATGAAAGGTGAGCAGGCCGACTCCAACATCCCTCACAAGGAAAACTTCGTCCGCCGGGAGCCCCAGGGCGTGGTCACGGTCATCTCCCCGTGGAACTTCCCGTTGAACCTCTCGGGACGGGCGATCGCACCTGCCATCGCGACCGGGAACGCGGTCGTCGTCAAACCCGCCTCGAACACGCCGATCACAGGCGGTCTCCTGATGGCGAAACTGTACGAGGAGGCGGACCTCCCTGACGGACTGATCAACGTCGTCCCCGGTCACGGGTCGGACATCGGCGATGCAGTCGTCGAACACCCCGAGAGCGACGTTGTCGCCTTTACCGGCTCGACGCCCGTGGGCCGCGGCGTCGCCGCGAAAGCCGGCGAGAACCTCTCCGCGACCGCGATGGAGCTCGGGGGGAACAACGCCCACATCGTCACCGCCGACGCCGACGTGGAGGCGGCGGTCGACTCCGCCGCGTTCGGGTCGTTCGTCCATCAGGGGCAGGTCTGTATCTCGATCAACCGCCACCTCGTCCACGAGGACGTCTACGACGAGTACGTCGACTTGCTCACGGATCGCGCGGCGTCGCTCCCGGTCGGGAGCGCCCACGACCCGGACACGGTCGTCGGCCCCATAATCGACGAGGGCCAGCGCGACGAGATGCTCGGCTACGTCGAGGAGACTGTCGACGCCGGCGCGACGCTCGAGACCGGCGGCGAGACCGTCGCCCTCGATGGAGTCGACGACTCGCTGGTCGTCGCGCCGACGGTGCTCTCGGACGCGACCAACGATATGGCCGCAGCGTGTAACGAGCACTTCGGCCCGATCGCGCCGGTCGTTCCGTTCTCGGACGTCGATGAGGCGATCGCGCTTCACGACGATACCGAGTACGGCCTCTCCGGGTCGGTTCACGCGGGCGACGTCGGCACCGGTCTGCAGATCGCAGAACAGCTGGACACGGGCATGGTCCACGTCAACGACCAGCCGATCAACGACGAGGCGCACGTCCCCTTCAGCGGTACGAAGGCGTCGGGTTCCGGCGGCTACAACAGCACCGAAATCCTGAACCTGGTCACCGAAAAGAAGTGGATCTCCATCCAACACGAACGGCGAGAGTATCCCTTCTGATCGATCGGCCGGTCACGCAGTCGACGGTCGCGTATCCGTTCGGCGACCGGACGGGCGGTACCCGACCGGGAGCAACGCGTTCGCTCCGTGACGGCGGCCTTTCCGGAGTCGAACGACGGCTCGAGACGTGACGGCTGCCGGCGATTCGTCGGCGGACTTCGTTCGACGACCTTCCTTTCGAAATCGCGCTCCTGTTCGACCGATATCGATCCGCTTCCGACCGATTTCACTTTCACTTTCGGGCTATCTTTTAACCCCGGTGGTCGCAAAGACGATGACATGAGCCAAGCCACGCTCGGCGACGACGAGGAACTGTTCGGGGAAGCGGCCAACGAGATGCGCGAGGACGTCGAAGCATCGCTCGAGGAGGCCTGGGCGGCGCTGCCCGCCGCCGACGACATCTGGGAGACCGACGCCGACAACGTGCTGGGCGTCCTCAACGGCCTCAATTCGGCGCTCGACGCCGGCGATGCCGAGGACAGCCTCCGCGATGCGAAAAAGTGGTTCACGATGGGCCAGCGCGCCGACGCGTTCGACGACGCCGACGACCTCGAGGAAGAGATCGAAGCCCTCGAGGAGGCCATCACGGACATCTCCGAGGCCGGCGAGCAGGTCGGCGAACTCACGTCGACGATTCCGGCACTGCGCGGGACGCTGCAGGACGCAGGTCCCGAGGAGACGACGGACGGGACCGACGACGACGCGGAAGACGACGCAGACGAGGAGTAACCGATCGAACTCAGCCGACTGCCGACCCCCGATCGCCATCGGTTCCTATCGTCGCTCGGGCCTCGAGATGTCTCGCTCGGCGATCGCCTCGAGCAGCCGAGCCAGCGCGTCGGCAGCTAACTCGAGCAGTTCTTCGCCTCGCTGGGCGTCGCCCTCGACCGGATCGCCGACGACCCCATTTTCCGTAAACTCCGCCGCGTCGTAGGCCAGATTGACGTAACTCGTCCAGTCGCCCCAGCCGTCGGCCGCGCCGGCGCGGGCCTCGTCGATCCGCTCCTCTCGAATGAGGTCCGGCTCGAGGTGGCGCAGGAGTCCCGTCTCGAGGGGGCCGCCGTGGCCCATGTCGGCGGTGTGCTCGCCGACGCCCTCGAACCAGGTGAAGGGAACGACGTAGGCGTCGCCGTTTCTGGTGAGTCGCCCGCCGACCTCCCGGAGGGCGTCGACGTTGCCGCCGTGTCCGTTGACGACGACGACCCGGTCGAAACCGTGGTGGGCCAAACTTTCGACGGCCTCGCCGACGTAGTCGCGGAAGGTGTCCTCGGAGACCCACATCGTCCCGGGGAACTGGCGGTGTTCTTCGGCGATCCCGACCGGAATCGCCGGCGCGCGGACGACGTCTCGGTCGACCCGCTCGAGACCGGCGTCAGCGACCCCTTCGGCGGTCATCACGTCCGTCCCGAGGGGGGCGTGCGGGCCGTGTTGTTCCGTGCTGCCGACGGGGACGACCGCGAGATTCGTCTCGAGGTCCCGGACGTCCGCCCACGTCGCGGTAGAGAGGTCCATGGGAAGGAACTCAGACTGCGTGGCCATGAAACTCCCGGTGATGACCCCTCCCCGTAGTTGTCGTGCTCTCGGTGGTTGCGGTGGACCGGTTACGGTGGACCGGCAACGGCGGACGATCCGTCCCGCTCGTGCTACCCGTGGCGCACGCAGGGAAAATCCGTTTCCGCGCAGTGACTAATTGCCGACTATGCCCGAAGACAGCCGCGAGCTCGGCGTCGAGCTCGGTGACCTCCAGGACGAACTCGAGAACCAGGAGTACCCGATCGGCCACGACGAACTCCTCGAGGAACACGGCGACGAGACCGTCGAGATGAGCGGGAATACGACGACGCTCGAGGAGCTTATCGGTCCGCTGAACGAGGACGAGTACAGGGATTACGGTGAGGTCGAACAGGCGATCATGAACATGGTCGGCGACGAGGCGATCGGGCGGAAGAATTACAGCGACCGGACGCCGCCCGCGCCGGGGGAGCAGCGACAGGACGAGGGGGATCCGGATCAGGACGATCAGGCGGGCCAGGAGTCGTTCTAACCGTCGGTCTCGTCGACTCGACGCTCAGTTGATGAGAAAGAAGAGTATCGATCCCAGACCCACGACGACTGCCGGAGTCGCGGCCCGATCGACCGGGATATCGTGCGTCTCGGCGATCCCATAGGTGAGAATGTAAACGCTCCAGAGCGTCGTCGCGAGCGCTATCAGCACGGCTGCGAGGTCGGTCTGTGACGCGATTGCATCGAACTCGGCGACCAATCGTTCGGGATCGGAGCCGTCGAACGAGCGGTGCCGGATCTCCCACCAGCCGTAGATCGCACTGGGGAGAAAGAGGACGACCTCCGGCGCGTAGGCCCAGCCGGCGACGCCGAAGGCGTCGGTGAACGTCCCCCGCTTCCCGCCGCCGCATCCAACGTGCATGATCACGGCGACGACGAACCACGCGACGATGAGGGCGCCGACGCCGATGACAATCGCGCCGGTTACGATCGACACGGCCTCTCGCTCGAGTCGGGGATCCAGATTCCGGACCTGATCGAACAGGAGCCTGACACCGAGGTACAACCAGACGGACTCCAGAACGACGTGCAGGACGAACACCCCGATTCCCCTCCTCCGTACGGCGTCTCGGGCGTTGCGCGAAGTAATCGGCCGGCTTAAGCAACGGCGTTAGCGGTGCCATACCCAATCTGCTCAACAACCATAGTAATTGTTTTCGATTAGATGTTGGAATTGAAACTAGTCGTCGTCATCGCCGACGTCCACTTCCGTCCGCGCCTGCCGGCGCTGAGCGCGCTCGATGAACTCCTCGGGAAGCTCGTCGATTTCGCCGGCCTGGACGCCCCAGAGATGCGAGTAGAGGCCGCCGTTCGCGAGCAACTCGTCGTGTGTTCCCCGTTCGACGATCTCGCCGCCCTCGAGGACGAGGATCTGATCGGCGTCCTTGATCGTCGAGAGCCGGTGGGCGATGGCGAAGGTGGTCCGATCTTCCGCGAGCTCGTCGATCGAGCGCTGGATGAGCATCTCCGTCTCGGTGTCGACGTCGCTGGTCGCCTCATCCAGCACGAGGATGTCGGGGTCTTTGAGGATCGCGCGGGCGATCGAGAGCCGCTGGCGCTGGCCGCCGGAGAGTTTGACCCCGCGTTCGCCGACCTCGGTGTCGTACTCCTCGGGCAGGTTCTCGATGAACTCGTGAGCCTCGGCCATCTTCGCGGCTTCGATCACGTCCTCGCGGGACGCGTCGAACGTGCCGTACGTGATATTCTCTTCGACGCTGCCGTAGAAGAGGAAGGTGTCCTGACTGACGTATCCCAGCGACTCGCGGAGGCTGCGGAGCGTGACGTCTTCGACGTTCTGTCCGTCGATACGGATCGCCCCCTCGTCGACGTCGTACATCCGTAAGAGGAGTTTGAGAACCGTCGATTTGCCGGCTCCCGTGGGACCGACCAGTGCGAGCGTCTCGCCGCCGTCGACGGTGAAATCGATCCCCTCGAGGATCGTCTCCGCGTCTCCCGAGTCCGGGTGCTCCTCGGTCGAGCCGCCCATAGTCCGTTCCGTCTCACGATCGCCGTAGCTGAACGAGACGTCGTCGTACTCGACGCGGCCCTCGGTCACCTCGAGGTCGGGCGCGTCCGGTTCCTCGCCGACCCGGTTCGGTTCGTCCATCAGCCCGAAGATTCGCTCGCTCGAGGCGCGAGCGCGCTGGTACATGTTGATTATCTGTCCGAACTGGGCCATCGGCCAGATGAAGCGCTGGGTGTAGAGGATGAAGACGACGAACATTCCGGTGCTGAGTTCGCCGGAGAATGGCCCGGGCGGGCCCGAGATGACCCAGAGGCCGCCGACGAGGAAGGTGATGACGAAGCCGATCCCTGCGAGCACGCGCAGGCCGGGGAAGAACTTGATCCGGGTGCGAATCGCGCCCCAGTTGGCGTCGAAGTAGTCTCGAGAGACGTCTTCGACCCGCTCGGATTCGTACTCCTCGGTCGTACTGGACTTGATGACCTGAATGCCCCCGAGGTTGTTCTCGAGTCGGGAGTTGACCTTCCCGACGGTCGAGCGGACCTGGGCGTACTTGGGTTGGATGGTCTGGATGAACAGGTAGGTGAAGACAGCGATCAGCGGCACCGGAAGCAAGGCGACCAGCGCGAGCTGCCAGTTGATCGCGAGCAGCAGCCCTCCGATTCCCAGCACCATCACGAGTAGCCGAAAGAGGGAGTTCATCCCGTCGTTCAGAAACTTCTCGAGGCGGTTGACGTCGTTCGACAGGATCGACATCATCTCGCCGGTCTGCTTGTCCGCGAAGAATCCCATGTCCAGACGCTGCATCTCGTCGTAGGTGTCGGTCCGGATATCGTGCTGAACGTTCTGGGCGAAGGTGTTGAACCCCCAGTTTCGGGTCCAGTGGAACACGGCCGAACAGAGAAAGGCACCCGCGATGATCCCGATCGTCAGCCAGAACTGCGCCAGCCGTCCGTCGGGGACGTAGGGGCCGACGAGTCCCCCGCCGATCGGGAACGCCTCGGCGTACGGAATCTCCCGGCGGATCACGGCGTCGATCGCGACCCCCAGCATGAGCGCCGGGAGCAGGTCCAGGATACGGGCGAAGAAACTCGCGATGACGCCGATGACGGCAGCATCCGTGTAGTTCGATCCGTACTCGAGGAACAGCCGTTTCATCGGATTCTCGATCTCCTCCCGCTGTTCCTCGAAGGGATCGTCCTCGTCCCAGTCGGCGTTACTCATTGAACGGGACTCGGGGTCCGCCGGCTATAAGAATTACCGACGAGCCGAAATACGGCTGATGTCGACCGCTGCTGGCGTGGTCGGCTCGCGATCGACGGTCGCGGCGACGCGCTCGAGCGACTCGGACCCGGCACTGGTAACGGTCGTCTGGTTGGACTCGAGGTCGATTTCGACTTCGTCGCCGACTTCGATACCCGTCTCGTTCGCGTAGCCGCGGGGCACTTCGAGGACCCACTTCCCGCGCCCGGAGTACTGGAGATCGTTGCCGTCCTCGTCAGGGCCGGGCGCGCGAGCGTGGTGAATCGTCGTAATCTCTCGATCGGCGTTGATGAAGATAATATCGATGTCGAAGTCCATCTCGCGCATCACGTAGGTCAGATCCTGCTCCTGATTGTGGATGAACAACATTCCGTTACCCGACTCGAGGGACTCGTGATCGCTCAATCCGGTGTGGCGTTCTTGCCTATCGTCTGCGATTTCGACATCGACGACGGCTTTGGATTCGCGTTCAGCGTCGCCATCGCTCCCATTCGTCCCCTCACCGTCGGCAGCAGCTTCGTTGTCCGAGCCGGGATCCGCGTCAGCGGTCGAGTCGTCGTCGGATCCGTCGTCGAGGATCCGAACCTTGCCCTCGTCGGGGCCCCAGGGGACGGAGACGAGGCCAGTCTGCACGAGGACGATGCCAACAGCTGCGACGACGGCGACGACGAGAAGCCCTTTCCATACACGCTCGAGTGCCATGTATGATAGCTGCAACGCGAGAGAGTAAAGGTTATTCGGACGGGGCTACTCGTCCCGGATGCGGGCTCGTAGTCTAGCTGGTTATGACGCGGCCTTTACAAGGCCGAGATCGGTGGTTCGAACCCGCCCGAGCCCATTTCTGGAACGAACGCAGTGAGTTACAGAAATGTATGCGAGGGCGGTTCGAACCCTGCAAGTCGCAGCGCGAACGAAGTGAGCGACCGTCTTGCTTCGGTTCGAACCCGCCCGAGCCCATTTCTCTGGCAAACGACAGTGAGCCAGAGACATGTATGCGAGGGTGGTCCGAACTACGGAACGAGCGAACGGTAGTGAGCGAAGTTCAGATGGTTCGAACCCGCCCGATCCCACAGTTATCACGCGAATAGCCGTGAGCGGTGAGGCCCGTTTCGGATAGCGACTCGAACCCGCTGGGATGCGCTCGAGCACCGGTAGAGACGAGCAGAAGATCGATGAGCGAGTCCGCGCCCTGAGAACGCGGTCGATGCGACCTCGAGTCGGCCACCTGAACGATGGACCAAACGGCACAACACGCGCCGCGGTCGTTACTGTTTGAGTCGGGCGACGTTCTCCCGGATCTGGCCGAGCAGCCCGTCGCCCGACTCGGTCTGGAGAGCGGCGTGTAGCGTCGAGTTCTCCGGTTCGTCTTTGACGACGATCCGGAGGTAGGGCTCGAGCTGATTGAAGTTATCCGCGAGGACGACGGTGTGATTGTCCTCATCGTGATCGACGACGCCCGCATCGTCGAGTTTCGGGACGTGACACTGGACCGACGAGACGTAGACGCTCTTGTACTCGTTTTTCGCGACCTCGTCCGGCGGGACGTCGTGTTCCCACCCCGCCACCGTCTCGGCCAGCGTCGAGAGTTCGATCGGATCCTCTTGCCCCCGCAGCGCGTACAGCAGGTATCGCCGCCGACGGTTTGCCAGCAGCTCGAGGATGGTGTCCGCGGAGAGCTCCCGTTCCGCTTGACTCGAGGTAAGGGCTTCCATAACAAGATATTACCCACCGGTGGGGAAAAGGGTGTCTTGAATATCCGATATTCCAACAGACAGCGGGTAATCACGCATAGATGTGCCCGTATTGTCTCCGTTACTCGTTTTTCGGTGACTTACTCGAGTCGCCGGATCACGCTTCCGTCTCCTGTAAGCGAGGCGGAACGCCGATCCTGATTCGAAATCCTTTTTTATACCTTGGCCGGAGAGTGAGGTAGGCCGCCTTAGCTCAGACTGGGAGAGCACTCGACTGAAGATCGAGCTGTCCCCGGTTCAAATCCGGGAGGCGGCATATTCTGCGGCGACGAACGAAGTGAGGAGACGCAGAAACGGCGCCGAGCGGATTCTGAACCCTACCAGTCGCGCGTAGCGAAGTCGATCGGAAGACGCTTCGCGTCTTCCGTGATGACGAGAGAGCGTAGCTCTCTCGATCCACGAGCACGTCTGGTTTCGGTTCAAATCCGGGAGGCGGCATCATACTCTCTATGCAAGTGTCTGCGAGCAGTTGCTCTATTCTCCGCAATTTTAGACCTGTCTATCACCGAGATAACAGGCTACAGTATCGACTCGGCGTCGATTGGGAAGGGACCGACGAAGCGCGAAAATAGTAAAAACAAGATTAGTAAAATCGAGATTTAGATAACCGGAAGCATTATCGCCGTCGGAGCGGAACTGGGGGTATGACTCCTCCGCGTTTCGTCGACCGCGTCGACGAACTCGATCTGCTGAAATCGCGGTTCGAGAACGATACCGCAGAACTGGTTGTGATCTACGGGCGTTGACGACTCGGCAAGAGTGCGCTCGTCCGTGAAGCGATTCGCGGCCGCCAGGATGCTGTCTACTGGCAGGCAGCGGAAGAGACGTCTAACGTACAACTTGCGAATTTCGTCGACACTGCCAGCGAGACGTTTCCGATCTTGGACGACATACAGCGTGACTGGGAAGCCTTACTCCGGGCACTGGGTCGAGAGGAAGCGGTGGTCGTCCTCGACGAGTTCCCCTATCTCGCCGAGTCGGACGACGCGCTCCCCTCGAAGATCCAGCGCGTTTGGGATATGCACCTCGAAGAGACGAGTATGACGCTGGTGCTGGTCGGCTCGTCGATCAGTATCATGGAAGACAAAGTCCTCAGCGGCGGTAGCCCACTGTACGGCCGCCGGACCGCGACGATCGACCTCCCGCCGCTCGACTTGATGGATGCACAGCAGTTCTATCCCGACGACGATCCAGATACGGTCATCCAGACCTGGGGTGTCTTCGGGGGAACGCCGTACTATCTCCAGGCACTTACTCCGTCTCGTTCGCTCGCCGAGAACATCCAGTCGCACGTTCTTTCGGAACACGGCGTCCTCCACAACGAACCTGAGTTCCTGTTGCGAACGGAGTTCGGGATTCGTGAACCGCAGACGTACTACACGATCCTCCGGGCGATTGCGACCGGCAAGCGTGCAGCAAACGAGATCGCTGACTTCGCCGGCACTGACTCAAACGCGCTTGGTTCGTATCTCTCGAAGCTCCGACGGCTCCGACTCGTTGAACGCGATATTCCAGTGACCGCGAACCCGAACGCGACCCGAAAGAGTCGCTACCGGCTGAAAGAGCCCCTGTTCCGGTTCTGGTTCCGCTACGTCTACGGCCAGCAAGGAAAACTCGCCCAGCTCGGTGAGGACGCCTACGAGCAGTTGATCGAGCCAACTGTTACGGACTACATGGGGACGATGTTCGAGCAGGTCTGCCAGAACGCACTCCCATCGCTGATTCCCAACACGTATCAGGGGATCGGCTATTGGTGGCACCAGCAGCACGAACTCGATGTCGTCGGGCTTGCAAGTGACGGAACGCTCGTGGCGGGTGAATGCAAGTACACCAGTAGAGAGATGACCGAGGGGGATCTGGCTGACCTCGAACGGACTGTGTCACGGGTTCGGTGGACTCCCCCCAACGGAACCGACCGCGAGGAGCACTATTGTTGTTTCTGTCGCTCCGGTTTTTCCGACGATTTGCAGCAGACGGCTGCGAACCGTGACGACGTTTCACTCTTCACGCCCTGCGACATCGTGCCGAGTGCAGACGCCGAGTGAGGTGAATTGTTCCGTTAGATCGGACGACGAACGAGTATCAGGAACGTACAGAGCGTGATCCAAATGCCGGGGGGTGGTCTCCCGATTCTATCCGATTTCGATTCGAGTAGCTTTCGCACTCGACTGAAACCGAGCTGTCCCCGTTCCCGCGAGCGTCGCGAGTCTTTCCGAACGTCAACTCCGGGAGACGATGACCCGTTTCTGTGAGCTCGATGCATCTGTTCGTCAGGCCGGACGTGATAGAAAACGCGCGGATATTGGGGGTACGACGTGAGATCGCTACATAGAACTGCTCGCGCTCAGATCAGGGTTACGCCGGTCCAGACGGGGAGCCAGATGAACCCGATTCCCAATGCCGCGTATACCACAAACGTCGCGATCGATCCCGTTTCGTACCACGGATGTTCGTTGAGACGATACTTCCCCTCCCCTGTTCGGACAGTCGCTTGAATTCCGGGTCGTTACTCCCTGGTACACTCGAGAGCGGCGTGAGTGTGAGAGCGCGGTATCAGGGCTCGAGCCAGCGGTCCAGCCAGTCGTAGGCGCTCGAGCGAACGTCGGCGGGGAACTCGTGGCCGCCATTGAAAAACAGCGTCTCGAACCGCGTCGGAGCGCCGGCGGCGGCGTAGCTCTCCGAGACGACGTCGGCGAGGGAACGGACGGAGTCGGGCGGGAAAATCCGGTCGTCGGTGCCGTGGGTCACCAGCAGCGGCGTCGGAGCAACGTCGGCCAGCACGTCATCCATATCGCCGACCGTCAACAGGTCGGGGACGTACAGCGCGAAGTTGTGGGTGATCCGTTCGCGCTGAACGGCGGCGAGTCGGGCCACGCCGCTGGAGACGACCGCGGCGGCGACTCGGTCGTCGAACCACGACAGCCAGGCTGCCTCCTGGCCGCCCAGCGAATGGCCGAGCACGCCCAGGGCATCGGAATCGATCAGGTCGTGGTCCTCGAGGACGTCGAGCGCGACGACGAGATCCGAGAGATACTTCGCCTGCAGGGATGAGCCACGGAGCAGGGAATCCATCGCGACGAATTTCTCGTAGTCGGCACCTGACGGAGCCGTGCCGGACGCACGCTCGCGCTCGGACGGGCGTCGGTCCTCGAAGCAGCGGAGGTCCGGACAGCAGACGACGTGACCGCGCCGACAGAGTTCGACGCCGTAATTGTAGTCCGTAGTGTCGCTCAGACCGGCGGGATCGGACTTGCCGATGGCGAACTCGCCGGCATGGGGATGGACCGCGAGAACACCGGGTCGCTCGCCACTGCCGCCGTCGGGGACGAGCAGATACGCCCGAATTCGCTCTCCCGGTTCGACGTCGTACTCGAGGAGTCGGCGCTCGAACCCGTCGGCGGCCGTACTCGAGACGGTCTCGACGGCCGGATCGGGACGGTCGGGAAGCGTCCCGAGACAGTCCAGAATCGCCTCGCGAGTACTGTTCATATCGGCGCGACGGACGAGGATCACATAAGTGTGGTGACGACTGTACGGTACCGTTCTCCACCGCTCGGATCAGGGGCTACAACCCGACAGCGAACGGATTCGAATCGGATGAGGCAAAGCAGCGAGGACCCCTCATCTCTCGAGCGGAGCGGTCCACTGAGAATCAGCGAGTATCCGTGCCGAGCGGCGCAGCGTCGCGGTTTCTGCCACCGGCATATCACATAGTATATCAGAACGGATTGAGTGTCGCTACGCATGAAAGCAGGTGTGCTCGGCGTCGTCGACGGGACGTTCAAGGTCGTCGACTCGTTCGCGGAGACGGTCACCGAGGACGGGCACGAACTCGAGCGGTGTCTCACGATCGACCGCGTATTTTCGCTTCCCTCGGGGGAGATGGCCTTCGAGGGACGGGCAGCCGCCGACGCGATCGCGAACGAAACCGCGACGACGATCGAAAACGGCGAGATCCACGTCGACGAGCGAGAGCGAACCGTCACGCGGTACGCCGAGTTCGTCGGCATCCCGGGCGAGTTCGTCGTCGTCGACAGCGGTGACGGGGCCTTCGCGTTCGATTTCATCGGGAGCGAGACGAACTCGAGCATCGGGCGCGCGACGGTCGATCTCGACGAGTTCGTCGCGGCCCGCGAGGGAGCGACGCCGTGGAAAGCCGGGTTCTACGGGCCCGCCGAAACCGACGTCAACGGGGTCTTTCACGGCGCGGACCTTCGCGACGAGATGGGTGACGTGCTCGAGGACTCGGCGCTGAATCAGGTCGGGCTCTCATACGAACACGACGGGGACGACGTGAAGATGACGGCCACCCGAAGCGGCTACGTGGAACTCTATCGGCCGTCTTCGTTCGAGTCGGCGGACTTTCTCGAGTATATTCGCGACGAAATACTCCCGTCCCTCGAGTGAGTGGTCGCGATCGCTCTCGGAGTACGAGAGGGAAGGGGCGTCTCTGAACCGCACCACAGTGACCGGGAGAACGGACGACGGATCACGAGAGATTCGCGTCGTCGGTTGGCCCGAGGCACCGCGAACGTGGCACGAGTTTTGAGACGGTCTGCTGTCGCTGTGTCCCGCAAACCCACATGGCGGGTCGCGGGTGCGCCGGAACCGACTGACAGGAGTCCGTAGGAGCGGCCGGTTTCGCTGACGATCACGTCGAACAGTGATCGCGAACGTCGAGTGAGGCGTAACCGGCATTCCGTTCGGGAAGCCCACTTCTCAAGAGGGCGGAGACTGTCAGTACAGCCGTGAGCAGTAACTCGATCACGAACGAGAGCGAGACGTTCGAAATCGGCGACTCGACCGTTCACCGGCTGGGTTTCGGTGCGATGCGCCTCACCGGCGAGAACATCATCGGCGCGCCGGCTGACGAGGAGACCGCACGCGAGGTCGTCGAACACGCCGTCGACTGCGGCGTCGACCTCATCGACACGGCCGACTCCTACGGCCCCGCCGCGAGCGAACGCCTCATCGGCGAAGCGATCGGCGACCCTGACGACGTGCTGGTCGCGACCAAGGCCGGCCTGCTGCGCAACCGCGAGGGGGACTGGATCGCACACGGCGATCCGGACTACATCCGCAATCAGGTCCTGACCTCGCTCGATCGGCTCCAGACGGACACCATCGACCTCTTCCAGTTCCACCGACCCGACGACGACACGCCGTACGAGGACTCCGTCGCGACGTTCGCGGAACTCAAAGACGAGGGGATCGTCGACTCGGTCGGCGTCAGTAACGTCTCCGCCGAACTCCTCGATCAGGCCCGCGAACAGGTCGAGGTCGCGACCGTCCAGAATCGGTACAACCTGAACGACCGCGGGAGTCGGGAGGTCCTCGAGATCTGTGACGACGAGGGCATCGGCTTCATCCCGTGGGCCCCGATCAACGGCGACGATCTGGACGAACACGCCGACCTCCTCGACGAGATTGCGGCCGAGCACGACGCGACCCGACGACAGGTCGGGCTGGCGTGGCTGCTCGAGCGCTCGGACGTGATGCTCCCCATCCCGGGCACCTCGGATCCGGACCACCTCGAGTCGAACGTCGCCGCGTCACGGCTCTCGCTCAGCGACGACGAGGTACAGCGGTTGACCGAAGCGGCCGACTGAGTGCCCACTCGTTTTTCGGCTGGAACCGGCTCGAACGGACTGGAGTGAAAGCGGCTCGAGCGGACTCGGACCGGCCAGTATTCATCGAGCGGACTCGGACCGGCCAGTATTCATCGAGCGGACTCGGACCGGCCAGTATTCATCGAGCTGACTCGGACCGGCCAGTATTCATCGAGCTGACTCGGACCGGCTACGATCCCCCGAGTCGGCCGGCGATCCGCTGGGAGAGCTCGGTGAGGTAGAACGAGCCCCAAATAGCGGCGACGGCGGCTCCGACGGCGTCGTAGACGAGATCGACGATCGTATCGTTCAGACCGTGTTGCGCGAGGACCGCCTCGAGGCCGAGCCGTTGTGCGCTCCAGTCGATGCCGAACTCCATGAGTTCCCAGACGACGCCGAAGGCCAGGACGAACACGAGGATGAACGCGAACAGCATCGCGGGCGGAACGTAGATCTCGTCGGTGTGGAGGTCGATCGCCCGGACGACCGCGTAGCCCGCAGCGGCGACGATCGACGCCGAGATCGTGTGCGTCAGGCTATCCCACGGGCCGATCAGCGCGTAGAGGCCGGCCGAGCCGAGCACGTGGAGAAAGACGGCCGCCGTGAGCCAGAAGACGAGTCCCGGCTCGAGCGGGAGTTTGGCGTCTCGCTCGAGGAGAGCCGGGAGGAATGTGATCCCGAGCGCGATGGCGGCGTTCGCGACCGTCGTCAGGTCGCGAGTGAAAATCCCGTAACACAGGATAACGGTGAGGGCGGCTTGCATGACGCGAGAGAGCCGTCTGACGATCTCGTCGGGGACGTCCAGTCGACCGCGGATCAGCGCCGGGACCGGATCCGAATCCGGTTTCGAGTCGGGTGAGGGTTTCCGTGATGCCGGCGTCCGTCGGGTATCGGCCTCGTCCACGCCGTACGACCGAAAATACCGGCTGAAGACGACCCCCGCGAGCAGGCCGGCGATCGCCGCGTACGCGAAGTCGATCATCAACGCGCGATTGGCCGCGTCCTGCGAGCGGCCGTCCAGCAGGTAGTTCGTCTCGAACGTCACGTCGACGAGCCACTGCGAAACGTTCCACGTGCCGGCGACGGCCAGCGTCGTGAGCACGACGAGCGCGACCGCGAACGCGCGGTTCATTCGGACCGCCGTGAACCGATCGATTTCGACGCACGCGACGAGCGCGACTGCGGCGACGGCGAGGTAGGTCGCGATCGACGTCAGGAACGACTCGCCGAGCACCGTCGCGTCGGCAACGGGCAGTAAGAGGAGGACCAACAGCTCCCAGGGCGGCATCGCGAGCGGATCTCGAAACGCGGCGACCGGGAGCAACACGATCGCGACCGCGAACGCGGTGAAGGCGAGCCACCGGTACGAGTCGGTGAGTCCGTGGTTGACCGCGAGGACGGCGAGGACGACTGTGACGAGCCAGGCCAGCGCCGCGTTTCGCATCGGCTCGTCGAACCCCTCGTTGAATCGAGCGTCCGCCATATCCCCGGTAGGGAACGGGACGCCTAAACGCGAAGGCATGAGTGCGCCGTTTCGGTCCGGCCGCGCGCTCGAGCCGGGCGGCCGGATCACACCTCGAACTCGAGAGACGCAGTCAGTACAGAGCCGGTGGGCCGATGACGTTGAGATCGAGAGAACCGGCAGCGATCGAAG
Organism: Natrinema soli; assembly: GCF_028618695.1. Next base: position 3,345 of record NZ_JAQIVI010000302.1, on the reverse strand, counting down.
ACACCGATGGAACTGTACTGCATCGCTGAAAGAGAGAGCCGATCACTGGGCGATCGATCGGTCGTCAGCTCAGACGTCCTCGAGGGCGTCGTCGGAGTACGTCGCCGAGGCGGAGACGAAGCCGCCGTCGACGTCGACGGAAACGTCGGATCCCAGACTGCCGAGAACCGACTCGAGTTCGTCGCGTTTCCCGTCGTCGACATCGTCGAAGTCGATCCCCATGTCGGCCGTACTTTCCGAGTCGGAGATCGTGAGCGAGCCGACGACGCCGTTTGCATCCTCGAACTCCTCGAATTGGATATCCTGTCCCGAGCCGTCCGACGACTGCTCGTTCTCGAGGTCGAACCCGTCCGGGCTGTAGCCGCCCAACACGACGTGTCCGTTACCACCAGTCGTCAGCAGTCGATCGAACGTCTCGAATTCGTCGACAGCGCGGGTTCCGTCGCCCTGCTTCGTCTCGATGACTCGCTCGACGTCCGCTTTACTCTCACTCTGGATGATCGCGTTGCCGGAGACTCCCAGCGCCGTCTCCTGCTGTCCGTCCCCCGCGGGCTCGTAGATCGCGTACCCGCTCACGTCGCTCGTCTGTTCGAATTGCACCTCGAAGCTGCCGTCGGCGGTGGCGGCCGTCACCGTGCTGTCGATCTCGTCGGTGACCACGTCGCCGGTCATGACGATCGTCTCGTTCGTGATGAGAAGGTCGTCGATCGATGACTCGAATGCGTCCTCGTTCGTCTGTTCCTCATCGAAGGCGATGAGATCGCTCAGCCGCGGTCCCGCCAGGCCGAATCCGGCTGTGAGCATGGCGACGAACATCCCGCTTAGCGGGACTCCGATCATCGGATCTTCGATATCCTCGAGATTGCCGGATTCGTCGCTCGAGTCGTCTTCTTCGCTGTCGAGGTCGTTGAGCGCCACCATATCGACGTAGCTGACGGAAACCTCGCCGTCGACGGTCGCCACCCACTCGGCGTACGCCGGCGTGCCAGCCGTGTTCTCGCCGTTCCCGTTCCCGTTTCCGTTACCGTTCCCCGAATCACCACCGAGACAGCCGGCCGCGGTCGCGGCCAGCGTCGCGCCACTCAGTTGCAATAGACGTCGCCGTTGAATTCGCTGCGACATGTACGATCACGAAGGAAGTCACTCGATATGAAAGTTAGGGATATGATATTTCTCGCCGAAGTTAGTATTCTTTCACCCTGTCGATCTGGCAGTCGATGCAGAGATCGTCGGCGAAACAGGCGATGTTGTCGTGGGGGCAATCGTACGCCTCGACGTCGACGGAGAGACGGCGTTTCGCGCGCTCCCACTCGGTCTCCCAGTCGTCGATCGCCATCTCCGCGGAGGTGAAGACGACGTCGCCGTCTCGGTCGACGATCTTCGCGACCGTGACCGAGCGGTGATTGGCCTTGACGACGTCGATTGCCGCCTGGTACGACACACAGCGGATCTCCTCCCGTCCCGACCGGTCGTCCAGCAGGTGGACGGCGATGGAGCCGTCGTACTCCTCCGTCGGCTCCAGTCCGTGGCTCATATCGTTCACTGTCGGAGTCGGACGACAAAAAGGCCCGCTTCGGGGCCGGAGTCGCCTTCTTCCGGGTGGCGCGTTGCCCGGTGAGTGATCGAACTATGGCCGGTCACGATGTGACCGCAGGCGGTCTGGGTTCGATTTGCTGACGACTGCCGCGGCTCAGGGACTTGTTCGTCGCGAAAAAGTCCGGGTGCGAGAATCGAACCGAAGGGAGAGGTTCCTGCTCACTCCGTTGCGCGGGCTGCCTCTCCCAGGGTTCGATCTCGCCTTCCGGCTTTTCCACTCTTCACTTCGTTCGTCGTGGAAAAGTCCGGGTGCGAGAATCGAACCCGCGTCTCAGCCTCCACAAGGCTGAAGGATAACCACTACCCCAACCCGGACACGCTTGCATATCAACCTACAGCCGGTTGGACTAAAATACGTTACGACTCTGCGATCGGGTGTGGAACTCCGTACCGCACGATTTCGGCCGGCGTGAGTGGTCCCTGATACCCCGTCTCACTCGAGTCGGCTCGCGACCGAGACGTTTTTCGACCCACAGTCCCAAGAACGGCCAACGCGTGGCCATCACCGACAAGATCTACGTCAAGAACCACCGCCAGCTCAGCTCCCAGCTCGAGACGAACATCCCCAAAGGTGCCTTCAAGGGGGCGACGCTCGACATGCTCTTTCAGGGCGAGGGCCTCGAGAAACTCGACGACGCGACCCGCGATCGCGTCCTCGATTTCACGCAGGATTTCCTTGACTGCGGCTGTGACAACAACCCCTACTGCGGCTGTCCCGAGCGGAAGTTCCTCCAGTACCTCCTCGAGTTGCGCGCCCAGGGGCTTGGACCGGACGCGATCGTCGACGTGATGACCGATGACTACATGGTTTATGCCTACTCCGGCGACGTGCTCTCCTTTCTCGACAACGCCGTCCGGACGCTCGAGGCCGCCGAGGGACTCGCCCGCGTCGACGGCGCGGACGAGGCTCACGACGAGATCCGACGGGCGAAGCGGGATCTCGCGCGATAATCGCCGTCCTCAGGCTTCCTCCCAGGGTTTGGTCTCGACGTCGACGAACTCGAACATGTCGGCGAAGTCGTCGGGGAACTGCTCCTCGACGTGAGCCAGTTCGCCGCCGGGAACCTTCTCGCTCAACAGTTCGACGACCGCTTTGATCCGATAGACCGCCTCGGCCCGATCGACGTTCGACGGCCGCCCGTACGAGGTGTCGAGATCCAGATCGTCGTAGTTCAGTCGATCGAGCACTCGGTCGACGAACTCGTCGTACTCGTACGCGTGGCCGTGATCGACGTCGAGGAGGTACCGGTCGATCTCCATCGGTAGCGGACTCGCGATATCCGTCGCACCGCCCTCGCCGACGCGCTCGCCGAGCGTCTCGAGGACCGCGCGGATGGTTCGAACGGCTTCTGCCTGCCGGCCGGCCTCGATTCTGTGCTGTACCTCGCCGACGAAATCGGTGTAGCTCGTACTCATCGTGGTTGCCCCGTACTCGAGACTGTGGACTGTTCGAGGCAAAAGCGCTACCCGCGGATTCGCAAGCGTCAGCCGCAGTTCGGGCAGACGGCGTCGGCTACGCGGGAAGGACCAGGATGATCCCGCTGAGTAACGGACTACAGTCGCTCGGGTGCGAGCGCGTCGATCGTCGTCTCGGCCACCTCGCTCGAGGCCGGTTCGGGAACGACGACGATCGGCTGATCGATTCCCGTCTCGGCGACGAGGGTCCGGAGCCGTTCTCGGGCCTCGTCGGGCGTTCCGGCGACGCCGAGGTCGGCGACCATCTCGTCCGTCACCGCGTTCGCGGCGGCT
>NZ_JAQIVI010000301.1 GCF_028618695.1 Natrinema soli | reverse complement strand
CTCAAATATATCAACGGACAGGATGTCAAGGTCGTGACTGCGACCGACCTCTTAGAATCGTAACGATAGTCATACTCACGGACATAAATACGTAAAGAGATTTGGTGGATCGATGCTGTCGAGTGCAGCGAGCGCGGCATCTCGAAGCTCGCTCAGAGTGTCGAACAGGCGGTTGCCGAGTACTTGATTGAGTTTCTTCCAGCACTCCTCCGCGGGGTTCAACCCCGGTGAACCCCGCGACAGGTAACACAGTTCAATCGGAGTGTCCTCAACGGTCTCTTGGACTGCCTTCGCCGTGAAATACGAAGCGTTGTCCAAGACGACGCAGATTCTCTCATCAAACTCAGTCTGGAGTGCGTCCAATAGCCGGATCGATGTGTCGCTGTTGAAATTCTCCTCGCACGGGAGAAAGAACGTTTCGTCGGTATCACTGACTGCCCCGAGTAGTTTGATGCTATCCCACGCGTCCGTCACCGGCAGTGACGGGTGCTCGCCTTCGGGAAACCATGCATATATCAGCTTCGAGAGAATCTGTCGCGTCTGATCTATCGCGAGGATTGTGTACTCGTCGTCTAGATCGTTCGTCTTTTTTAACCCATCTTGGCGCCTCCTGTGCCCGCTCGTCGGATTTGTAGTACTCCGGCCGGGCTGTCTTTATGACAGCCCGGCCTCGGTCATCAACCGCCGGACGTGGCGGTCGCAATGATTGACGTCGAACTCTTCGGTGAGGTACTTGCTCGCGAGCGGAATAGACCATGCGGGGGCGTCAATACCGACCTCTTCGGGAGATTCGTGAAGAACCTCGACGAACTGCTCGTGCTCAGCGTCGGAAAGGTCGGTTGGTCTCCCTGACCGCGGCTCGTCGTAGACAACCTGCTCGGACGGCTCATCGGCGAGCCGCTTCTTTCTGGATGAGGTCGTCATCTTCGAGGTAGTTGATTGCGTCCATGAGCCGCTGTGTGGACTTCTTTCCTTCGACCTCCGCCAAAACCTGGCGGAGGTTTCCGGCAGATACGTTCTCGCTAGCGGTCATACCGGCCCAACGACCTCATTCCTTAAAAACCGTCACTGAATCAGCTGCTCAGTAGATATGCGACACGAACAACTAAGACGGGGGGTGCATAGGTGTGGGCATGGCCGATGACATCGAAGCGATGACGCGGTTCCCTGTCCCGGACGTCGAGGACCTTCCCGAAGACCTGCAGGAACGGATCGAGTCGGAGACCGAACGCGCGGGGTTCACCCCAAACGTCTTCCTCGCGCTGGGCTACCGCCCACAGCAGGCGCGGGCATTTGTTGACTACCACGATGCCCTGCTGGAGGAGACCGAACTCGAACGCGAGGAAATAGAGCTCCTGATCGTTGCGGTCAGTGGTGTCAACGACTGCTTGTATTGTATCGTCGCCCACGGGGCGCTGTTGCGCATCTACGCTGAGGCCCCGCGGCTGGCCGAACAGATCGCCTCGAACCACCGCACCGCGGAGATAAACGAACGCCACCGCACGATGCTGGACTTCGCGGTGAAACTTACCGAGGACCCGTCCGCAGTCTCCGAAAACGACATCGAACGCCTCGAAGATCACGGGTTCAGTCGCAAGGCAGTCTGGGACATCGGCAACGTCGTCAGCTTCTACAACCTCTCCAACCGGATGGCACACCTTGCCGACATGCGACCGAACGACGAATTTTACCAATTAGGACGCGACCAAACTAGAAAGGAGGAATAACGGACAACACTCTTGTGAAGCACGTTGTTGGTGGAGAGACGTCTGGTGGTTTCGACACAGCACAGAGTTCATCGAGCGCCGATCAAGTGTGTGATGTTCCCCACATTCAAGAATCGAGCGACCTGGCCTGAACTGGCCGCATTCTGTCTCTCGGGCTGCGCGAAATATTACTGAGAGTGTTACCCAAAGGTCGACACAGCACGCCCGTGGTTCTTTTGATAGAGGAGTACAGTCGCGAGCTCGACAAGAACGTAGTGGCTTGTGAACACCAGATCATGTTGATTGCCAGCTGGATTCGCATCGAACACAGCCATGGCTCGAGCGTGTTGGTATCGTCCTCTACGCATGCCACGTGAACCGCCCCGGGGTCAAGCCCTGAGAAACTTGGCCTGCTCCGTCGGTAGAATCGTTTGCCCCAACATATAATAAAAATGATATCTTCTAATTCGGGCTATTCCAGGCGTCTTATCACCATAAAAGACAAATTTCATACATATTTATTTCAACCTGAACCGATATATTTACCTTCCCAACGTTAAATATTGAAAGTACATCCAGTGGCAGTGATTGCCTCTGGATATGGCGAGAAACAATACCAATGTCCTCACAAACAGTACCTAGCGGTCATACCATACTCCAAGCACAGGTTCCTGGTTTCCTTGAGGAAACCATCGCAAACATTATCGCATTTATTCCCGCGATCTTCGGTGCCGTTATTATCCTCTTGATCGGCTGGATTCTCGGCCGAATTATTGGGGGAGTTATTACCCGAATCCTTGAGGGAATTGGCCTCTCAGAACATACTCGGGGCACACCGCTCGAAAGCGATACTGATACCGACGGTGGTATCGCCAGCGCAATCGGCACGCTCGTCGCGTACATCGTGTATTTCTACGCTGCACTCGCTGCGGCTGACGTACTCGGAATCGAAATTCTCTCGGAATCGCTTTCAGAGATTGGTGCGTTTCTCCCGGTCATCTTCTCAGCCGCAATCATCCTCGTTATTGGTTTCATTATTGGTCAACGACTTGGTGACATCGTCGCAGGAATCGTCAGAGGCTTCGGGATTCGCACCCATATTCGGGGGACACCATTAGAAGATGTAGCCACCTCCGTTGGTGGCATCGGAACCGCTACTGGGAAACTCGTTGAGTACGCTGTTTACTTCTTCACGTTGTTGACTGCAGCAGATGCACTTGGTATCACGGCCCTCTCACAGCTTTTGAACGACTTTGCGGCCTTCGTTCCAGCCCTAATCGGTGGTCTGCTCGTACTAGTCATTGGCGTCTTCGTGGCAGATGCTCTCGAGGATATCGTCGCCAATGTTGATGCAACCCGGCTGACGACACTGGCTGGACTCGGCGTAAAACTGTTCGTCTACTATATTACGATCACGATCGCACTGGATACGATCGGCTTCAGCACAACCGTGTTGACAACACTCTTCACAGCGGCAGTGGTAGCGTTCTTCGGCGCGCTCGGAGTGGCGCTGGCACTGGCGGTTGCCATCGGCGTTGGCTGGGGAAGCAAGGATTATGTTGCGGAGAATATCGAAGACTGGATGGCCAGTGCACGACGGAGTGTTTCCGGGCTTGGTGAGGAGTCACACACTCGGTCGACGGATGACTTCGATTCATCAAATCCAACTGACGACTAACGGGATTGATCTCGTAGTTAGGGCCTGACAATCCATTTTTAACTGACTGGGATCAATGTCGGAGAGACAGTCAATATTGATTCTATTCTGTCTCCTGTCTATAGGGATCAGGAGTCTAATTCATAGTTTCAGGGCGCGTATAGGCTGATATGACGAAGTACGGCAAAAAGTTGATCGGTGTCGATGAGGAGCAGTTGCGCGAGCAACTGCGCACGGAGCGTGATCCGAAAGCGATCAAGCGCCTCATTGTGGCGATCGAATACAAATCGGGCCTTTCACCCGCTAAGATCCAACAGAAATACGGCTGGCACGAGCAGACTGTCTACGATTGGCTCGACATCGTCGCCGAGCGCGAAGGCGTCGCGCTCGGCGACCTCCCCCGTGGCGGAAGTCCTTCTCGCCTCACCGACGATCAGTGGGATGAACTGACGGCGACGCTCGCGGCGTCGCCGTCGGAAGCGGGAGTTGACGCACCATCCTGGAGACCGCCACTCGTCCGTGAATATATCGCTGAGCACTTCGACGTTGAGTACTCCCTCGCGCACATGTATCGCGTGATGAAGAAGGCCGGGCTGTCGGTCCAGACAGCCCGGCCGATCCACTACGAGGCCGACCCAAAAGAACAGCAACGCTGGCGTGCGGAGTTCAAAAAAAGTGGCCGGCACTGAAGGCTGAGGACTACCGGATCGTCGCGATCGATCAACATACGCAGAAAGTCGCGACCGAGCAAAAGCCCGACTGGTTCCCGGTGAACTCACGCCCGAGACTGCCGGTCTCGGGCGTTCGTGAGAAGATGAACATGCTGGGTGAAGTCACCGACGATGGCGAGCGGTTCGTCGCTCTCACGCCTGACCGATTCAATGCAAAGGTAGCGAAGTACTTCCTTCGAGCGGTTCAGCACGAGTTTGGGGAGAAGCTTGCAATTGTGCTGGATAACGCGAGCTACTTCATCGCAAAGACACTGAAGAAGCAGGCCGCCGCCGACGGCCTGCTTCTAGAGTACCTGCCGTCGCATTCGCCGGAAATGAATCCGCTCGAAAACTGCTGGCGGCAACTCAGAGACGGTCGAGCCAATCGGCTGTTTCGAACGCTCGACGAGGTCAACGAGTACCTCTCGACAGCTCTGCCAACGCTCAACTCACCACGAATCTATGAGTATCTCTGCTAATCCCTATAGCAGACCCGAGTGCCGAATGGATAGAGGCACGGACCGTGTAGTGGAATGAGAGAATACTCGAACTGGAGGAGGTGTAGCACAGCGAGCATTAGCCCCGTTCCACCCAGCGAGGGACTTGACCGCCGGACTCCCCGTATAATGAAACCACTGAATGAGAAAGCGACGTAGGTGAGCAGAACCGAACTTGATTAAATACCGATATCTCCGCCACCGAGATCGCCGACATCACCCAGATCCAGCTGTGACATCAACTTTTGGCGTTTTTCCTCTGGTAGGTTCTCAATCAGGGTCTGTAGGTCGTCAATATCGACTTCTTCGGGGTTTGGCAGATTAGTGCTCATTGTTGTACCTCCACTGGCAGTGGACGTCTTCAAGAACTAAATAGCTATTCAGGATTTTACATATGAGTTGCAAGAAGAGAATTATTACAGTCACTCGTATTGTCCGCGGTTTTTAATGTCTCGAGCGACGGTCGAATGGGTCAGCTTGATTCGGTCAGTGACCTCTCGGTAGAAGTGACCGATGTCACGCTCCAGGAGGGTCCGAACGACGATGGCGGATTAAGCCGTTGCCAAGTAGCTAATAGATATCGAACCGCTTGCTCGTGCCGTCCTTTAGGTTGACCATCACCATGGTCAGATCTCTGGGACGACCCCTGCACCATAGTATATGTGTCGCTAGTCCAGATACTCACTGCAGTTGCGTAGAAATTTAATAATCGTCATCTGTGGGGTTTCCTCTTAGATGATCCGCATCAACCATGTCGTCCCTAATTTTCTATAATAAGTATAATTATTTATTAATATATAGACTTATATATTTGAATGTAATGATGTATAGGATGAGATAGTTGGTAGCCACCACTCCTTGAAGCGACATGGCTTCCGCTTACTATACGTCACGATCACCGATTCCAAAGACTCTCTCGGACGAGAAAGTTGATTGCAGCATTGCGGCTCATCCCGTGGCTGTCGACGAACTCGTCGAGGCCGTTGATAAACTGGATTATGTGCAGCGTGTCCGGATCGTTTAACCCGAGCTCGTCGACGCCCAATAGGACTGGGTCGTCGAACTCCGCGGCGCTGATCTTTTCCTCGGTGAGTTTCGTGCTCGAGGATTTCCCGACACCGACGCCGTTGGAGACAATCGACACCAACTCGTATGATGTGACGTTGTGCTCGCCGTCGTAGACTGCCTGATGTCGTCCTCGAAGTCTGCGAGCAGTTGCTTCAAAAGGGTCATCTTCCCCACACCTGTATACTGAGAGTGAACCAGCACCCGGAGAATGTGTATCAATTAGTTTGACCAACCTAGAGGTTATAAAAGGTATTTCGTCCACCGATAATATCACTGCCACCAGGTGATACATTCCGTTCCACTACTATCGAGAGATTCTGACTCCTGTCCTTGATGAGGGCGGGGCAAGTAAGCGAGAGACCTGCAGGGTAGTTTGTTGGCGCGGAGAGGTGCGAGGCGCAACTGTGGGCATGCCGAAGTGTGACTTCCTATCGGTTACGTCGAAGAGAAATTTGTTTAAATGAGTCCTGCGTTGTTCTTGGAGAGTCCGCTATGCTACCACTCCAACAAGCAATACCCATCGATCCGCAGCAGTATATCCCGCCACTTGTCAGCGCGGTCACGACTGTCGTCTTATTCGTCGTCGCATTCGCGCTCATTTACCAGCTCGGGAAGTATTTCATGACCCAGGCAGTAGAGAGCAGTCTCGAATACCGCGACTTCGACAGGACACTCATTGATCTCGCCGTGAGT
>NZ_JAQIVI010000300.1 GCF_028618695.1 Natrinema soli | reverse complement strand
GAACAGCGACTCCCGAGTCGCCTCGGGAATCCCCGGGCCGTTATCGGCGACCGTGACGGTCACGGTCTCGGGCGCCGCGTCGACGGTCACGCGAACGCGCGGCGCGTCGCCGTCGTTGTGTTCGATCGCGTTCTCGAGGAGGTTCGAAAAGATCCACTGCAGTCCCTGATTTCCCCTGACCGCGACCGCGTCGGGCAGCGTCGCCTCGAGCGCGGCGTCGTCGAACCGGGCGCGACACTCGGCCAGTTGCGCCTCGAGTAACGCGGTGAGGTCGACGGTGCCGGTTCCGGCTCCTCGGTTCGCGTCGAGCATCGCCCGCACGTCCTCGATGACGCCGACGAGGTCGTCGCTTTCGCCTTCGATCGTCTCGAGACGATCGCGGAGCCGTTCGTCCTCGTACTGCTCGCGTAACAGCGATGCGTGACCGCCGATGATCTGCGAGGAGTTCAGCACCTCGTGTCGGAGGAGGTCGTTCAGATACGTGAGGAGCGCCCGCTCGTCCTCGAGCTGTTCGGCACGGACGGTGGCCGCCGTCGCTTCGACCTCGCGCTGGATCGCTCTCGCTTCGACGTAGCCGACTGCGAATCCGGCGACGCCGCCCGCATTGACGGAGAACTGCGCCCAGCTGAGGTTCCCGGCGAGCGTCCAGGGAACGACGAGCATGGGCAGGAGATTAATCCCCAGAAAGCCGACTGCACCGCCGAGACACCACTTGCAAACGCGAGCGTACCGGTTCTTGTCGATGTCGCTTCGAGTGAGCAGATAGCCGCCCCAGACGAGACCGAGGGCCGGGCCACCCACGGTGATACAACTGAGCAGGATATCGGCGATCTCGAGTAGCCCCGCGAACGCGATCAACCAACCGACGAGGAACACGACCGAGAGCCCGCCGAATCCGCTGATGATCCAGGGGACCGAATTCTGCGTGAACCAGGGGACGACCGGGCCGACGCGAACCCGATCCGACGTATCGTGGCTCATCTCGTCGTCGGGAACCGTGACAGTTCGTGACCGATTCGGTTCATCTACCGTGTGCAAGAGGTCGGGGTGTAATGTCTGTAACGGCTCTCGAGCCGTCGCGTTCGCGTCGGCTGGCCGCGACGCGAGCTTTTATCCCGTGCGGTGACGGGCTATCGATATGGAAGTCGGAGACGTCCGCGAAGTCACGAGCGGAGACTGTTCGGATCTCTACTATCTCGACACGGGGATGTACGGCACGGACGAGTACGGGGCCGTCTACATCATCGACGACGACCGCCCCGCCGTCGTCGACACCGGTATCGGCACCAACTACGACCTGCTCCGCGAGGCCCTCGAGGACGTCGGTATCGCTCGGGACGACCTCGCGGTTATCGCGCTGACCCACATCCACCTCGATCACGCCGGCGGCGCGGGGTTTCTCGCGGCGGACTACCCGAACGCCGACGTCTACGTCCATCCGATCGGGACCGATCACCTGATCGATCCCTCCCGCCTGGTCGCCGGGACGAAAAACGCCGTCGGCGAGCAGTGGGCGCACTACGTTGAACCGGAGCCGATTCCGGCCGAACGGCTCGTCGAGATCGAGGGCGGCGACGTCATCGATCTCGGAACGCACGAACTGCGCGTTCACGCGGCACCCGGCCACGCGCCCCATCAGGTCGTCTTCGAGGATCCCGCGAACGATGCAGTCTTCGTCGCCGACGCCGCCGGCATCTGGGTCCCGAAGATCGAGGAGACCAGGGAAACGTCGCCGCCCTCGAACTTCGACCTCGAGCAGTGTCTCGCGGACGTCGAGACGCTGAAAGCGCTCGATCCGGACGTCTTCTGCTACCCCCACTTCGGGCCGCGATACGTCGGCGACGACGCCGATCGGGCCCTCGAGGAGTACGCGACCGTCCTCGAGGAGTGGGTCGACGCGGTCGCGGACAAACGTCGGGAACTCGCGGACGACGAGGCTGTCGTCGAGTACTTTGCGGACGCAACCGAGATGACCGACGTCTGGGGAGCGGAGAAATCGAGCGAGGAGGCGAAACTGAACACGCGCGGCGTGCTGGGCTACCTCGAGCACCGAGAGTGAGTTCGGGCTGACCGAAGCGCCGTCACGAGGACCCGGAACAGTCGCCCCGACGACAATCAACGTTCGGTTCTTTTCCGTTGAGATGCAGTTCTCGGGCGTCTTCGCGGTGTTTTCGGCGGATCGAACGGAAGCGATAAACCCGCCGGCAGATGAAACCCGTTTCATCACGTTTTATCGCACGGGAGCTACTCTCACGCGTATATGAACTGGCGGGACGCCGAACGAGAGTACGAGGACGAGGTCATTGGGGAGACGACGCTCGCCCGGATGTTCGAGGAATCGGCCGAACGAAATTCGAACCGGCCGGCGCAGCAGTACAAGGGTGGGATCTACGAGCGGTCGCTGACGGACTCGGTTCTGCCCGCCGCCACGCCCGGCAAGTTCCGGAGCATCTCCTACGCGGAGATGCGCGATATCGTCCGGACGCTTTCGGCCGGCTTCCGCGAGCTGGGGGTCGAAACGGGGGATCGGGTCGGTCTCTTTTCCAACACCCGAATGGAGTGGGCCCAGTGCGATTTCGCCCTGCTGGGTGCCGGCGCGGTCATCACCACCGTCTACACGAGTTCCTCGCCCGATCAGGTCGAGTACCTGCTCGACGACCCCGACGCCGACGGCGTCGTCGTCGAGAACGAGGCGTTGCTCGAGAACGTTCTCGCGGTCGAGGACGAACTCGACCTCGAGTTCATCGTCTCGATCGACGAGATCGACGGCTACGACGACCGCGAGGACATCGTCACCCTCGGCGACGTCTACGCCCGCGGCGAGGAGCGCTTCGACCTCGAGGCCTACGAGGCGCGAATCGAGGAGACGGAGTTGGACGACCTCGCGAGCCTGATCTACACCAGCGGGACGACGGGGCAGCCCAAGGGGGTTCAGTTGACTCACGAGAACTTCCGGTCGAACGTCAACGGTATCCGGAAGCGCTTCGCACCGCGCCCGGACAAGGGCGACGACGTCCCGACGTTGGACGAGGAGTCGCTGGCAATGTCGTACCTGCCGCTGGCGCACGTCTTCGAGCGGACGGCCGGTCACTTCGTCCTGTTCGCGAGCGGTGCCTGCGTCGCCTACGCCGAGAGTCCGGACACGCTGCAGGAGGACTTCAGTACCGTCAGCCCGTCGACGGCGACGAGCGTGCCCCGCGTCTACGAGAAGATTTACGACGGCATCCGCGAGCAGGCCAGCGAGTCGGGCGCGAAAGAGCGGATCTTCGAGTGGGCCACGGATGTCGGCGTCGAGTACCAGCAGGCCGACTCCCCGGGACCGATCCTGACGGCCAAACAGGCGCTGGCGGACAAACTCGTCTTCTCGACGGTTCGCGAGGCGCTGGGCGGCGAGATCGAACTGCTCATCAGCGGCGGCGGGAGCCTCTCGCCGGAGCTCTGCCGGCTCTACCACGCGATGGGACTCCCCATCTACGAGGGGTACGGCCTGACCGAGACCTCGCCGGTCGTCTCGACGAACCCGACGGACGCCGTGAAGATCGGCACGATCGGCGCACCGCTGGTCAACGTCGACGTGACCGTCGACGAGACCGTCGCCGACCAGGAAGCCTTCGCCGACGACCCCGGCGAGGTCGGTGAACTCCTCGTGAAGGGGCCGAGCGTCACACAGGGCTACTGGGACAAGCCCGGCGCGACGCAGGGTGCGTTCACGGAGGAGGGATGGTTCCGCACCGGCGACATTATCCACCTGCGGCCGGACGGCTACCTGGAGTTCCGCGACCGAATCAAACAGATCATCGTCCTCTCGACGGGGAAGAACGTCGCGCCCGGCCCGCTCGAGGACGCCTTCGCGGCGAGCGAGATCGTCGAGCAGGCGATGGTCGTCGGCGACGGCGAGAAGTTCATCGGCGCGTTGCTGGTCCCCAACACGGCGCACGTCCGCGAGTGGGCCGAGAAAGAGGGGATCGACCTGCCCGACGACCCCGAGGCGATGTGTGACGACGACCGCGTCCGTGCGTACGTTCAGGAGGAGGTCGACCGGGTCAACGAAGCCTTCGAGAAACACGAGACGATCAAGCGGTTCGAACTCGTCCCACAGGAGTTCACCGAGGAGAACGACATGCTCACCCCGACGATGAAGAAGAAGCGTCGGGTCATCCTCGAGCGGTTCGAGGACCGCGCGAATCGGATCTACGAGGACGACTGATCGTCTCCGGCGCGATGATGACCGGTCGTCGCCCCTTCGAGGGTCCAATCGGGGTCGACGTGGGTACTCGTCTCGACCACAGAACGGCTATTTCTCACAGGAGTTAACCGCCTGGACTGATTCTACCGAGACGAATGGACGGACCAGCGGTGGGAGGATGCCGACCGATCACGAGGCGGCAGCGACGACTATGAGCGGGGCAGAAGGGGGCGGCGAGCTACTCCTCTTGGTCGCCTCGATCGTCGGACTCGGCGTCTTTTCACAGCTCCTCTCGGCCCGATTTCGCGTTCCGAGCGTCCTCTTTCTCATCGCCTCCGGGGTCGCGATCGGACCGGAAGGGCTCGGCGTGTTGACCATCGACTCCTTCGGCGAGAGCGGCCTCTCGACGATCGTCGGGCTCTCGGTCGCCATCATCGTCTTCGAGGGGGCGTTCCACCTCAAGATCTCCAAGATTAAGGAAGCGCCAACGGCCGTGTTTCGGCTGACCACGATCGGCGCGGCGATCGCCTTTCTCGGGACCGCCGCCGCGGTCCACTTCTTCCTCGGGGCTAACTGGGACATCGCGCTGTTGATCGGCGCGCTGCTGATCGCGACCGGCCCGACGGTCGTCACGCCGATCCTGAAGGTCGTTCCCGTCCGAGACCGGGTCGCCGCGACCCTCGAGACGGAGGGAATCGTTAACGACGTGACGGCGGCGATCCTCGCGGTCGTGCTGTTCAAGGCGATGACCCTCGGTGAGGAGACGCTGACTCCAGATCTCTACCTCCAGTTGTTCGCCGAACGGCTCGGGACGGGGTTACTCGTCGGCGTCGTCATCGCGGCCGTCGTCTGGTCGGTCCTTCAGTACGTCGATCTCTCGCCCGACAACGCGCCGCAAAACGCTCGATTGCTCACGCTCGCGGGAGCGATCATCGCCTTCGGGGCGGCCGATTACGTCTTCTCGGAGGCGGGCGTGGCGGCCGCGGCCACGGCCGGATTGATCCTCGGGAACGCTGGCCTCCCCTACGAGGACGAAATCGAGGCGTTCAAAGGCGATATTACGTTGATCGTCCTCTCGTTCGTCTTCATCACGCTCGCGGCACTGCTCGAGTTCGATCAGCTGTTTGCCCTCGGGCTGGGCGGCGTGGCCGTCGTCGTGGCCGTGATGTTCGTCTTGCGACCGCTCCTAGTCTTTCTGACGACCCGAGGTGACCGGTTTACGTACCGAGAGACGCTGTTCATGAGCTTCGTCGGCCCGCGAGGCATCATCCCGGCGTCGGTCGCGACGCTGTTCGCCATTCGGTTGCAGACCGAGGCAGCGCCGACGAATCAGGCCGGTGCGGATCTCCTCGTCGGAACGGTTTTCCTCGTCATTCTCGTCTCGGTCGTCCTCGAGGGCGGCCTGGCTCGACAGATCGCGGAGAAACTCGACGTGATACCCATGCGTGTACTCATCATCGGCGGCGGCCGCGTCGGTCGATCGCTGGCAGAACGACTGGAAGCGCGCGGTGAAAACGTAGTCCTGATCGAGGAAGACCTCGCGGCCCTCGAGGACCTTCGCAACGACGGGTTCACCGCCCGTCAGGGCGACGGAACCGACGTCGAGGTGTTACGCGAGGCGGGCGCGGAGAACGCTCGGATCCTCGTCGCGGCGACCGGCGACGACGACGTGAACCTCCTCGTGGCACAGCTCGCGCAGTCGAACTTCGACGTCCAGACGGTGATCGCTCGGGCGAACAATCCGTCGAACGCGTCGGCATTCGAGGATCTCGGCGTCGAGACGATCTCGGCGGCCGAATCGACCGCGTGGGCGATCGACAACGTGATCGAACGCCCCGCGCTCTCGAACTGGATGTCGGAACTCGGTCGCTCCGGCGACGTCCAGGAGATCGAGATCACCGACGAGAACCTCGTCGGAAAGAAGGTCGTCGACGTCGGCAGCGAACTTCCGAACGGCGTCCTCATCGCGCTCGTGAGCCGGAACGGCACCAACGAAGTTCCGTCCGCCGACGTCGAACTGCAACGCGGTGACCACATCACGCTCATCGGCCGGACCGAGGCGGTTCGGGAGGCCATCGAGCAGTGCGGAACGCCGGTGTAGTCGCCGTCGCACTCCGTTACGCAGTCGACGCCGACGCGACGCTCGGCCCGCGGGGCTCGGCGAGCCGGTCGACCAGCCATCATTCGATGGACCTCCGTTCGTTCGTCCGATCTCCGTTCGTTCGTCCGACGTATCGACCGTCTCCTCGAGGGCTTCGAGTTGCTCGTAACTATCGTCGATGACCGTCTCCTCGAGCGGCTGATCCGGCCGCGACAGGCACGGCACCGATCACTACGAAGAGATACAGCCAGCCCACCGCCGCCGACACCGTCGCCGATCCGCCGATCGAATTCTGTCTGAACACTGTCAAACCGCCCGGAAACGCCCGAAAAACCGACACCGTTTTGCAGCCGTGTCCATCACTGTGGTACTATGAAACACGTACGAGGACCGCTGTGCTCGATCGATGTCGGCGAGCGAACGGCCGAGACCGAGGAGATCGACGACGTCCTCGAGTCGGCCATCGGCGGGCGTGCGCTCGGGACGAAACTCGCCCACGATCGGATCCCGTTCGACGCCGATCCGCTGGGGGCCGACAACCGACTGTACTTCGCGACGGGGCCGCTCCAGCACTCGACGATGAGCTTCACCGGACGGATGTCGGCGACCGGCGTCTCGCCGCTCACTGACGGATTGCTCTCCTCGAACGCCGGCGGCTTCCTCTCGCGAAACTTCACCGGGACGGGGTACAGCGCCGTCGAGATCACCGGTGCGAGCGACGACCTCGTGATCGTCCACGTCACCGACGACGGCGTCGAGTTCGAGGCGGTTCCGGAACTCGAGGAGGCGACCGTTCCCGAGACCTGCGAGTACATCGAGGACGAACACGGCCTCGGCTCGGAGCATACGACGGTCATCGGCCCCGCTGGCGAGAATCGGGTTCGCTTCGCCTCGATCATGACTTCCGAGGAGCGGGCCTTCGGCCGCGGCGGCCTCGGTGCCGTCCTCGGCGCGAAGAACGTCAAGGCGGTCACCTTCGACGGCGACTCGACCCGCGAGGTCGAGATCCCGCCGCTCCAGATGGAGATCCACGGCGAGGCCGCCCAGGCCGAGCACCCGATGAAAGATCAGGGGACCACCTCGGTCGCGGAGTACGCGAACATGGTCGAGGCCCTGCCGAGCTACTACTTCTCCGAACTCACCTTCGAAGGGATCGACGGGATCAGCGGCGACCGCGTCGAGGAGAAGAAGTACAAGAAGGGCACCTGCTCGTCGTGTGCTTTCGCGTGCAAACTGCCGACGCGAGACGAGGAGTCCGGCCTCGAGACCGAGGGCCCGGAGTACGAGACGCTGATGGCCTTCGGCTCGAACTCGGGCATCGACGACGTGGTCGACCTCATGAAGTCGAACAAGCTGTGCGACGTGTACGGGCTGGACACCATTTCGGCGGGCGACACCGTCGCGGCCTACCTCGCCAGCGAGGACGAGTTCGGCAACGCCGACCTCATCCACGACCTCGTCGAGAAAATCGCCCACCGCGAGGGCGTCGGCGACACGCTCGCGGAGGGCGTCGAT
This sequence comes from Natrinema soli, assembly GCF_028618695.1. Next base: position 1,180 of record NZ_JAQIVI010000300.1, on the reverse strand, counting down.
CGGATTCACGACGACCTCGGCGTCGAGAACTGGTCGGTCAAGGGCATGGAGTTCGCCGCCCACGACGGCCGCACCCTGAACGGACAGGGGCTGGCCTTCGCCACGTCGAACCGCGGTGCCGACCACATGTACGCCGAGTTCTACCCCTACGAGTACCCGCTCGTCGACGCCGACGACGCCTTCGACAAGGAGGGTCTCGAGGAGAAACCGCCGAAACTCGTCGAACTCGAGAACATCAACGCGATCAAGGACAGCGCCGTCATCTGCAAGTTCTCGCGCGACTTCATGACCGACGATCGCTTCGAGACGCTGCTCGACGCCGACTACGAGGAACTGCTCGCACTCGGCGGCGAGATCGTCACGCTCGAGCGCCACTTCAACAACCAGCGCGGCTTCGACCGGGGCGACGACACCCTCCCCTACGAAATCCCGGACTTCGAGCAGGGGCTGGCCGAGTACTACGGCGAACGGGGCTGGAACGACGACGGGACGGTCCCCGACGCGACGTTCGAGGGCGGCCACGTCGCACCGGCTGACGACTGACCGGACCGCCCGGTCGCGTTCTCACCGAATCGGAATTCGCGTCACCGACCGAGCCGGCGTTCTGATCAGAACCGTCGCGGTCGACGCGCCGTCCGCGTTCGCCGACTCGAGTTCCTCGAGCCGTCGTTCGATACCGTTGTGGTGTCCCGCGCCGATAACCGCGACGACATCGTTTTCCTCCCGGCGGAGCGCGTGGAGCCGCTCCGCCATAGCGCGGTCGCGCCGGTCGATCAGCACGGCCGCGACCTCGGGGAGGAGCCGCCGCAGGTGGTCGATCGCCGGCTGGACGTCGTCGCCGCTCGTGATCTCCTCGAACGGCAGCGATAGCAGTTCCATCTGATCGGCGTACTCCCCGGGTCCCATCGACTGCATCCGGCGCATCGTTTTCGGGATCGTCAGCGGCCCGAGCCGACGGGAGAGGTCCTGCATGATTTCGTCGATCGGTTCGTCGATGAGCGCGATATCGGTGTCCCGCTCGGCGGCCGTCTCGATCGCCGCCTCCATGTCGGTGTATTCGGGATCGAGGCCGTACAACCGCACGACCGACCGCTGGAGCGCCCGCAGCGCGCTATAGGCGGCCGCGGTCGGCGGCGGCAGTTCGCGGGTCAGTTCGGCGAGATCCGGGCCGGTGTCGCCC
>NZ_JAQIVI010000030.1 GCF_028618695.1 Natrinema soli | reverse complement strand
ACGGCGTCGAGGTGCGCCACGAGTCGGGACCGGGGAAGCGCACGCACGCGACGCCCGGGACGACCGAGGCGATCACCGCCGACTACGTCGTCAACGCGACCGGCGCGTGGGCCGGCCAGATCGGTGCGATGGCGGATCTCGAGATCGAGGTCCGGCCCTCCAAGGGGGTGATGACGATCATGAACGTCCGGCAGGTCGACACGGTGATCAACCGCTGCCGGCCGAAGGGCGACGCCGACATCGTCGTCCCCCACGAGACGACGGCGATCCTCGGGACGACCGACGAGGAGGTCTCGGATCCGGACGACTACCCGGAAGCGGGGTGGGAGGTCGACCGAATGATCGACACCCTCTCGGAACTCGTCCCGATCCTCGAGGAGGCCCGAACCGTCCGCTCGTTCTGGGGCGTCCGGCCGCTGTACGAGCCGCCGGGAACCGGCACCGAGGACCCGACCGACATCACGCGGGACTTCTTCCTCCTCGATCACGCGGACCGCGACGGCGTCTCGGGGATGTCGAGCATCGTCGGCGGCAAGTTCACCACCTACCGGGCGATGGCCGAGGAGATTTCGGACCACGTCTGTGAGAAACTCGGCGTGACCGCCACCTGTACGACCGCCGAGGAACCCCTGCCCGGCAGCGAGCACGTCGAGACGCTCGAGGCCGCCATGGACGACTTCGGGCTGCGCTCGCCGGTGGCCCGCCGGAGCAAGCAGCGATTGGGGAGCCGGGCGCGCGACGTGCTCGAGACGGACGAGCCGAACCCGGTTATCTGCCAGTGTGAGGGCGTAACGCGCGCGGAAATTCGAGACGCGATCTCACAGTCTGGCTCGGATCTGAACGCGGTCCGGATCCGGACGCGCGCCTCGATGGGGAACTGCCAGGGCGGCTTCTGCTGTCAGAACATGGCGAACGAATTGCATCCCGAGTACGACGAGGAGACGGTTCGGGAGGCGCTGGACGAACTCTTTCAGGAGCGCTGGAAGGGCGAGCGTCACGCGCTGTGGGGCGAACAGCTCTCGCAGGCCATGCTCAACTACGCGCTGCACGCGACGACGATGAACAGGGACCGCGATCCCGCGAGCGCGGACGCGGAAACGGCGGCCGTCGATTTCGCGGCCTTCGACGGAGGAAGTCGATAAATGGCGATCGAGGACGACGTCCTCGTCATCGGCGGCGGGCTCGCCGGTGCGACCGCAGCGCTCGCCGCAGCAGAGGGAGACGTGCAAGTCCGGCTGGTTTCGTACAAGCAGAGCACGCTCCGCCACGCCAGCGGGCTGATCGACGTGCTCGGATACGCGCCGGCGGGCGACGGTCCGCTCGTGAATCCCTTCGAAGTGCTCGATGACCTCCCCGACGGACACCCCTACGAGCGCGTCGGGAGCGAGGCGGTCCGCGATGCGCTCGACTTCTTCGACGATATCGCGGGCGAGGCCTACGCGGGGTCGCACACGGATTCGAACGCGCTCGTCCCGACACACGGCGGAACGGTCAAGCCGACCGCCAGATATCCGGTTTCGACCGCCGCCGGCCTCGCGAGCGACGACCGCGACGCCCTGCTCGTCGGCTTCGAGACGCTACCGGACTTCGAAGCGCCGCTGGCAGCGTCCCACCTCGAGGCGGCGGGCGTCCCCTTCGAGGGCCGCGGCGTCACGGTTCGGTTCCCCGGCATCGCTCGAGACGACGCGAAGATCACGCGGTACGCGCACCTGCTCGACCACGACGAATCCGTGGAGACGGCGGCCGG
>NZ_JAQIVI010000003.1 GCF_028618695.1 Natrinema soli | reverse complement strand
CGCCGAGGTGCGATTCCGCGCGCGGGTACGCATCGACCAACGCCGCGACGGCGTCGGCGACGGTCCCGCCCGACCACTCGAGCGTGACCGTCTTGTCGCCGGTCGCGCTCCGGAGCGGGCCGTAGACCGTGACCTCGGTTTCCATACTCGTCACTCACTGATCGATTGCATATAACGGGAGAGGGGAGCGAAACTCTCTGCTCCCATTGATGCTGGAGGTGTCCTACCGCTCTCCCCTACTCCTCGTCGGGGAAGCCGCGGTTTGCCAGATTCATCGAGTCCGCCTCCTCGGTCGCGAACGGCCGCAGAACGAACCGGAACGTCGCGGACTCCGCTTCAACTTGGTAGCGGTCGATCGGGTCCGTCGGGGTCCCGCCGACGCCGGTCACAGCGTGGTCGAGGTTGAAGCCGACCGAGCCGCGGTCCTCGAGTTCGTACTGGTGGGCGGCCGCGTCGAGGTTCGCCCATTGCTCGAGGCTGACGTTCATGCTCGCATCGCCGGCGACGCCGAGCAGGCCGACGTCACCGTCGGAGAGCGTCGCCCATCGCGTGTCGGCCTTGTTCCCGTTGTCCGTCGGGGGCAGGTACGGAACGTACTGCTCGTCGACCGATCCAGCGTACCGATCGACGGGCACGCCCCACTTGCGGTCGGGGTAGGTCTCGAGCTCGCCGCGACCGTACCACTCGAACTTGTCGAACCGCTCGGGGAGTTCAAGCTGGACGCCGACCTTTGGAAGCCATCCTTCGACGGTGCTCCGGAGCTGGCGGTTCGGGTCGGTCTCGACGTCGAGCACCACGTCACCGGAGCCGTAGACGCGGTACCGGTAGCTGGTCTCGAACCCGGGACCGTCCCGATCGACGTCCTCGAACTCGTCGAGGTTCAGCCACGCGACCGCACCGTCGATCGGATCGTCCGCGAGCGTCTCGAGTTCGGCCGTCGAGAGCGCGCGATCGTAGATCCGGACGTTGTCCATCGCCGTTCCGTCCGCGACGCCGGGGGCGACCTCGGTCGGCGCGTCGACGTGAGTCAGCGACCCGTCGAACGCGGCGCTTTCCCCTCGTTCCTCGCCGTCGACGTACAATCGCATCTCGGTACCGTCCCAGACGCCGGCGAGGTGGTGCCAGCCGTCCGTCCAGTCGTCCGGAACCGGCGCATCGGCGACCTGCCAGCCGCCGCCCGCGTTGAAGACGAACTCGAGATAGCCGTCGCGACCGGCGCGACGGCGCTTGAGCAGGTACTGTCGACCGCCCTTGGAGATGTACGTCTGCGCGTCGCCGCCGCCCTGCGGCTCGCCCGGTCGAACCCAGCACTCGAGGGTCAGCTCGCCGTCGGTGATGTCGAGGCTGTCCGACTGTTCGAACGCGAGCGAACTGCCGTCGCCGAACTCGACAGCGGTCCCGGAGACGCCCTCGACGACCGACGGCTCGTTTCGGAGGAGGCCGTCGTTCCCGAACTCGGTCGCGTCGGGGGTGATCCGAACGTCGGCGGCCGCCCCTTCGACGAAGCTCTCGACGGCGACGTCGACGACGGAATCGCCCGCCCGATTGACGGCCATCGATTCGACGGAATGGGTGAGGTCGTCGAGCCCCGCGTCGTACCAGCTGTACGCCGGCGAGCTGCCCCACTGCTGGATTTCGTTCATGATCGGCGCGCGCCACGCGTTGAACAGCGGTCCTCGCTCGAGGACGTCCGTTCCGTCGTATTGCATCGAGGAGAGGGTGCCGAGATCCCCGTCGAACGTGTACTCGAAGCCCTCGCCGGAGACGACGATATCGTCCCCGTCGGAGACCGCTAGCGGGGCCATCGCGTCGGGATCGACCGGCTCCGGTTCGGGGACGTCGAACGGAACCTCGAGTTGCTCGAAGGCGACTTCGTGGCCGGCGTCGGCGTACTCCGTTTCCTCCGGTAGCGTGAACGAGAGGGTCAGCCGGTACTCGGTTCCGGGTTCGACGTCGTCCGGTTTCTCTAGGGGAACCGAGACGCGCCGAGACTCTCCGGGCGGGAGATCGAGCTCGAGCTCGCCCGATTGGATCGGCTCGTTGTCAGCGACGAGTTCCCACGACCCCTCGAGGGCGTCGAGGCCGGTGAAGGCGTACTGGTTCGTGACGTACATTTCGCCGTCGGCGACGTCGGCGTCCGCGACGCCGACCGGCTGGTGACTGTACTTGAGCTGCCACAGCTCGGGCTGTGGACGACGGTCCGACCAGAGCAGCCCGTTCAGCGAGAACGCGCCGTCGGGACCGTCTTCGTGGTAGAACTGGAACGGCTCGCCGTCCGCGGTCACGTCGTTCAGGTCCTGGTTCACCCAGTCCCAGACGAACCCGCCCTGAAGGCTCTGATCCCGCAAGAGGTCAGCGA
>NZ_JAQIVI010000299.1 GCF_028618695.1 Natrinema soli | reverse complement strand
GCGACCAGCCGCTTCGCCTCGGGTTCGGTCAGGGCGGATCGGTCCTCCGCGAGCGCCGCCTCGATCGAATCGATCGCGTCAGTCGTCTCGGACGCCTCGTCCGCGTCGAAATCGGTCATCGGCTCACCTCTTCGGCTTCGGCGGCGTCCGGATCGGCGTTTCGTAGCGCGTCCTGCACGAGGGCCGCGACGGCGTCGGCACCCCGTTCGGGCGTCCGGAAGGTCGGGATGTCGAGCGACTCGAGCCCGGCGAGTTCGTCGGCCAGCACCGCGTCGGGGCCCCCGGTTGCGAAGACGATCGGCTTGTCGACCTCATCCACGAGCCCCTCGAGGCCCTCGGTCGGGTACCCTAACGCTCGCTCGTACAGTTCGTAGACCATGACGACGTCCACGTTCTCGTCGCGCGCGACGGCCGCGACCACGTCGCCGAACTCGGGCATCGGTCGACCCGTGTCAACGGGGTTCGCCGAGTAGGTCATCCCCGGGAGGATCTCCTCGACGGCCTCCTGCGTCTCGTCTGTGAGCGTCGGAAACTCCGCGTCAGCGGCTTTCAGACGGTCGGTGATGGCGATCCCCGGCCCCGCTTGCGCGGTGACGACGCCGACGTTCGGGCCGTCAGGGGACGGCGCGTCCGCGAGTGCGACGCCCGCGTCGAGGAGTTCGGTCGTCGAGTCGACCGTGGACACGCCGTACTGCGCAAACCCGGCCGTGTAGAGGTCGTGGTCGCCCGTGAGCGCGCCCGTGTGTGACTCCGCGAAGTCACCGACGTCCGCCTTCCCGACCTTGTAGGCCGCGACGGGGGTGTCGGCATCGCAGCAGGTCTCCACAAGCGCGCGCCCAGTGTCGGTGCCCTCGACATGGAGGACGATGGCGTCAGTCTGGGGGTCATCATCGAAGTACCGAACTGTTTCCTCGAACCCAACATTCGCTCGGTTCCCAAGTCCTACCATCGTCGATATTCCCCGGCCCTCGCGGTGTGCGCTGAACGCAAGTTGATGGGCTACCCCACCGCTCTGTGCGAGAATCGTCACACCACCTGGCTCGATGGATTCGACGCCGCCCGCGAACGACGTGAAGAGGTTCTGTGCCGGTGCGACGAACCCGCTCGTGTTCGGGCCGAGAAGTGCGATACCGTACTTGTCAGCGACCTCCGTGACCTCGGTCTGTAGCGCTTTACCGTCCTCGCCCGCTTCTGCGAACCCCCCGGAGTATATGATGGCGCCGCCGACGTTTGCTTCCCCACACTCCGCCAGAACCTCCGGTACTACCGGTGCAGGGACGGCGAGCAGCGCTAGGTCCACACGCTCATCGATGTCGGTTACGGACGCTTCGGACGGTTCGCCGAGAACAGACCCCTCTGCAGAGGGATTCACGGGATATACGGGGCCGTCGAACGCAACGGCATTCGCCATCGCCTCGTACCCAAGTTTTCCCTCCGTCCGTGAGGCGCCGATGACTGCGATACACTCCGGTCTGAAAAGGCGTCGTAAGTTCACACATCAGGCTTCACGTACTGCCACTAAAATTGTTTGCCTGTTCTGATTGTGCCGCCGCACGTACGGCAGATCGGCGGCCGATCAGCGAGATGCTGCCGGTTTCCCGTTGAACTCCACGAACTTGCGGAGTTTCTCTCTCGCGTCCTTCGTGACGCTCGATCCGTGGTAGACGAGGCCGACGTCGAACTCGTAATCGAGGAGGGCCGTCAGTGACTCATCCGCAGCATTGAGGTCTTCGGAGAAGAACCCTGTCGGGAGTACGAAGTAGCCGGCAGGCAACCCGCGGGCGTCCGCGCCGAACACCGCATCCCCCAGGACGGCGACGCCCGCGGCCTCGTCTACCAGCGAGTAGTGTTTGGGAGCGTGGCCCGGCGTGTGGACGGCGGTGAACCGGCCGACCGTGTCGCCGTCCCCGTACTGGTGGTCAGGCGTATAGCCATCGACCGTCAGCCCTTCGGGAAACCACGTCTCCAGGCCATACGCATCCGCAATCTCTGGGGCACCGCCAACGTGGTCCCCATCGCCGTGCGTGACCACGAGGCGTTCCGGCATGATGTCGAGGTCGGCCAGTTGCTCGACAAGGGTGTCGGTCGTGTCCGCAAGACCGGCGTCGACGAGTGTTGGGGCGTCCCCGTCGAACAGGAACACCCGGTACCGGCCTCCATTCATATTTGAAATTGTAATGTCGTAGACATCGGCGGTAATTTCTCGGTACACAGATATCCTGACACGGTTCACGACCATAAAGTCGTGCCCGGGTCTCTGGGTTGCATGAGACTACTCCACCAGCTATTCGAATATTGTGGAAACTGTATCTTCGTCTGCACCCTGCCTGAGTTCAAACCGCAGTGGATCGGTCGAAATTGTTGCAATGATGTCGTTCTGGACCAGGTACTCGAGGTGTGCGGCTGCCTCGCCCGCGCCGAACTTGATGTGGATACCCTGCATTTCACCGAATAGCTCCTTTGCGATATCCCACGGCGTTGGGCGATTCAGTCGTCTAACCCAGTTGAATACGCGCTGACTCCGACCTTGGTGATGGTTCCGGATTGTTTTGAGTCGTTTGGGGGTATCGAGTTGGGAACCATGTCCTGGGTGGAGTACACCGTCGGCGCGTTCGAGTCTGTTGATTGAGCGCAGGAACGACGCGAGTGGGTTGGCGAGGCGCGTGTCGCTCCCGCCGACGTTCGGCGTATATGTGGGGAGGACGGTGTCGCCAACGAACACGTGGCCATCCACGGAGAGAGCAAGGTGACCCGCAGTGTGGCCAGGAGTGTGGATAACCGTTGTGCCAGCAACCGTGTCACCTTCCACGTGCGTCTCGACTACGGTTTTGTCCGGGAGGGCCGAGGGGATGTCCGCGGCGTGGACGTCAGTCACACGTTCAGCAGGAACCCCCCAAGCCTCGAGTGTCGTTGCGTCACGATGGTATCGACGTTCGCGTTCGCGCGCGTATGTCGCCAAGAGTGGTGCATCACGTTCATGCATGTGGATCTGCGCATCTGCTGTCTCTGCGATGCGTGGCGCCAGGCCCGCGTGGTCGACGTGCCAGTGAGTTACAACGACGTGGACGACATCATCGAGGGCGACACCGGCATTGCGCAGGCCGCGCCGTAACTGATTCCATGACTCTTCCCCTGGCGGACCCGGGTCGATCAGGAGTCCGCGCTCGGGTAGGACGTACGCACTGTTGAACCCTTCCGGCCCGCCTGTCCGGATCCGGATTTGTTCCACTGTCATCGCTCCATGTGCGGAGAAGCACAGCAGACAATACTTGCGTGGGTGAGTTCACAGGAGACGATGGGACTGTAGCGCCGCATCGTTGGTCTACCAAGAAGGAAGTCGCGGGATCGGTTAAATGGTTCTAGCGATCCATGCACGCTCCCTACAGGTGTCCTTGCCCCGGGGAGCGGCCACAGGCAGAGGGTACCGGCCAACTGGCCGTAGCGGGAAGCGGTGTCAGGGGTGTGATTTTTTGACACGGGTGGGTGGGTTGTGGTCAGTTGGCGTCCCGGTGGTCGTAGAACCGCCGGGCCTTCAGTTCGTACCGCGGTAGTTCGTTCGGTTCCAGGACCTGCACCTCGACGGTGACACCAACGGCCTCCTTAATTTCCTGCTGGATGTCTTCCTCGATGTCACGGTACTCTGAGGAGTTGCTGCTAGGTTCAGCTTCGATCTTGATTTCGACCTGGTCGTTACCGTTCTCCCGTGTGACATGTATCTCGTAGTGATCTGCAACACGTGGGACACCGGTGATGATCTCCTCAAGTGCACGGGGGTACACGTTGGTCCCACGGATCGATAGCATATTGTCCGACCGGTCGAGAACGCTTCCCTTGAAAAACTTCCACGTGATATCGGTTTCGTAAACGTCAGAGGGATCCTCGTAGACCTCAACAATGTCGTGCGTTCGGTACCGGAGCGTGAGACCTGGTGCCCCAGGAATGTGAGTCGTAACGACGTGTTCTCCACGCGTGCCGTTCTCCTCGAGGACCTCGCCTGTATCCGGGTCGATGACCGTTGAGTAGAAATACGGCTCACACGGATGCACGCCACCAGAGTCGATATCCATCGTCGGACCGAGGAAAGGACTCTCAGATTGGCCGTAGAGGTCCCAGACTTTTGCTCCCCAGCCCTCTGCGATGCGGTTCCGGATCGAGGATACATATGGACCCTTTTCGCCGGCGTGGACCGTAAACCGGACACTAGTGTCCGAGAGGTCGATTCCCATCTCCTCGGCCTTCTCCAGCATGTGGGTCGCGTATGTCGGCGTCAGCACGACGACATCGGGGTCGAAGTCGACAATATCTTTGATTCGTTCCTCGGTCGAGAGGCCGGCGCCGCTGCGCACGACCCCGCCAAGGCGACGAACCCCCCAGTACGCACTCCAGAATCCGACGAATGTTCCGAACGGGAACGCGAAGTAGAACCGGTCGTCTGGCCGCATGCCACAGTTCCAGAAGCCGTACGTCCAGCTCTCCCCCATCTTAATCGTCAAGGGGAGTGACATCGCCTCCTGGAGCGGGGTCCCTGTCGTCCCACTTGTCTGGAACCGGTACAGCTGGTGTTCCGGGCCTGCTGGGTCGCGACTGCCGAAGGGAGAGTCGTTCTGTTCCTGAAGTTCCATGAAGTCAGGCTTGTCGAGGATGGGGACCTTCGTGTTGAAGTCCTCGAGTGTTTTGATGTCTCGTGGCTTGATACCCACGTCCCGGAATAGGTCGTTGTAGAATGGGATGTGCTTGTAGGCGTATTCGACGTTCCGGCGGATGCGCCGCAGGTGGAGGTCGTCAAGGTCTTCCCGCGGCATCGTCTCCATGTACTTGTTCCAGTGGTCGCTGTCCTGCGCTTTCTCGTTATAGAGCGGACGGAAGTTATCTCGCATGATCATTCACGCTCGTTCTGATCGGGCGACAGTTCCGGCGTATATGCCTCTTCGGCACCTAACTCCCAGAGGATACCGTGGCAATAAACGTCCGCTTGGTAGGCGGAGTGTGCAACTGACGGGATATCACATTCGTCTTGGATTTTTGACAGTATTTCACGAGCTTCGTTGGCCTGTTCGATGAGTAAGTCATTGTCTACCATTTTCATGCGCAATGTAGTCGGTTTACTATTAAAACTACGGGTTAATTTCTCCGATGCTCTGTCTATCGTCCGAAGATGTTCGTCGCTCGCCAGAAAATCACGGTCTCTCCGTCCTGGTTCGTCCCGGTTACCTCAATCACGACGTATCCCCGGTCTGATCGACTCGTCGACGGAGTTAAATCGACGATTTCGATTTGGACACTGATCGTATCCCCCGGGCGAACGGGCGTCGGCCACCGTAACTCATCCAATCCGAACGACCCCATATTCCGGGTGTTACTGAGGAACTCGTCCGCGACGAGTTCCATACAGGCGCTAGCTGTGTACCATCCGCTTGCGATGAGACCGCCGTAGATGGAGTCCTCTGCGGCATCGGGGTCAACGTGGTAGGACGCTGGGTCGTACCGTTCTGCGAACCGAAGCATCTCCGCCTCCGTTGCCTCAAAGCTGCCGAGATAATGACACTCACCGGACTCAATGTCGTCGAACGTACGTTGGGACATCGAGTCGAAAGAACTCGGCAAGCAGGAAAAATGTTCGCCTCTGCAAGTGACCAAGCCCACTGCTGGTTGCTTGAGCACTGGCAGCATACATTCGGGAAATTTTAGCCATATAGAATCCCATGAGTGTAAATCGACAGAGCCCCGGATTCAACGGCTGCGCTTGTGTGGGGAACGCCAACACATTTAAGAGAGTTGCTACACGACCGGATTCTATGTCGAACGCAACCGATACGGGTAGCGACAACGATAGGATTGGTCCGCTGAGTGATCTTCGGGTTCTCGAACTTGGGAACATCGTTGCGGGACCGTTCGCGAGTTCGATGCTCGCAGATCTCGGCGCCGACGTGGTGAAGATCGAACGGCCCGGAGACGGTGATTCGATTCGATCCTCTGGGGAGTCTGGGGACGCAATATTCAATGCGCTTAACCGAAACAAGCGGTCTATCGCCATTGACCTAAAGGATGAGGACGACCTCGCGGCCCTGTACGACCTCGTTGACGCCGCCGATGTCTTTATCGAGAACCTCGGACGTGGTACGCCCGAACGACTGGGCATTGGCTACCAGACCCTCCGGGAGCAAAATTCCGAACTAATATATCTCTCGATAAAGGGGTTTCAAGAGGGGCCTTACGGCGACTATGCAGGGATGGACGTCGTCGCCGAAGCTATGTCCGGGCTTATGAGCGTCACAGGGGAAGCCAGTCGGCAACCGGTTCGCGTCGGGACGTCAATCGCGGATATGGGGGCCGCAATCTACGGTGTGTTCGGTGTGATGATCGCGCTTCGTGAACGGGAACAAACCGGAGAGGGACAGCGGGTTGACGGCACGCTCTTCGAGTCCGCCGCCCACTGGATGGGGTACTGGCAGACCTACGCGGACAAGTACGGTCGTGACCCCGAGCCACTTGGTGCGTCTCATCCAAGTTGGGGGCTCTACGACGTCTTCGAATTGAACGGTGGATGGCTGTTCGTCGGCGTCACCAATAACCGACACTGGGACGCGTTCTGTGAGGCGGCGGACCTCTCCGAACTCCGGGACGACGAGCGGTTCAAGACGGCAGCGGACCGGCGCACTAACAAGGACGAACTACTCACGATAGTCCAAGAACGACTCCGAGATGACGACCGTTCAACGCTCTTCAAGCGGCTAACCGAAGCAAACGTGCCCGCGGCACCGGTCAACCAGCCCTCGGATCTCATTAACGACCCGGGTCTAGAGGCAGCAAATTTGCTCGCACGGTTCCAGTCGAACAACGACGTCAAAGACGAACTACAGACGGTCCTGACACCGGTCAGCGGAGAGCGGTTCAGTCCAGCACAATACCGGAACCCCCCTAGCATTGGAGAGCACTCCGAAGAGGTCCTCGCGGAATGGACCGAGCGAACGCTGAACGCACCAACGACGGATCAGAATTCCGAGCCTCAGTAACCGCAATTGCGCGACGGAGTGATGGACCGCGTGGGGAACGTCACGCTGTAATCTGGGCGGCAGAGACACGGAGACTTGCAGGGATCAACCCTATCTTTATTAACTCAAACGGGAAAGACCAGCCATGGTCGCGTTCAAAGACCTCACACTTCGAGAAGGTGCACAAGTGCCCGGCCTCCAGATATCGGAAACAGCAGGGCGACGCGTACTGACACAGCTCGCAGAACTCAACATCGGCCGTGTCGAAGTGGCGTTCCCTCGTGCGCAGCATCGTGAATCCTGGTTTCGTTACGCGGATGATCTCGGTCTCCGTACAGCTGCCCTAGCCCGGGCACTCCCGAAGGATATCGATGCGGCACTCAAGGTCGATCCCGACGAAATCGAGGTCATCGTAACGACCTCGGACGTGCAGCTCGAGTACGCACTCGGGAAGTCGAAAGACGAGGCCCGTGATCTTCTAGTCTCAAACGTCGAACGAGCAATCGATGGTGGCGTGGACGCGGGCGTGACGCTCATGGACGCGATGCGGGCCGACAACGAGTACCTCGCAGCGACAGCCCACGCAGCAAGCGAAGCAGGCGCGAAACATGTCACACTTGCAGACACAACAGGTGCCGGTACGCCCGATACAGTTTCCGAAACTGTGACGACTGTTGGTGATGCGGTCGGCAACGACGTGGCCATAGCCATCCATACACACGACGACATGGGGGTGGCGACTGCGAACGCTGTCGCAGGGGTCGACGCTGGTGCGTCAGCGGTCGACGCAACGGTCGGCGGCATCGGGGAACGCGCCGGGAATGCACCACTTGAGGAGGTCGCGGTACTGCTCGCCGAGCGCGGCGACACCACCGAACTCACGCTTGATGAACTCGTTCCCGTCTGTCGGGCGGTCCACGAGTCGCTCGGTGTTGATGTCCCCCCAGGAAAATCGGTAATCGGAAACCGGGCGTACCGTCACGAGAGCGGAATGCACACCGCCGCGATGCTCAAAGAACCGAGTACCTACGAGCCATTCGACCCAGCAAAGTACGGGGGAGAACGAGAACTTCTCTTCGGAAAGGACACCGGCCGAGGTGCCGTGCGGGCGCTCCTCAAGAACGCGGCAGTGGAACCGACCCCTGACCGTGTCGATGAGACGCTGGCAGCAATCCGGATCGAGACCGCAGAGAAGAACGGTCCGCTGACCGAGTCTGACGCCAGAGAACTCGTCCGGAACCTGTAACGAGTGACTCGTCCTGCACAGACCCGTTTTTCCATCGCGGAACGAGCATAGCGTTGAGATAATCTCCTGAAAAGTAAAGCGATAGTTTTTCAGTGAGATGCCAGCGTGTCACACGTATGGGAGCGACACTGACAGAGAAACTGCTATCAGAGCACTGTGCGGGCGGTGAACTGGAACCAGGGGAAACCATCGACGTTGAAATTGATCAGGTTCTGTTACAGGATGTCCTTGGACCGCTTGTGTGGATCGAGTTTGAGGCACTGGAGTTCGACGAGGTTGAGCCAGACGTCGCCGTTACATATGCCGACCATCAGGTATACCAGTTCGACGGCGACGACACGGCGACCCACAAGTATCTTCGGACAGTATCCCAGCGGTACGGTGGCCATTTCTCCAAGCCGGGGAACGGGATTTGTCATCAGGTTCACCGGGAGCGCTTTATCGAACCTGGCGCCACACTTCTGGGAAGTGACTCACACTCCACGACGATGGGTGGGTTCGGCGCGCTCGGTATCGGAGCAGGCGGGCTCGACGTGGCGCTCGCGATGGGTGGTGAACCGTACACGCTCAACGTTCCGGAGGTCGTTGAGGTACATCTGATTGGTGAACTCGACGGGTGGGCCTCCGCGAAGGATGTTATCCTCGAACTCTTGCGGCGTCTCTCGGTCAAGGGCGGCGTGGGGAGCGTGTTTGAGTTCACCGGTCCGGGTGTTGTGTCGCTATCCGTGCCGGAACGCTGCACGATCGCGAACATGACCACCGAGCTAGGGGCAACTTCCGCGTTATTCCCGAGCGACACCCGGACTCGCCAACACCTTCGGCGGTTAGGACGCGAAGACGCATTCCGGGAACTTTCGCCTGACGACGACGCGACCTACGAGGAACGAATCGAGGTCGATCTCAGCGCCATCGAACCGCTTATCGCGGAGCCCTCAATGCCGGATAACGTCGTCCCAGTGTCAGAGGTCGCAGGTACACCGGTGGATCAATGTATCGTTGGCACCTGCACAAATGGCTCATACTTCGACGTTGCCACGGTCGCGAACATCGTCGACGGCGCGGAAGTTGCGTCCGAGACGGATTTCGTGGTTGCACCGGCGTCAAAACGCTCCATTGAGATTCTCGCGCGTGAAGGGCGGACTGAGGCGCTGTATGCGGCTGGCGTGAACCTCTCGGAGTCGACGTGTGGTGCGTGCATCGGGCAAGGCCATGTGCCTGCTCCAGAGTCGGTCAGTCTTCGCGCGTTCAACCGGAACTTCAAGGGTCGATCGGGGAATCCAGATGACAGCGTCTATCTCGCATCTCCGGAAGTCGTCGCGGCAAGTGCTATCACTGGCGAAATCGTTGATCCCCGGGATCTCGACCGTGACCCGCCTGCTGTCTCACTCCCCGACGACATGACCCGGACCGACGCCGAGATCGTGGGCCCGAATCATAGAGCCGATGTCTATCGGGGGGAGACGATCGGGACGGTCCCCCTGAAGCCGAGGTTGCCAAGCGAAGTCAGGGGTCCAGCTCTGACGAAAGCAGGAGACAACGTCACGACAGATCACATCGTACCGGCAAGTGCGGAGGTGATGTCGGTGTGGTCGGATCCTCAGGCGTGTGCTGACTACACGCTCACTCGTATCGATGAGGACTTCCCTGAGAAGGCGCGGGCGGCCGATGGCGGGTGGGTGGTTGCGGGGGAGAACTATGGCCAGGGATCCTCCCGTGAGAATGCTGCTCTCGAGCTCGCAGTCCTCGGCGTCGATGGTGTCATCGCGAAGGATTTCGCCCGAATTCACTTCGCGAATCTCGTCAATTTCGGTGTCCTTCCGTTGACGTTCGCCGACGATACGGCCTACGAGCGAATTGAGGAGGGGGACGACCTTTCGATCGCTGGGGATGTCGCCGACCTAGTCCGGGGCGGTGCTGAGCAGATCACCGTCCGGGTGAATGACGATTGGACGTTCGAGGCGAGCGTTCACCTCACCGATGCGGAACGCGCCACGCTCGTCGCTGGTGGAAAGCTCTCCCAGCTAAAGCGCGAACAGTGATGGCTGGCATGGCGCTGGATGCGGTGAGACACGCCGTGGATCCGGGTATCCAGACGCTGGATTCAGCCTAGACACTGTACCGGTAGTTTATCGAGACTTCGTCGGCTGCCTCAGTGACGTGCTGGACGAGGTTCTCCCGGTATTCAATGTTTTTTAGGCGGCCGGTCGGGCACGCGATCGAGAGCGACCCCACGGGTTCTCCGTCCACAAGGACCGGGGCGGCGACTATGCCGACGCCGACGACGACCTGGTCGCTGTCGTATGCGTATCCGGTGTCGGCGATGTCATCAAGTTCGTCGAGCAACTCGTCGGTGTCCGTGATCGTGTACTCGGTGATCTGTTCGAGGCCGTTCGTTTCGACAATCTCGCGCACCCGTTCGTCGGACAGGTATGCGAGGATCACTTTTCCTGCGGCGTGCGCGTGGATCGGGAATCGGAGGCCGGGGTACACGCCGAGATCAACGGTCGTCACCTCTCCCTCGTGGTGGACGAGAACCCATTCGCCGTTCTCCAGGACGCCGATATGCACCAGTTCGCCGATCTCAGCGGAGAGCTTCTGGAGCGGTGCTCTCGCGGCGTTGAACAGGGGGTTCCGGTACTTGACACGGGTCGAGAGGCCGAGTAATTGATAACCAATACGGTACGATCCGTCCTCGTTGATCACGAATCCTGTCTGTTCGAGTGACGTGAGATAGTCGTGTGCTGTAGCCTTGGTTACCCCGATCTGCTTCGCGATTTCGGAGGGGCCTGCCTTGTGTTTCTCTTCGAGAAGTGCCAGGATCTCGAAGGCCCGAAGGACGGTTTTCAGCGGAGCAGTATTCCCAGACATACGTTATTCTATGCCACGGAAGAACATTAAATGGTATGGTTTTATCATACGGGATGCTCGTCCGTTGCGCGGGAGCGAGTTGGTCGACAGGGGGAGTAAGATCGGGACGTTAGCGGTTGCAGCCGTGGTTCTGGAAAGGTTGAGAGTTGTGGTTGGGATGGTGAGAACAGGTGTGGTTTGTGCATGGTCTAACGTCGAAATTTGGCGTTATCAGAGGTACTGGCGACTTTCCCGCGGTGGTGACTGTTTAGCTACAAGGTTTAGTAAGAGTATTTCGGACGGTGAATTAGTGTGTCCTGCCAGTAGTCAAAACTTAAGCGAACTGATATTAACCGGAGAGGATTACAGACCTATGCGTGTAATGCTAATACGTTTGTTACCACTATCAAGAATTACGATAACAGTACTGTAACACCCGAACCCCGGGAGCATTTTCTAAATATAATGGACTATTTGTACAGACAGCACTTTCCCCAGATATATGCTGTAGAAGGCCTGAGGGAGCCGAACTGCGAGAGATACCAGAGGTGTGCGTCAGCATCTGATCCATAACCCAAGCGTTTGCAACTGCCGTTAGAGTATATCTTACGCATTGGAAATATGTTCGCTACGAGAGTTTGGGGCCAAAATGCGCCTTAACACATTGTACAGCCGTCAACAGCGGCTGGCCCTATTAGGAGGCTACGACAAACCAAAACACACGCCATACGCGACAGTAGGGACAGTGGGCAGGCAGAACAGAGGTCATCGGCCACCGCTAAATATAACTAGGCTGGAGTGAGTTGGTACTCGGTATGGGTCAGCCTACGATTCGAGAGCAATTCAACTTCGAGAATACGGTCGTATGCGTCACCGGCGGGGCCGGTGGCATCGGGACAGCTATTGGGGAACTGGTGGCGTCGCTCGGTGCCGACGTCGCTGTCGCAGACATTGCCATCGAGAGCGCCCGAAAAACGGCCAGGGACATCGCGGAGACTTACGGCGTCGAAGCAATCGCAGTGGAGACCGATGTCTCCTCATATGACGACGCCCAGCATATGGTCAAGACAGTCGAGGCCGAACTAGGAGCTATCGACGTGCTCGTGAACAATGCCGGCATCGCGGACAACAAGAGATTTGTTGACACAGAACCCGACGAATGGGACACGTGGATCGGCGTCGCACAGTACGGTACCCTGAACTGCACGCACGCAGTCCTCCCATCAATGCTGGAGCGCGGTGACGGCGTACTCGTCAACTTCGCCAGCGGGTCCTACAGGGGGAATGACCCACAGCTCTCCGTCTACGGGGCAGCAAAAGCAGCGAACGTGTCGTTCACGAAGACCCTCGCTAAGGAAGTCGGCCGTGACGGGATACGCGTAAACTGCGTCTCCCCGGGAACCGTTCGAACCCCTGCAACCGAGGAGTGGGTCGAGAACCACGAGGAAACCATTGCAGAGTCGTATGCGCTCCGCCGAATCGGAGAGCCTGAGGAGGTCGCGAACGCGGTCGCGTTCCTAGCAAGCGACGCCGCAAGCTGGGTAACTGGCGAAGTCGTCCACGTTGATGGCGGCTACATCCGCCGATGAGTCGAATATACCGGGACGACGCCCGGTGAGGCCGCAGCACAGCCTCGATGCTTGGAAAATAGGGAACCGGACCGGCGTCGTTCCCCGTGAGAGGTATATTTATACGTGTGGAGTGACATCGTTTTATTGATGGCATCGACAGCTCCTCCCCAGAGTGAAGAGGAACTCAAACAGCAGATCCAGAACGGTAGAATGATCGAATCGGTCGAGGAGATGACTTCAGGCTACAAGGAGGCCCTGAAGAAGCCACTGTTGGTCAACGCCGACATCGAGCTCCTGAGTGCCCCCGTCCTCCTGAAACAGGCGATGAACGCACCCAGCCTGGATGCACGGAACGCAGAACTCTCGACCATCCAGGACGAGGTTGGACATGCGTACATCTCCCATCGGCTCCTGCGCAATCTCGGCGAAGACACCCACGAGTTCATCTACGAACGCGACCCCCACGAGTGGCGGTCCGGATACGCGTTCGAGCTAGAGCTACAGGATTTCGCTGAGCAGACAGTGTTTCACGCGTTCGGCGATCAGGCCGGCCTTAATCTCCTGTCCGATATCCACGAGAATACGTCGTACGGCCCCTGGAAGCGAGCGCTTGTGAAAGTCGAGAAGGAAGAGCAGTTCCACATCCGGCACGGCCGCACGTGGTTCCGGCGACTCGCCTCGAAAAGCGAGTCGACGAAACAACGCCTCCAGGAAGCCGCAGAGTGGATGTTCCCCTTCTGGCTCGAACTGTTCGGCCTTCCGGACAACCTGAAGACGCACACCGAACAGTTCGAGTACAAGATCAAAGGGAAGACAAACGACGAACTCCGACAGGCCTGGATGGACGAAATCGTACCGCTCTGCGAGGAGAACGACATCGACGTCCCCGCTCACTACGATGAAGAAGCCGAGGAGTATGTCCTCGAATTCGATTGGCCGGTTGCGTACGACACCGAGGAGCGGCGCTGGCGCTACGACGATCCGGTTTCGTGGGACGATGTGCTGGATCGGTGGCGAGAAGGCGGCCCAAAGCGCGACGAGTACATTGAGCAGATTCAGGGAATGGGACCGGTCCAGACCCAGTAGAACGGAGGACAACAACGAATGAGCGCACAAGAGATACGAATCACGAGTTCCGACGTAGACGCCCTTGACGGTGTCTCGGAGTTCGAACGCGAACTCGTGAAGCAGATCAACGACGAAGTGATGGACCCCCACATCCCGGTCAGCATCGTGGAGATGGGGATGATTTACGACGTTCGGTACGACGGGGGCCACGTGACGGTCGACATGACGTTCCCCTGCATGGGGTGTCCTGCATACCAGATGATTCAGGACGACATCGAAGAGTGCCTCCTCGAACTCGAGGGGGTTGAGGACGTTTCGATCGAGATCGTCTGGGACCCGGTCTGGTCAAAGGACAGGCTCGATGAAGACGTCCAGCAGAAGATGCAAGAATCCGGAACCTCAGTATGAACTACGAAGTCCTAACGCGAATCAATCCCGGTGACGACCTGAAGCACATCGGGAGCGTAGAAGCACCGTCCGACAAGCTAGCCAAGAATTACGCCGACACGACCTACGACGAGGAGGACTGGTCCTACATGGTACTGGTTCGGCGAGACGACCTCGTCAAAGTCACGGGCGGAGATGAAATCGTCGAAGCAGGTGAGTTAGTGTGAGTGCCACAGAATCAAACGCGTGGAGTGAAAATGCGGTCGACTACGTGCAGGCGATAGCGGACACAAAACTCGCTCTGTCACACCGGTATGCCGACCAAGGCTTCCTCGGCCCGAACCTCGCGGACAACATCGCGCTCTTCAGCCTCACTCAGGACGAGTACGGACACGTCCGCCAATTGTTCCTGAAGCTACAGGAACAGGGACGCGACGATGCGTGGCTTCACCGGGACCGGGACGCCGACGAGTTCCACAACGCGGCAAGCGTCGACGAACCAGCACCGGACTGGTTACGGTTCGAGGTCCAGGTGGGGTTAACGGACCGAGCGGTCCTCCTCATGCTCGACGCCATCGACCACGAGGATTTCGCTGGACTCACCGACAAGATCAGCGAAGAGGAGTACTCGCACGTAGACTTTCACGACGGGTGGCTCGAACACCTCGCAACAACGCAACCCAACGAGTTCCAGGCGGCACTTGACGAGACGCTCCCCGACGTGTTGGCGTTCATCGGTCCGGCTGCATACGACGAGGAGACGGACCCTCTCTACACGGCGGGATTCACAGACCGGACCGTCCGCGAACTCCGCGAAGCGTTCCTCGAACTCTGTGAGGACATCACGGACAGCACGAATGTCACCATTCCAGACGTAGCCCCGATCGATTTAGCGAACTGGGACAGCGAGCGCCGCCGCACCGACGATGGTATGATCGACCGCGAAACCATCGACTCGCTCCAAGCGCGCAATAACCAAGAGTTCGCTATGAGATGATGCGGCACAACGAAGACGCCGCGCCACCGGACGTCTCGTGTCCCTTCTGCGGTTCTTCGCGCGTCGTGAAGGACTCCGACTTCGGTCCAGAGATCTCGAAGAGCCAGTACTACTGTCAGGACTGTGAGAGTCCGTTCGAGCGGATAAAATGGGGAGAATCGAGGCGACCCGACACTAGGCGTTGATCAAGGTGGTCCACTGCACCGCGTTGTTTAAGTAATCTCCACCACACTTTCGGGTACATGAAGACAACTGTGCATGAGGCGACCCGTGAAGAGGGCGGCCGCATCCTCGACCTCTGGAACGCGTTCACCGACCACCTCTCGGAGTTCAACGACCGGTACAGGGCAAGAGAAGGCGCCGACGACCACTGGCTCTCGTACTTCGAAAACCAGGTCGTCGACTCTCAGTATAGCACCGTGTTGATCGCCGAAAACGAATCAAGCGAACCGGTCGGCGTCCTAGAGATTCGGATCGTGGGCGAACATCCGATCTTCCAACTCGACCGCCACGCCGAAATTCAGGGCGTTTTCGTTCGAGAAGAGGCGCGAGGCGAAGGGGTTGGGGAAGCCCTCCTGGAAGCCGCCGCGGAGTGGATGCGGCAGGACCCGCGGAACGTCGAATTCTATCGCGTCGACGTCATCGAGGGTGACGAGGTCGCCAAGCAGGCGTTCAAGGAAATCGGCCTCGACCCCGTGAAGCAGACCTACGAGAGCAGGGTATAACGATGGGGAAAACGCACGAAGTCGAGTTTGTGAAGGAGGACGTGACGCTCGAAGTCCCCGAGAACAAGTCGATTCTCGACGCCGCAGAAGAGATGGGGATGTCCCCGCCCTACCGGTGCCGGCGCGGCATCTGTGGCGTGTGCTGTGCGAAACTCCTAGACGGTGGTGACGTCGACCAGTCGGAGGGTATGTTTCTATCTGAATCGGAGAAAGACGAAGGATACGTCCTCACCTGCATCGGGAAGCCGTGCTCTGACCTCAAGCTCGAGACCGAGTCGAGTCCATAGAGCACGACCGGGGTCCGGCTGGCCCCGGGGTGAGATACGGCGATGCAGTAGCGTAATCAGTCGTAATCGTTAGCGTCCGGCAGCCAGACGGGGACCGGCGAACGGAAAACGCAGCGCGGGCGGTCGTTAGCGCCCTTTGAATTCTGGCTCCCGGTCTTCCGCGAACGCCGCCATCCCCTCCTCGTAATCCGCGGTCTGGGAGAGGGTGACCCAGACATTTCCGCCGTACTCGATAGCTTCCTCGTAACCCACTTGCCGCGTCATGTTCGCAGCCTCCTTGATACCGCGAAGGGCGAGCGGAGGCTTGCCCGCGAGAGTGTCGACGAACTCGTCGACGGTATCGTCAAGTTCGTCTCCCGGGGACACGTCGTCGACGGCGCCGTACTCCTGGGCCGTTTCAGCGGTTATCTGTTCGCCGGTCATGCAGAGTTTCTTCGCGGTGCTGACACCGACAATCGTTGAGAGGCGCTGTGCAGCACCGCCGCCGGGTAGGAGGCCAAAGTTAACCTCAGGCTGACCGAACCGGCTCTGTTCACTCGCGAACCGGAAGTCGCAGGCCATCGCGAGTTCGAAACCGCCGCCGAGACAGAGCCCGTTGACCTTCGCGACAACGGGTGCGCTGTACGACTCGATGGCGTTCGTCGCTTCAGCGAACAGTTCCGGAATCCGTTTGCGTTCGTCGAGGTTCTCGAGACCCTTCATCTCGTTCAGGTCGAGGCCACTACAGAATACCTTCTCGCCGGCTGCCTCCAAGACCACGGCACTGACCGCGACCCCGTCAGCGTTCTTGTCAAGTTCGGCGAACGCGTCGAACGCCTCGATGAGTTCCCGCTGCATCGTCTCCGTGATGGCGTTCATTGCGTCGGGTCGCTGAAGGACGACCGTCCCGATGCGGGTCTCGTCGTTGAAGCGCCACGAGATCGTGTCGAAATCCTGCTCGGACATCGGTATCGTGTTTCATCTGCAATCCTATATAATCACCGGACGGGGCTTCTCGCGAGTGACTGACAGTCCGGAATGTGCGTTAATCGAGAGCCGTGAGTGGAGTTCGCAGACTGAAATCGGATTGCGTCGGGGAAGTCTTCCTGACTCAAACGGCTCCGGGTGACCAGATCAGTGATGTCAAATCGGCTGGTCTGTCCAGAGAACGAAGTAGGGCGCCAGTACCACAGGAGTGGTTGCCGGCTCACTCTATTCGTCTTCGTCGCGGAGCTGGTACCGCATGAGTTTCCCGCTCGGGTTCCGGGGAAGTTTCCCGACGAACTCGTACTCCCTCGGGCGCTTGAAGTCCGCGAGGCCGTCATGCTCAAGACACCACTCGTCCAGTTCCTCGGCCGTCGCATCACCGCTGACGTAGGCCTTCACGATTTCACCCCACTCGTCGTCAGCCACGCCGACGACCCCGACCTCGGTAACGGCCTCGTGGCCGGCGAGGACGTCCTCGACCTCAGACGGATGGATATTCTCGCCGCCACTGATTATGAGGTCGTCAGCTCGGCCTGTGATGATGACGTTCCCGTCCGCGCGCTCGTAGGCGGCGTCACCGGTGAAGTACCAGCCGTCGATGACTGCGTTTCGGGTCTCCTCCGGCTTGTTCAGATACTCCGTGAACGAGGCGGGGGAATCGGTGTGTACGACGAGTTCTCCCTCGGTCCCCGCAGCAACTTCGGCGTTCGGGTCCCTCGAATCGAGTTCAACGATTTTAGTCCGGTGGAATGTGTGGCTGTTTCCAGCGACAGTCGGCTCGTCAACGGTACGGAGATCGACGAACTCCAGGGGATCATACGTCTCGGTGTTCCCGTAGATGTTCGTAAACCGATCCGGCTCGAACGTCTCGTCGACTGCCTCGAAGAGCGTCGTGCTCATTGGAGCGCCCGAGTAGGCTATCGTCTCCACAGAGTCCCCCGATGTGTCCCCCATAGCGTCGGCATTGAGCAAGTGCTGGAAGATGGTAGGTGCCTCGTGGAGCGCAGTCACCCCCTCGCTGTCGATGGCTTTGACGGCCAACTCCGGGTTGAACTCCGGCATACAGAGGTACGTCCCACTGGTCGCCATCATTGAACAGAAGATGCCGTGCAACCCAACCGTGTGGTATAGCGGCATCACGCCGAGCATCGTCTCCCTGAGATAGTACCCCTGCCCGAGGGAGTTACTCAGGGCACGGGAGACGGTCGCTTCCCGGCTGATTGGAATTCCCTTCGGATCGCCGGTCGTGCCCGACGTGTAGAGGATGACGCTGGGGTCCTCCGGTCCAAGTGACGGCGATTCCGATGTTGTGGGCTCTCTCCGGAGTTCGTCGAATGGCACGGCGAACTCAGGCGTATCGGGACCGACGTGCACCACGGTACCACACTCTAGGCCACCTTGGACCTGCGCTCGCTCGACTGACTCCCGGGAGAGGTCGTCGAAGAGGAACACCGCGGGCGTGCTATCTTCGAGGTGGTAGTCGATGTCGTCGGCCGGTAACCGGAAGTTGAACGAGACCGCGACAGCACCGAGTTTTTGCGTCGCAAGAAACACAGACGTGTGTTCAGGTCTGTTCGCCATGCAAAGAGCGACTCGGTCGCCGGGTTCGATTCCGAGGTCTTCGAGGCCAGCAGCGATTGCCGATACCTCCTCGGCCAGGTCCGAATACGTTAGGCGCTCGCCGGCGGCGACGTCGACAATTGCGTCTCGCTGCGGTGTTCGCGACACGGAGCGGTCGAACATCGAGGAAATCTCCATGGGTCCCGATAGAGGCAAATCAAGTTAAATGTTGACACCACATTCCAAAATTACCTTAAAACGAGGCGACGGCCGCAGACGATTGCAGACACTACCCTGTAAGCAGGGGGCGTTTCTTCGGTGTTCCACCGGACTACGGGGCTTCTCAAGACGATCTGGGAGGAACGCTCCTGTCCAAACTGTGGCGCAGACAGTCTCCACGCCCTCAACGGCTCCGACCGTATCTGGTGTGGCTGCTGTGACTGGAAAACCACGTACACGCGAGGGACGCCCTTCTACGATTCGGAACTCACCCCCGGTGAGTTCCTCAGTGCCTTCATTCTCTACGCTGACACACTGCTCAGCATTACCCAAATCGCCGGTCTCCTCTCACCGTGTTACACGACGCTTCATGACCAGCTCAGAGAGTTTGAAACCGCATTCTGTCGGGGATTTCCGACTGTCTGGGAGCGCATTTCCCAGACAGTCGATGGGCCAACACAGGTCGATGAAACACAGCAGGTGTGTTCGGGCTTCAAGGGCCAAGACCCGCCGCGGGAGGGACTCGACCGCGGCGGGTCGCCCGAGGGCGGACGCACCCGCTGGATAGGGGATCAAGGAGACGAACTGACGCACGTCGCGGCCTGCCGCGACGTGCTTCGCGTGGTCTCAGCGCAAGAGGGAAGCGACTACGAGGACGATCTCGGACCGGTTATTGAGGAGGCCGACGACCTCTCCCAGCGGCTGGGAGAGGTCTGGACCGACGGACTGCCAGCTTACCGAGGTATGGAGCACGATCACCGGTACGTCGTTCACGACGAGGGATATGTCTCCGACGAGGGCGTCCACACGAACCAGGCAGAGTGTCTCTGGTCGCTGCTTCAGCCGTGGTTGGCGAAGTTCCGCGGCCTGTCCAAGCGGGGCTTGGAGCAGGCCGCTCGGACCTACGGTTTCCTCCGGTCACTGAACCTTACTGGGGCACCGATCCACGGCCTCATCGATTGCATCGCTGTCAACGTGTTCCGCTAGTTCCGCCAGTCTACCGAAGAGCGTGAACAGTTTGACGTTCAGCACAAGTGGTTCTCACCCTCTGCAACTACGCATACGACCGCGATGACAGTCAGATCGTCTGTGAGAGCGACCTAATACTACTTCGGCGGTTGATAGTCGGAGTGAGGCCTCTTCATCAGAATTTACGATATGCTTACTGTAATGCGTCGCCTTCGGTCGATTATGCCACCTGAAGGCTACACAACTGTCACGATCAGCGACGAAGTCGCCGTCAAACTGTCTCAAGTTATGATCCGCCATGACTTGGGAACCATGGCGATGGCCATCGACTACGCTGCTCAACTCGCATTAGATGAGGATTCGATGACAACTACTGAACTTGCACGTCTCCTATATCACCGACTGCAAACCGAAGAATCTACTCGAAATCGTTAGGCGTAGCTGAGTTACCGTAACCTTACCGTAAATTAGCTGGTTTGGGCGAAAATCTCGTCACAAGGGACGTTCAACCGCCGAAGTAGTACTAACTGCGGTAGATTTATTCGTCACGTCCCACATTTGACGGGATTCTGAGCGGTCGCACCTGATACCGGATTGTCCACTTGCAGTCGGGGACTATTGTGACCCGAATATATTTATCGGTACAAGCAGAGTGAGGCAGTATGAAGGAACTCCTACGGCACAAGGTTCGATTTGGAGAGCTATCTTACGGTCCCTTGATGCATAACGCGACGATATTCGACCTCCTGATCCAGGCAGTTGAGGAATTCTCTTACGAGGTTGGGTACACGGTCGAAGAGATTGTCGATTCGGGCGGAGTTCCCTACGCCCCCGTCGCGATTCACGCCGACATTGAGCGGTACCCTCGTTACCCTGACACGATTCTCGTTCATGTCGCGCCCGTCAGGGTCGGTGACAGCCATATGCAGATTGCCTACCGTCTCGTGCGAGAGTCCGACGATGCGGTTTTCGGAACGGCCACGATCGTCCACGTAACGATTACGCCCGAGGGGAACGCAGAGCCGATCACGCCCGAACTCCGGAACGAGATCGAATCGCTCGGATTCGCGCCCGAACACGCCGTTGAGGTGACACCTCGTTCACATAGTGGTGACGGGCCGCACTTTGAGCACGACGTAGTCTTTAGAACACCGCATCTTGAAGCCGCGAACCTCGGGTACTTCGAAGATTATGCCCGCGAGGCGATGATTGGTCTCGAACAATTCATCGAGGAGCAAGGTCGATCACTCCGTTCTCTAATAAACGACTCCTATCCGTTCGTGCCGACGAGGTGGGACGTCACGCTCGAGAACTCGATCAGGTTCGAGAACGACATCACGATACAGGGCGAGGTACTCGACGTGAGCGAGGAGGCGGTCGACGTCGCGTATGAATTTCGGCGTGACGCAACCAACGATGTCTGCATCAGGGCGGACTTCACGTACGGTACATTCGACTCAACTGGCGAACGGGTTTCCTTCGCTCCTGCCGCGCTCGATGTCGTTCGTTAACCGTCGACTAGCGAAAGCACCACCGAAATGCCGTGTTGAATAGGGGTAGGGCGTCGGGGTCATAACGGCTCACAAAGCTGTTCGATATTGTAGATGGCGAACATCAGGACGATCTCCCGAAACTCTCGATACCAGAACTGCGCTCGCACGGCATCGCCGAGCGAGCGCTTCACCGACGAATTCGACGTCTCAGCCATCCATCGCTGTGTATAGTCTCGTTCTCGGATCACTGCGTTGTTTGCCACGGCGTTCAGCGAGGAGCCGCGATAGTGAATCAGCGGCTCCACATCGAGCGTATAGTACTCGTACTCGGTGTGCCAGTCTTGAAACGCGTTGTCGGCGGCCACGGACAGCAGGTCGTCCGCGTTCCGGCGGACGACCTGCGGCCCAGCCTTCGTATCGTGGCGCCACTGGGCGTAACACTGCACATCAAGCACAGCAAGCGACTCTGTATCGGTCAGCGTCGTCACTTTGAGCGTTTCTACCGACCGATCCGACCGAGTGAGATAGTACGCTGAGGCGTGGCCACGGTCAAAGAACGTGCTATCCAGGGCGACGTGACCAGACTGCGGGCGTTGGGGGGCCCCCCCCCCCCCCCCCCCCGCCACACCCACATCTTGAAGCGGTCGAATGATTTGTAGATCGTACTGTAGTCCGGGAGGTCGTCCCGATCAAGGCCGAGGACGTCACGAATCTCGGCCATGTACTCCAGCCGATTTTCAGTTTCACGGAAGCTGTGGTCTTCTTCGAGGCGGAAACAGTGGAGGACGACGTGGACCCAGCGGGCGAACCCGCCGGTGGTGGGCTCGCCCGCGTGCTTCCCCAACGCTTGTTTGGCTAGCCGCTTACCCTTCTGAACGAAGTCGAGGAGATCTACTTCCATGACACCGGTGTCTCCTCGGCTTCACCCTACGAATCTCACGGAGTATCCTGACGCCCTACCCCTATTCAACACGGCACTCCATGGGTATCTTGTTGTTCGCTGCTGTCTGAGGAAAATAGTGAACAGGATACGCATCTATCCGTGCTCGAAGCACATTTCTCCGCATCCTTTGGTAGGGGCCTGTCATAGGGTGCGTGTTCAGTGACACGGGAAACTCTTCGGCCATCCTATTTTCCTCTACGCTCATCCCGATACATTGTAACATAGGAGTTTCTCGAACCAGTCGGTCGGTAAGTTGAGCTTCA
>NZ_JAQIVI010000298.1 GCF_028618695.1 Natrinema soli | reverse complement strand
GACCGGACCGAGGTCCGGGTTCACCGGCTGGAGGTCGTCCGCGTCGGCGACCGCGTGCTCCGCCCAGAGGAGATCACCGGTCACCACGTCGCCTGCCGCGAACTCGTCGGCCTCGGACTCGAGGACCTCGCCGACGACGCCGGCCTGCATGGGTTCGCCGACGTTCCACGGTTCGGCGTAGGATTCCGCGTCGCGCATCCGCCCGCGCATGTAGGGGTCGACCGACTGATACAGCGTCTCGACCAGCACCTCGCCGTCGCTCGGTTCGGGCCGGTCGACGGTGACGAGTTCGAAGTTCTCCGCGGTCGGTTCGCCGACCGGACGACTGGCGAGTTGCCACTGCCTGGTTTCTGCCATACCCGTTCATGGTCGCGCCCCCAAGTCAATATTGGGCTCCCGGAACTCGGTCCGAACGGACTCTCCGTCTCGATCTCGGTGCATCGCCTGCAGGAGACGATACAGGGGAGCTGTCGCTGAACCCGCCAATACCGGTTCGAGCGGGTCCGTTCCCTCGATATCGACGCACGACTCGAGTCGGTGCTTTTATCACTCCCTGGCGCTTCTCCTTAGAAGCAATGGCGAAAGGAACCGTTGATTTCTTCAACGACACTGGCGGCTACGGATTCATCGAGACTGAGGACGCGGACGACGACGTGTTCTTCCACATGGAAGACATCGGCGGCCCGGACCTTGAGGAAGGACAGGAGCTCGAGTTCGACATCGAGCAGGCCCCCAAGGGCCCGCGCGCGACGAACGTCGAGCGCCTGTAAGGCGAATTCGAACTGGTATCGGCACTTGACTGCAGTATTTTACTACCCCTGAGCGGCGGCGCTGTCGAACACGAAACTCCTCGTCCGATCGAGCACAATTTTATCTGTCAGTGACACGAAGGACGAGTGATGACGGACCACTCCGACGCAGTCACGTGGTCTCGACGCGCGTCGGCGTCGACGCTCGGTCGCCTCTGTCAGTACCTTCAGGTCGGTTTTTTCGGCGGAATGACGCTACTGGTGGTTGCACTCGGAGTCGCGGTGCTCGTTCTCTCCGCCGTAAACGGCGCGTACGAACGACTCGCGCTGTTCGTCTTGCTCTTGCTGATCGGCGGGCCGTTCTCGCTGCTGTACTTGCTCCCGCTGGTCGACGACGATGCGGCCCGCTCCTCGATACGGACGTGGACGGAGCACACCGGGTATGATCGGCTCCGCCCGCTCCCCGCGGCGGTGAGCGTCCTCGCCGGCGCGGTCGTGATCGTCGGCTCGGTCGCGGTGTCTCCGGTGGCCTTGCTCGCGTTGTTCTTGGTGGTCCCGGTCGGAACGTCGATCGGCATGCAGTTGGTCAACTCCCGCGGCGAAATCGATCCCGGGGTGGGAACGGTTCGCGTGGACGGCCAGTCGTTCGAACTCGCGGAACTCGCGGCCGTCAGCGTCCGCCGCGTGCCCGGGACGGGAACCGTCGTCCTCCGGCCGTCGTACGCAACTAAAACGCGAGGGGTGACGGCACCGGGGTACGTCTCGATGCCCCGAGACGTCTACGAGGAGGCCCGACCGCTGCTCGAGGCCGCCGCGAGCGAGACGGAACGAACGATCCGACAGAGCCGAACCGAGCGCGTCGTCCTCGTCGTCCTCGGTGTCGGCGCGCTCGTCGGTGCGGTCGGCGCCGCGTTCCTCGGATTCGAGCGCGGGGGAGACGCGCGCATAATCCTCTCCTATATCGCCATGCTGGTCGGCTGCTTCGGGATCGGGATCCTCACGCTGGCCGCTCGATAACGATGACGCCGTCGACCCGGACCGTTTTGTGGATCCGCCACCGACTCGAGACCATGACGGAGCCACTGGTCAGACGCGGCGACGAGATCGAGTACGAGACCGTCGATGCGGCCGACGGGCTCTCGAAGGGCGTTCTGATCGATGACGATCACGGCGCGCCGACCTTCGCGATCCGGCGATTCGTCCTCGAGCCCGGCGCCGAAGTGCCGAAACACACCAACGACGTCGAACACGAGCAGTACGTCCTCGAGGGCGAGTACACGGTGGGTATCAGCGACGAGGAGCACGCGGTGGAAGCGGGCGACTCGCTGCTAATCCCCGCGGGGACGGTACACTGGTACCGCAACGAAGGTGACCGTCGGGGTGCGTTCATCTGTGCGGTTCCGAACGGAGACGACGAGATAAACCTGCTCGAGTAACGGCACGGCCCGTCGGGCGGATCGAGCCGAGAGAATCCGACCCGACTGCGGATGGTGTCAACACTATACCACACCGTTCTGCAACCGCAAATACTAAACGTCTTTTAGGCACACCTAAATGCGATGGCAGAAGCGCAGTCGGTCGAGGGGCACGCGTCCGCCCGAGAGCGAGAGGGATGGGTCACGGGGATGCTCGTCCTCTTTTGTCTGGCGAGTACGGCCGTCACCGTCGTCGCCGGACTCGTGCAGGTGAGCTTCGGAGAGTACTCGATGACGTTCCTCGAGGCCTGGCAGGCGGTGTTCAATCCCAGCGTGATATTCAACTTCCACGCCTGGTCGGCGTTCCTCTTCGGGACGGACCTGCCGGAGATGAGCACCGCGAGCATCGTCGTCTGGACCCTCCGAATGCCGCGGGTGTTTGTCGCGATCATCGCCGGCGCGACGCTCGCGATCTCCGGTGCGATCTTCCAGGCCGTGACGCGGAACGAACTGGCGAGTCCGTTCGTGCTGGGTGTCAGCTCCGGCGCTGGATTCGCCGTGCTGGCAACGTTGGTCGTCTTTAGCGGCCTCACGCCGTTCCTGCCGCTGATCGCCGCCCTGGGCGGGACGGTCGCGTTCGTGATCGTCTACACGATCGCCTGGAAGGGCGGGACGAGCCCCGTCCGACTCGTGCTCGCGGGCGTCGTCGTGAACATGGTCTTTCAGTCGCTCCAGCAGGGTCTGTTTTTCTTCGCGGACGATCTGGGCGTCGTCCAGACGGCGATCGCCTGGCTGACGGGATCGCTCACGGGCACCGGCTGGGAGGAAGTACGGATCGCGATCCTGCCGGCGGCCGTGGCGATCGCGATCGCGCTCGCCGGTGCGCGGCAGTTGAACGTCCTCATGTTGGGCGAGAACACCGCTCGTTCGCTCGGTATGCGCGTCGAACGGGTCCGCTTTTCCCTCTCGGCCGTCGCGATTCTGGCCGCCAGCGCCGCTATCGCTGTCGCCGGCATCATCAGCTTCTTCGGCCTCGTCGTCCCCCACATCGTTCGGAACACGGTCGGTGGGGACTACCGACGGCTGATGATCGGGTGTCTCTTCGCCGGGCCCGCACTGATGGTCGCCGCCGACGTCGGTGCGCGACTCGCGCTGGGCGGGACCCAGATGCCCGTCGGCGTCGTCACCGGACTGATCGGCGGCCCCTATTTCCTCTATCTGATGCGGAAACAGCAATCGATGGGTGAGCTATAATGGCACGCACACAGCAGGACGTGGATCGAGAACGGGAGCGGATCACCAACGACAACGGCGACACGGTCGAGAGCGCACTGGTCGGCGACGACCTCAAGCTCAGTTATCCGACGAGCGAGGAGACCATCGTCGACTGCGCGCGCCTCGACATCCCCGAGGAAGCGGTGACCGCGCTCGTCGGACCCAACGGCAGCGGGAAGAGTACCCTTCTGAAGGCGCTCTCGAAGCACCTCGAGCCGAACACGGGATCCGTGCAGATACACGGCGAGGATCTCGACGCGTTCAGTCGCAAGGAACTGGCGCGCGAAATGGGGGTCCTCTCGCAGGAGAACGACTCGCTCGGCTCGATCCCCGTTGAAGACCTCATCTATCACGGCCGCTACCCGCATCGGGGCTTCTTCGACGGCGTCTCCGAGGCGGATCATCGGGCGGTCGAACGCGCGATCGAACTGGCGGGGATCGATCACCTCCGGGAGTCCGAACTCGGCCAGCTGAGCGGCGGTCAGAAGCAACTGGCCTGGATCGCCATGGTGCTGGCACAGGACACCGACGTCCTGTTGCTCGACGAGCCGACGACGTTCCTGGACATTCACCACCAGTTCCGCGTTCTCGAGACGATCCGACAGCTCAACGAGGAGAAGGGCGTCACCGTCGCCGTCATCCTCCACGATATCTCGCAGGCGGCCCGTTTCGCGGACTATCTGGTCGCGATGCGCGACGGCGAACTCTACGACTGGGGGCCGCCCGAAGAGGTCGTGACGGAACAGCTGCTCGCCGACGTCTTCGGCGTCGAGGCCACCGTCGAGTACGAGCCCGAACTTCAGGTGCTACCGAAGCGCGCGCTTCCGGATAACCGGACCTGACGCCGCTAGTCGGAAGACTTTTGTACTTTTAGGCCAGCCTAAAACTCGATGACAGTCGATGCGAGACGGACGAGACGACGCCTGATGAAGACGGGGGCAGCGATCGCCGGGCTCGGTGCGACCGCCGGCTGTCTCGGCACGCAGGGGTCGGGAGATGGGAAGAGCGATTACTCCGTCACGATGGAGCCCGTCGGCACCGTCGAGTTCGAATCCGTTCCAGAGAACTGGCTCCCCTATACGGGAGATTACGCGGATATGGGCGTTGCGCTCGGCCAGGCAGACGGGCTGGTCGGAATCGGCCTGCAGAGCCGGTACGGGACTCACTACTACGAGGAACTGCCGGGCGTCTCGGTCGAACCGGACGA
Organism: Natrinema soli; assembly: GCF_028618695.1. Next base: position 15,731 of record NZ_JAQIVI010000298.1, on the reverse strand, counting down.
CCTGACCGAGCTCTGGGACGACGGGACCGGGAAGGAGGTGTTCTACGAACTCGAGGCCGACGTTCACCTCATCGATCCGAACTTCATGATCAACCGGCTGGGCTGGAGCCGGGACGAGGTCAATGAAATCGCCGAGACCGTCGCGCCGTTCGTCGGCAACACGATCTTCTCGGCCAGCTACGACTGGCACGACTACCCCCGCTATACACTCTACGAGGCCTTCGAGAAGGTGGCGGCGGTATTTCAGGAGCGAGAGCGCTACGAGGCGTTCGAACGGCTCCACGATGACGTCCTGGCCGACGTGCAGTCTCGACTCCCCGACGAGCGGCCCGAGGTCGCGGTCCTCGTCCCCGCCTCGGCCGAACCCGAAGCGTTCTATCCGTACCACATCGAGGACGATACCCAGTCCAAACACTGGACCGATCTGCAGGTCGACGGTGCGCTCGCTTCGAACGGCATCGGCGACGCGCAGGCGGCGAGCGGCACCATCGACTACGAAACGCTTCTCGAGATCGATCCCGACGTTATCGCGATCAGACAGCAGGGAAAAGTCACCGAGTCGGAGTTCGAGCAGGGGATCGTCTCGTTCATGCGCGATCACGACGTCGCGAGCGAGCTCCGAGCGGTCAGGAACGACCGCGTCGTCTACGGCGGCATGACCTACCAGGGGCCGATCATTCACCTCTTCCAGCTCGAGCGGGCGGCCCGGGGGATCTATCCCGACGAGTTCGGCGACGAGGAACTGTTTGACCGGCAAGCTGTCGCCGACATCGTTACCGGCGATAGCTGACACCGATCAGTCGGACGGCTTCGGAACACTTTTACTGTTTTAGGTTAGCCTAAATTATAATGAGTGAGAAACAGACGTGGACGAGACGGAACGTGCTTCGAACGGGGGGAGCGCTCGCAGGTGTGAGCGCGATGGCCGGCTGCATCGGAGACAACGGATCCTCGGACGGAGAAACCGAATATACAGTATCGATGCCGCCGGTCGGCGACGTCGAGTTCGACGGTGTCCCGGAGAACTGGGCGGCCAACAACGGTAGCTGGGCCGACATGGGGATCGCACTGGGCCAGGAGCCCCCCGCGGCCCTCTACCTCACCCACCGGTACCACACGCAGTACTACGACGAAATCCCCGACGTGAGCGTCGATCCGGACGATATCGACGCGCTCTGGGAGGACGAACTGACCGTTGAGGAGTTCATGGATCTGAGCGAGGACGTGGATGTCTTCGTCATGGACCCGAACTTCCTGAAGGGGCAAGGCCAGTGGAGCGACGACGACATCGATCAAGTCGCGTCGACCGGGACGCCCTTTTTCGGCAACAGCATCTTCTCGCGGGATTACGGCTTCCACGACGATTACGAGTACCTGACGCTGTACGAAGCGTTCGAGAAACTCGCCGAGGTCTTTCAGGAAGAGGAACGCTACGAGGAGTTCGAGGCGCTACACGACGAGTTCCAGACGACGATCGAGGACACCGTCCCCGCGGACGATCCCCAGGTCGCCGTCCTGTGGCCCCAGGATGACGTTTTCCTCCCGTATATCGTCGATGAGGGAACGAGTTACAAACCGCTCCAGGACCTCGGGTACGAGGACGCGCTCGCGAACACTAACGTCGAGGACTTCCACAGCGGACGCGGCGAGGTCGACTACGAGACGCTGCTCGAGATCGATCCGGACAACATCCTGCTGCGCAGTGAAGAGTACGAGTCCCGGGAGGAGTTCGTACAGGGCACCGTCGAGCCGATGAAAGATCACGACGTCGCACAGCAACTCACGGCCGTCCAGAACGGCGATATCTATCGGGCCGGTCCGCTCTACCAGGGACCGATCACCAACCTCGCCGTCACCCAGCAGCTGGCAGAGCAGCTCTACGGCATCGACGAGCAACTGTACGATCCGCAGGAAGTCAGCGACATCGTCAACGGAGACTTCTAGGGACCGCTCGGTCGAACTCCGCGAGGCGGCGCGCGTTCGGGTCGGTCCGGGATCGACGCGCTCGAGTCCGAATCGCTCAAGTACGCCACGCTACTATTCACTGTCGTGTCGAAGCAGGTCCAGCAGGTCGATACCATCTTCTGTCACGAAACGGGTGGCGACTATCTCGTCGTCATCGAACGTGGCGGGAAGCGACTGTTCCGCGCGAAGCTCGAACTCTCGGAAACCTCGGCCGGCCCCCGTCCCGCGAAGTTCCGACTCAAAGACGGCTCGAGCGAGGAGCCCCGGCAACCCGACGAGTTCGTCGAACTCGCCCGCCGATCCAAGCGGATCCGCATCTCCGAACAGACCTCGAGTGCGGGTCGTCGCGACCTTCAGGAAATGCTCGCGGGCTACCAGCTCGAGGATAAGGTCAAGACCGTTCGGACCTGCCGCTACTGCGCCGGCGCGGGCCGGTACTCGCCGATTACGACCGAGACCGCCGTCAAAGACGACAACGACTGGATCTGTACGGACTGTGCGAAACGGGAACTCGAGCGCCAGCTTTCCTTTTCCGGCGGCGGCGCGGTCTCGGGTGCCGCCAAGGAACGCCTCGAAGAGCTCATGCTGGAGGTCCAGGACCTAGAACGGATCGTCAACCTGCTCAAGGGACAGCTCGATCCCGATCTGACGAAGTTCGATACCATCTCGGCGACGACCGAGGAGGTCGACCCCGTTCGGACGGACTCGTTGAACCTGCATCCGGGTATCCAGGACCTGCTCGAGGACCGGTTCGACACGCTGCTGCCGGTCCAGAGTCTCGCGGTCGAGAACGGCCTCCTCGACGGCGAGGACCAGCTCGTCGTCTCCGCGACGGCGACCGGGAAGACCCTCGTCGGCGAGATGACCGGTATCGACCGCGTCCTCAACGGAAAGGGGACGATGCTCTTTCTGGTGCCGCTGGTGGCGCTGGCCAATCAGAAATACGAGGACTTTCAGGACGAGTACGGTCACCTCGTCGACGTCTCCATCCGCGTGGGTGCGAGCCGGATCGCCGACAACGGCAACCAGTTCGACCCGAACGCCGACATCATCGTCGGCACCTACGAGGGGATCGATCACGCCCTGCGGACGGGCAAGGAGATGGGTGACATCGGGACCGTCGTCATCGACGAGGTCCACACCCTCAAGGAGGAGGATCGGGGCCACCGCCTCGACGGCCTCATCTCGCGGCTCAAGTACACCTGCGAGCAGCGGGCGGCGCGCCGCGAGGAGTACGACGGCGCGCAGTGGGTCTACCTCTCGGCGACCGTCGGCAACCCCGAACAGCTCACGAACGCGCTCGAGGCCACGCTCATCGAGTTCGAGGAGCGTCCGATCCCGATCGAACGCCACGTCACATTCGCGGACGGCCAGGAGAAAGTACGGGTCGAGAACAAGCTCGTCAAACGCGAGTTCGACACCGAGTCCTCGAAGGGGTATCGCGGGCAGACGATCATCTTTACCAACTCCCGGCGGCGCTGTCACGAGATCTCGCGGAAGCTCGATTACTCGGCCGCCCCCTACCACGCCGGACTGGACTACAAGCGCCGGAAGACGGTCGAACGAAAGTTCGGCGAGCAGGAGCTCTCGGCGGTCGTCACGACCGCCGCGCTGGCCGCCGGGGTCGACTTCCCCGCCTCGCAGGTCATCTTCGATTCGCTGGCGATGGGCATCGAGTGGCTCTCGGTCCAGGAGTTCCACCAGATGCTCGGCCGCGCGGGCCGCCCCGACTATCACGACACGGGGACGGTGTACGTCCTCGTCGAACCCGACACCGTCTACCACAACTCGATGGAGATGAGCGAGGACGAGGTCGCCTTCAAACTCCTCAAAGGCGAGATGGAGTCGGTGATGACCCACTACGACGAGGCTGCGGCTGTCGAGGAGACGCTCGCGAACGTCACAGTCGGCGGCAAGGCCGCGAAGGCGCTCAACGACCGCATGCTCGGCGACGTCCCCACGAAACACGCCGTCGGCAAGCTGCTGCAGTACGACTTCATCGACGGCTTCGAACCCACGCCGCTCGGTCGCGTCGTGACCGAACACTTCCTCGAGCCCGGCCAGGCGTTCACCCTTCTCGACGGGATCCGGAAAGACGCTCATCCCTACGAACTCGTCGCGGACATCGAACTCCGCGACGCGGACCTCTGACTGGGCTCGCAGTGCGATCGGTACCCGCCGACGGCGCGCTGGAACGCGACCGAGATCGTTTTCGCTCCCCGTTCGCGGCCGGAACGGTAAAGGACGGGAGGAACCAATCGATGTCCAATACGGGAACCCGTCCCGGTGCTGTCACTATGGACACGACGACGCCAGCCGCGATCGATCCACCCGCGAACGTGTTGCTCGTCCACTCGGGACGAACAGGGCCGGACGCCTGCGAGGAGCTGTGTTACGCCGACAGCGACACGGCTCATCTCGCGGTCACCTTCGCCGACGAGGAGCCGGACTGTCCCGACGAAGAGACGATCGACGGCCCGCTCGGGCAGCTCGCGATTGGGGACGTCCTGACCGACGCCGGCGACGAATCGGAGCCGGATTTTTCCCGGCCGATCGTCACCGATTCGGTGACCGATCCGACCGATCTCTCCGCGATCGGCGTCGCGGTCAGCCGGTTTTGTAAACATTGGGACGAAACCGGCGGGGAGATCACGGTCTGTTTCGACTCGCTCGACGCCCTGCTTCGTCACACCTCGCCGAAGGAGGTCTTTCAGTTCGCGCACGTCCTCACGAACCGGCTCTCGAGCGTCGACGCCTACGCCCACTTTCACTTCGATCCGGCGCGCCACGAGGACCGGGTCGTCTCGACGTTCGGGACGATTTTCGACGCCGTCGTCGCCGACGACGATGCAAACGAGTCGCTCCCGCAGGCGACCGACGAGGACGTCGCGGCGTTACTGGCCGAGTGGGACGGGGCGTCGACGGCCGACGCCGGATCCGATGCGGTCACCGAAGCGACCGACGAGGACATCGCACGTATTCTCGGAAACTGAGACGGAGTACGCTCCGTCAGTTCCGGCGCGCCCGCGACCCGCCGTGCGGGTGCGCCGATACAATGGTACAGCAGATCGTATGAGTCGACGGTCGACGCCGATCAGCAGGGCTCACGGAACGAAGGCGACACCGAACAGCGAGAGCGCGAGCACGAGCAACGAGCCCGGAACGCCGCCGATCGCGACGATCGCAACCGTCAGCGGCGTCACCGCTACTCCGATGCCGAAGACGACCTGGGCGAGGTACAACACCACGAGTCCGCCCACCGCGTTGACGATGAAGGGTCTCGCGACCTCGATGAGCTGTGCCGCCACGAGGACGAGTACCAACACGAGAATCAAAAGCAGCATCTCGAGTCCGGTCATAGCTGGCGCTATCACGGCATCGGGCAAAACCGTTCGGACCGTAACGAAACGCTTTATGACGTGGGCGCGATTGGAGTAAATACGGGATCGTGGGTTAGCTTGGTATACTTCGGGCCTTGGGTGCCCGTGACCCCGGTTCAAATCCGGGCGATCCCATACGGTATACACGTAAAGCGGCGTGATTTGCCGCTTTGACCCGGTCGTTCTCACACCAGTTAGCAACCGCTTTCTGGAGGTAGTCAGCATGACGGTCGCGCCCTGGCCGTCGGTCGACAACTCGACGTACAAGCACTGCGGAGCCCATGTCACCGACCACTTCTCGCGAGTTTTCGGTGATAACCGAAACCAAGCCCACCGCTGTGGTGACTGCGATACGTACATGCGACTGAGCCACGGCTCCGCTGCTGGCGCCGGCGTATCGATTCCGGACCGGAAACGTCGCCCGGCCGCCACGGCGGTGAGGCCGATGTGTAGCTGGTTTGTTCCGGCGAATCGGCTCTCCGATGTCGGCAGTCGAACGCCCATAGCCCATCCGACTCATCAAGCGACTGATGTGGCCGTTCGGCGGGCGCTCGAGAACCGAGCGGTTCGCGCCGACGGTGGATACCCCCCAAGCGGTACTGAACGACAACCAAACTCTGCTGGAGACTGTGACGGGAAGGAGTTGCACCTTCGGCACACCCGTGGATCGGGCGCGTGTTACGCTACACCACCGCCACGCCGACTGCAGTCGATATGTTCCCAGTCGTCTCCATATACCTCAGGGCGTTTCTCACTCTCCGATTTTATGCGGCTACTGGCACCTTTCGGGCTGATCGTGCTGTCTGGAACGGTCCTACTCAGTTTACGTCCTCAGCGAGAGTAAAGCTCGTTCCGCCACACTTGCAGAAACCTTTCCCCATCGCCTTCAGTTCTCCATCTAATACATTAATACCTGGTTGTATTAACCCACAGTTGTCACAGTATAAGACTACCCTGTCTGTTCTCTCTGTCATTTTACCGAGGGCAATTACTACTGGATACGGGAATAACCTTTCCCAACTGTCACGAACGCTTGAACGATCGATACAGGCGGCTACTGATCGCGGGGATGGTGGTTCGCGATGACCCGCCTCGTCGAGTCCGCCGAGTACGCGATCGAGAGCGACGCCGACCGGATGCAGCATCTCATGGGCTTAGCCGACCACGTTGCGGAGTCATCGTCGTTCCAGAAGTGGCTCGCGAAGAACGGGGCCGACCTCGAGTTCGACGAACACGGCGAGCCCCGTCGGATGCGGATTGATACGATTCTCTCCCAGTTGAAGCACATGTAACGGGTTGTCTGATCTCCCCTGTTCAAACGATAATCAGTCAGTGATCGCCTGTTGGATGGAAATCAACACAAATCCAATCTCAACGATCAATATTCGAAATTCTGTCCAACAATATATACGCCAGTTAGTACTAACCACCATGTCGGCTGGTGTCTCAATAGAATTGTACAAAATAATTCGATAAATAAGGGATCTGGGAGAAATAAGTCTTTAAGCAGATGACGATAGAATGGACGAAGGATCTGGTTCCGCTATCCTCGCTTCTCTCTGTTCGTACGATTACTAGTTTTTCCAGCCATATATCGTTTTTTTTCATACTTAATTAATATCTTATTCTGTTCGATTGATTCGGTCACGTCGTTATTAATACGGTATATTTTGGATATGGCTATACTGGTAATTATATTATTATGATATTGATATATGAACGCCTCTACTGTGTTTATAATCCGCTCCGAGACACATCTGAAGTGGGTGTGATCCACCCGGTATTAGAATGAACAAGGATAAATCGACAAGCACCCGTCGTAGCATTCTCCGGACCACAGGGGGAATAAGTCTCAGTACAATTGGACTGAGCGGGGTCGCTTCTGCGCACGACAAGCAGAAGAAAGACGACCAGAAGAAGCGCCACAAGGACGACAAGCAGAAGAAAGACGACCAGAAGAAGCGCCACAAGGACGACAAGCAGAAGAAAGACGACCAGAAGAAGCGCCACAAGGACGACAAACAGAAGAAAGACGATCAGAAGGCAGGCGGTACCCATATTGATACAGGTGACATTCAGGTCAAGGCTGGCAGCGGCGGCACCCGTATTGATACAGGTGATATTCAGGTCAGGACGGGCAGCGGCGGAACCAGTGTCAAGACGAGCAGCATCAACATCAATATAGACGGGTGAAAGACCTCGAAATCCAGGCTCCCGTCAACGCTCCAGAGTGGTTCATTGAGCGGATAAAAACGTAACTCTGGAAACCGGGTTTCCCGGGACACAGGAAATTGAAGACGTGGTGAAATTGACCTCTTTCACACCCCTTCTCGGGGTTGCACGTCGACAGAATCCGTTTCCCGAATATGCACACGAGCCGCGACTCGTCGTGTGCATATCGCGAGTCCAATAACGAGGATTTCAGGGGTCGTGTGTACGAGTATCCGAATCAGAACCGACGGCGACTACGCATACCGACGAGACGCGATCGAACGTGCAGCTGACTGCTACGACTGCAACAAGATGAAAACAGTGGTGAGTGCCTGCAATGGCGTTCTGACGATCGTCTAGGCCTCCCGCCAAGTCCTCGAGCGCGTCGACCTCACGCTCGAGCAGCGCCGAGCGATCGCCGAGACGCTCTCGTCTCGAGTAGTGGCTTTCAAAGTCACTACTGAGACCGCTGTTGACGCGGAATAGTAAGAGATCAAATCTCAGTCTCGGGGCTCAGAGCGGGTCACACTGCGGTTTTCTCAGGGTCGATGGCCGCGACACGATTCTCGAGATCCACATCGCCTGTACTATCGACAGTCACCGTGTAACCTTTGTAGACGAATTCGATTGTGGTCGGATTCCTCTCGGAGTCGCGTGCGTCATAGAGTGAGTCAAGTGCGTCCGTGTTGATCACGTAGTGGATCGGTGGGTTGAGCTCCTCCGGTTGGACTCCTTCGCGTTCGGCGACTTTGTCTACAATCTTCAGACTGAGTGATTGATTGGGTTGCACAATCTCCGATGTCAGGAACTACCTTATAAAACCAGACGTTCCTCTAATGACGCGCGTCAGACAACGGCCTATGATCAGTTCCCATGATATATTCTGAGTAGGGAGGAAATGAGAGATTACGGTGGAAGAGACTCACTTACTCAGAAGATAGTGCCAATCGAGAGCTTCGCTTGCTCGGTCCCGCGGTGATCACCGCCACCGTGCCACCGGAGCAGTGGGAACTCGCTCGAGCGGACTATTTTGTCACGTAGGATTGTGCAGCCCGATCGCCCATGTGGCCGGTAGACGACGAAACAGTACCAGCCGTCGTGCCGCCGGAGTTTCTCGTGGTACTCCCGGTAGACCTTCCAGTTTCCGGGCTGGCCGTCGGAACGCTTGTGCATCGTTGACTTGATCTCGACGGGCGTTCCGTTCCCGAATCTCGCATCGTGCCAGCTGGCCCGCTCGAGATCGGAGCGACGCTTCTCGGCCATCCGTTTCTCGACGGCGGTCCCGAAGTGGTTCGCTCGCTTCGACCGATTCACGCGGACCATGCGCGTCGCGCGCCGATATATCCCCGCTGGCCTCGGGCCGCGCGCCCATCGTTCGCTTCGCTCCTTGGAGGGAGCGAGCGCGGTGGGCTATTGGCCGATGGGCCGCCATTCAGATCACCCGCCGCGGAGATCGTCGCGAGCACGAACAGCGGTGCGAGCACGCTGTCAATCAGGTCGATGCCGTCTTCACGCCGTACCGCGCCTGGTACCGCGTTTGATGGGTGGTTAAGGGCCATACGACCGGTCGTCATCCCCTCCCATCGAAAAAGTCAGGAAAACCAAGGTTCACCGAACTTTATATCAAGGCGGGTTGCCGCCCGCTGCATGGCGCTGAACAAATTCAGACGCTTCGACCAGAACTCGCTCGGGATCACCCTGCCGAAAGACGATCTCCGCGTCGAGGGGCTACTTGACGAACACGGCGATCTCGAGGGAGAACACACCGCCACATCCGTTATATCAGGGATGGTGAGTGGACTGTCGAACTCGTCGAGGGTATCGATGCGTGAACGCTGATTACACGTTTCTCTTCGTCACCGATTCCTTTCTTTTTCTATCTTATTATCGCAGTATGGTTGATTCGCCTTCGTATTCACCTATAATTTTCACATTATCCGGCTCGCAGGATAACCCCGTCACGTTTTCACCTACAGATGGGTCAGCGTTTGATAGATTGCCTTCACTCACGCTACCGCAAGCAGCTCCCCAGTCGTCCAGCCTATCAATGTTAGTGATTGTGACTGTTGACTCATTGGATGAACTATTGTGTTCGACGTCGAATGTCGCTTGGGCAGTAGCACTCGTATCACCCATGTCCAGCACGAATGCTGCAATCACGGCCGCGAGAATGACGGTGATCGCAACCATGAGGATCACGCCAATAACTGGTGATACTGCTCGTTCGTCGCCGTTTCCGATCAGCTTCGATCTGTATTGCTTCAAATCCATGTTTATCACAGCACCGCTGTGAACGGTCGGAAAGGTTATGCGCGGTGGTCTGGAACCACTTTTCGCGTGTAGGGGGATTGGAACTTCACAGCCAACCCGACGCGCCTTCTTGCCGTTCCGCTTGGTGCGTACCATCAGCAGGCTACGCTTCCCATATATAGTTAGAGGTTCGTGAAAGTCTTCTCAACTGCCATCGATTTCAAAGCTGAGAATTAGCGACTCCTATCTCGAATACAGCGGGGCCTTGAGCCCGTCCCCTCTTGCGATTTGTTTCTTTTCCGCTGAAACGACACGAATTTGGCTATTCGGGAATAGGCACTTCTCTGGAGTGGGACGAACCGGTGATCGCCGAACGCGACCTCGCGCGCACATACAACGGGGCTGCCTACGAGGACCCGTGGACTGCCGTTTTAGATTACCAGACCGTGATGCGATACGCGAACGAACACCCGAATAAGGGCTCAGGGGTGATCGCGACTGCGCTCGAGATTCCGCGCGTCGTATTCGAGTTCAACCTCGAGATACGCACGGCCGCGGTCAGTGATCCGGTGCAATCCCTCGTCGACGTGATCGACCAGTCCGGCATCGCGCAACTTTCCGAGCCGCGTACTCAGATAGTAGCGCGAGCAAAGCCGCGAGCGACGAATTCGTAACGATCGGCTGATTCGAATCCTGAAAGTCACAGCCCGCACAGACGAGCAACGTGAGGCGAGCAGGGATGTCTTCCGTTTGTTCCAATCCGGGCGATCGCGCCGGAGTATCAGGATTCGTCGTGAAAATCGAACGCCGAAAATCGAGGCGTATGATGTCGGGGCGTGACAATCTCTGGTGCTAGCCGGTGGCGGGGCCCACACGGAGTATGGTCACAATGGCCACAGGGGGTTTCGTACAGCCGTAGTGGTAGTTTTGGTATTCGTCGTCATCACCTCACTACTGTGTAGTGTATGTCCAACAATAAAGCTTCTTATCGAGGTAAACATGGCTAATGAGCGAGAACTATTGGGCATATGTATTCGTATCTTCGCAACATGGACGACCGCACAAGTTTGCCACGGCCTCCCTGCGCGTTTGTGATCGTCTTCGAAATCCATTCCCATCGCGGAGCAGCATCGACCGATCGAGCGACGCCCCGACGGGGAACACAGCACCGATCAGGGAGACGGGGTTGGTTGCTCGAGTCGAGTGAACGATCCGTCACCGCAGACGCAGTCCTCGCTCGTGCCCAGCGGGCGGATCGAACCCGCCGGCGTGACCTCGGCAACGAGGATCGCTTCACAGTTCTCACAGCGAACCGCGGCTCGCGTTCGGGTAGATTGCGTTGCCATGGAATGAGACGAAGCGGCTACATCGCTATCAGTACGGCTCCAACGTACGAAGGGTGTTCGGCAGACCTCGATTCCGGTATCGGCCGGAACAGGTGGATTTACCGCCTGTACAGGGCCGATCTCGAAAGCGAATTCGAGAACGTCGGTAGAACGACGAATCGAGGAGCGAACTCGCCTCAATCTCTCGCCCCGACTACTCGAGGAACCGATCGCCGACGTAGATCACCCCTTCGGCGACGAGACCGACGGGAATCGCCATGGCGATCAGGGGACGAGCACGTCGCCGAGATCGAAGAGATCGGTCCCGCCGCTCCCACCGGTGCTACCGGTGTCTGCGCTCTCCGTACTGGGGGAGAAACACGGTGAGGCCGCGAGCGGTGCCGATTGATACGGTCTGCTGTCACCGTGTCCCGGCGCACCCGCGACCCGCCATGCGGGTGCGCCGGAACTGACTGACAGCGGTCCGTCTGACCGCGTTGCGGCTACCGCTCTACTTCTCGGTCCCCGACATCCAAAACAGATTGGCCGTAATTACATACCGTCGGGGTCGAACGAACAACTGTGGCCGCGCGGCCAACCGGTCGACGGGAATACTGTACACGGCGTGTGGTCCACATCGGCCTGCCACGAAAACAGGGTCGACGGGTTCGACGTGGACCGAATCGATTTTCCGATTTCTCGAGGACACGGACACGGCTTCGTATCGCGCCCGAACGACGGAACGATGGCGACTCGAGGGCGGAGACCGACTGGCGCTCGTCTCCGTTCAGTTTCGCCCCGGTATACGACCATTTATACCCGATGGCGGTCCTAGAACGGTGCAATGGCGCAAGCGGGAAATTCTGAACTCGTCGACTCGTTCGAGCAGTTCTTTCGCAATTATTACGACAACGAGATCAAGCAGCTTGCCCAGCAGTATCCCAACGAGCAGCGGTCGCTCCACATCAACTGGCAGGATCTCTACAAGTTCGATCCCGACCTCGCGGACGACTTTTTGAACCAGCCGGAACAGCTCCAGCGCTACGCCGAAGAGGCGCTGCGTCTCTACGACCTCCCGATCGACGTGAGCCTCGGGCAGGCCCATGTCCGAATCCGAAACCTCCCTGAGACCGAGTCTCCCGAGATTCGGGAGATCCGCGCTCGAGAGATGAACTCCCTCGTCCAGGTCCGGGGGATCGTCCGCAAGGCCACCGACGTCCGGCCCAAGATCGAGGAATCCGCCTTCGAGTGCCAGCTCTGTGGCACCCTCACCCGCGTCCCCCAGTCCAGCGGCGACTTTCAGGAACCCCACGAGTGCCAGGGCTGTGAACGGCAGGGCCCGTTCCGCGTCAACTTCGACCAGTCCGAGTTCGTCGACTCACAGAAGCTGCGCATTCAGGAGAGTCCCGAGGGGCTGCGCGGCGGGGAGACCCCGCAGTCGCTCGACATCCACATCGAGGACGACATCACCGGCGAGGTCACGCCCGGCGACCACGTCTCCGCGACGGGCGTCCTCCGGCTCGAGCAACAGGGCGACCAGCAGGAGAAGTCGCCGGTCTTCGACTTCTACATGGAGGGGATGTCCGTCGAGGTCGACGAAGAGCAGTTCGAGGACATGGACATCACCGACCAGGACAAAGAGGAGATCGTCCGACTCTCGAGCTCCGAGGGTATCTACGAGCAGATGGTCGCCTCCATCGCGCCCTCGATCTACGGCTACGATCAGGAGAAGCTCTCGATGATCCTCCAGCTGTTTTCCGGCGTGACGAAGCAGCTGCCCGACGGCTCGAGGATTCGGGGAGACCTACACATGCTCCTGATCGGCGATCCGGGTACAGGAAAATCGCAGATGCTGAGCTACATTCAGAACATCGCCCCTCGAGCCGTCTACACCTCCGGGAAGGGCTCGTCCTCGGCGGGTCTTACCGCCGCCGCTGTTCGCGACGACTTCGGTGACGGCCAGCAGTGGACCCTCGAGGCCGGCGCGCTCGTCCTCGCCGATCAGGGGATTGCAGCGATTGACGAACTCGATAAAATGCGATCGGAAGACAGGAGTGCCATGCACGAAGCCCTCGAGCAACAGAAGATCTCGGTCTCGAAGGCCGGAATCAATGCGACGCTCAAGTCCCGCTGTTCGCTGCTCGGTGCGGCCAACCCCAAGTACGGTCGCTTCGACCAGTACGAGCCGATCGGCGAACAGATCGACCTCGAGCCGGCGCTCATCTCGCGGTTCGACCTGATCTTCACGGTGACGGACCAGCCCGACGAGGAGAAAGACCGCAATCTCGCGGAGCACATCATCACCACGAACTACGCCGGCGAGTTGACCACGCAGCGCGAGGAGATGACGTCGATGGACGTCTCGACCGAGGAGATCGACGAGATGACCGAGCAGGTCGATCCGGAGATCGACGCCGAACTCCTGCGCAAGTACATCGCCTACGCGAAACAGAACTGCCATCCGCGGATGACCGAGAGCGCTCGCAACTCGATCCGGGACTTCTACGTCGACCTGCGTGCGAAGGGGTCCGACGAGGACGCACCGGTCCCCGTGACGGCGCGGAAACTCGAGGCGCTGGTGCGCCTCTCGGAGGCCAGCGCTCGCGTGCGACTGTCGGATACGGTCGAGCAGGCCGACGCCGAACGGGTCATCGAGATCGTCCGATCGTGTCTGCAGGACATCGGCGTCGATCCCGAGACCGGCGAGTTCGACGCGGACATCGTCGAGGCCGGCACCTCGAAGTCCCAGCGCGACCGGATCAAGAACCTCAAACAGCTGATCGGCGACATCGAGGAGGAGTACGACGACGGCGCGCCGGTCGACATCGTCCTCGAGCGGGCCGAGGAAGTCGGCATGGATCAGTCCAAAGCCGAACACGAGATCGACAAGCTCAAACAGAAAGGCGAGGTCTACGAGCCGAGTACGGATACGCTTCGGACGACGTAGGACGAGTAGCGGACCGAAACTCTCGGACGTGACGTTAGAGTTCTCTGAGATTCATGACGGTCGATCGGATCGTCACGGCAGCGACGTCGGCCACCGCAGCGGCGTCGGACTGAGTCAACGACGGCCACTCCTCGCATTCGCCGGTGGCCTTGTAGAGACAGCCCGCAGCGACCCCGCTCGGATTGCGCCCGCCGATCAGCCCGGCCTCGAGCAGGGTGTCGACGTGCTCTCGCGCACGCCGCTCGACCGCCTGTCCGAGGTCGAGTTTCGACGCGTACCGCGGGAGATACTGCGTGGGATCGATCGGCCCCGTCGGCAGACCGAGTTCACGGTTCAAGGCGTCGTAGGCGACGGTGAGTTCGTCGCTGTCGGCGCGCGCGACGGCGGCGATTTCGTCGGTCGTCCGGGCGATCGAGCGCGTCCGACAGGTCGCATAGATCGCGGCGGCGGCGAAGCCTTCCAGCGACCGGCCCTGCAGGAGGTCTTCGGACTGAGCGGACTCGAAGAGCGCGCACGACTGCTCTCGGGCGGAGTCCGGTAGTGAGAGCAAGGCGGTGATCCGCCTGATTTCTGTGAATCCGTACACCTGATTTCGTTCGGCCTTCGAGGAGATTCGAGCTCGATTGTGCTCTCGGCGTAATCGAGCGATCTGCCGTCGTTTTCTGCCGGTCAACCGAGAACTGTACCCCGAACTCGAGCCGGAGCCGTATCCGATCTTCGTCGAGAGCCCCCGATCGTGTCTCGAGCGGGTCAGCGGGGCTCCGGTGCGTCTCGGATCGCTGTCCTCGTCGTCGAACGACCGCCACTCGGGACCGTGATCGATCGCGTCCTCTGACGAAACGAGTCCGCACTCCTCACAGACTATTTCCGCATCCCTCTTCCGCAATCTGCCATCGCATTCGGGACAGACTACAGACGTATCAGCATTCGCCATTGGTTATTTCATTCCCTATCTGCCACTGGCTTCCGCTTGATATTTAAACTGTTGGAATGACTAAAGGAAACTGAGGGATAGGAGGGAAAGAATAGGGGGAGGCTATCGATCGATTAATTGCGCCAGCAGGGACCGTGACTGCGATTCCGACTCGTGGGTCGCCGTCTCGTCGTCCGATCGATCGGCCAACAGGTGTTCGTACTGATCGATGACGGCCTGTCGGCGTCGTTCGCTGGTTTCGACCATTTGCTCGAGGGCGGCAATCCGGGCGTGAAGCCGCGCACGTTCGATCTTGTAGGCGAGCGGCGGTTCCCGTCGACCCGAGTCGGGGGAGGGCCGTTGCAGCGGGTGACCGTCTCGGTGGTCCGATCCGGCGGGCTGGTTCGGATACCTGTGTTCGGCAGTGAAGCGGATGGGCGTTGGACCTCGTTGCTCGGCGGACATGGCTCGACAACGCCTACCATACCGTTCCGGAAAAAGGTCAGTCAGTCGGGCGTCAGACGCGTCTGACGCGGGTCGTCCGTCCGAACGACGCTATTCCTGCAGGTGCTCGAGCACGCCGTCGGATCTATCGATCCGACGAGCTCTCACTCGTGAGGCTCGCGAGAACGCCCCGCGTCTCGGCGGGTACGGGCTCGGGTTCGCTGCCCGCCGCGGCCGCGGCGTCGGGATCCTTGAGCAGGTGGCCGGTGGTGAGACAGGCGACGCGCTCGTCGTCG
>NZ_JAQIVI010000297.1:22692-81189 GCF_028618695.1 Natrinema soli | reverse complement strand
CGACGCGATCGGGCCCGAACCTCCCGCCTCACCGGGCGACGGCCTCGGTCAGTTCGACCGGCTCCCACCCGACGCGCAGCTACTCCTGTTCAGCCCGCTCTGTGACGACGCCATCCTCGACGTCGTGCGAACGATTCGCTCGAGCGGGGCCGCGGTGACCGTCGTCTCACCCGACCCGACGACCACGGCCTACCCCGCCGGAGCGATCGCCCACCTCGAGCGGTCGCTGCGGATCGACGCGCTGCACAACGCCGGCGTCTCGGTCGTCGACTGGGCGTGGGATCGTCCGCTCGAGGATGTGCTACGGAGGACACGATGAGCGCCACGAACCCGACCCCGCCTGACGGCTCACCGGCCCTACTCAGTAGCTGGCTCGCGGTCTGTCTCGCCGGCATCGCCTGGAGCGTCACCGTCCCTTGGTCGGGCCACGGGCTGGCGATCGCGTCGGTCGGCTGGCTCCTGCTCGGACTCGCGTTGCTGGTCGGCGATCGACTCGTCCTGACCATCGGCGGCGCGGGGCTCGTCCTCGGGACGTTCGTCGCTGCCGGCGACGGTGCAGGTGTCCTCGCCACCCTCGTGGGGACCACCGCGTCGGTACTGGCCTGGGACGTCGGCCAGCACGCGATCAGTATCGGCCGCCAACTCGGCCGGGCGGCGACCACCGTTCGCGCCGAACTCACACACGTACTCGCGAGCGTCACCACTGGCACGGTGATCGTCGTGCTCGCCGGCGCAGCCTCGGTACTCGTCACGGGCACCCAGCCGCTGGTCGCAGTGACGCTGCTCCTGCTCGGCGGCGGACTCGTGGCTGTCGTCTTCGGTCCGCGGGAGCTACTTTCGATTGAGTAGCCCTCGTGAGGAGCGAGCAAAACTGATTTATCGCGTCACGCGGTGGCGATCCCCATGGACGTATCCCGAGCGAGCGAGTTGAGCGACACCATCTGTGACGCGGTCGGCGATGCGGTGATCTGCGACCGAGACGTCCTCGAGACGATCCTCCTCGGCGCCGTCGGCCGCGGCCACGTCCTGCTCGAGGACGTCCCCGGCACCGGAAAGACCCTCACTGCCCGCAGTCTCGCCGACGTGCTCGGGCTCTCGTTCTCGCGCATCCAGTTCACCCCCGACCTCCTGCCCGCCGACGTCACCGGCACCCACGTCTTCGACGAACGCGAGGGCACCTTCGAGTTCAACGAGGGCCCCATCTTCGCGAACGTCGTGCTCGCCGACGAGATCAACCGCGCGCCGCCGAAGACTCAGGCCGCCCTGCTCGAGGCCATGGAAGAAGGACAGGTGACGACCGACGGCGAGACCCGACAGCTTCCGGAGCCGTTCTTCGTCGTCGCGACCCAGAACCCGATCGACCAGGACGGCACCTTCCCGCTCCCAGAGGCGCAGCTCGATCGGTTCCTCGTCAAAACCTCGCTCGGCTATCCCGACGAAGACGGCGAAGCAGACCTCCTCCGCCGACGCGCCTCGCGCGAACGAACAACCCCCAGCGTCGAGACCGTCCTCGAGGGCGACCAGGTTACCGACCTCCGAGCCGTCCCCGAGCAGATCCACGTCGACGACGACGTCCTCCAGTACGCCGTCGCCATCGCCAGAGCCACGCGAACCGCAACCAACGTCGATACCGGCGTCTCCCCACGCGGCACCCAGCGACTGTTCGAAGCAGCCCGCGTCGCCGCGACGATCGCCGACCGCGAGTACGTCACCCCCGACGACATCAGACGCGTCGCCCACCCCGTACTGGCTCACCGCCTCGTCCTCACACCCAAGGCGACCGTCAACGACGTCGACACCGACCACGTGCTCGAGACCGTCCTCGAGGCCGTCCCCGTCCCGACACTCGAGCAGCAGGCCCACTGATGGTCGCGTATCGATAGACTACGTCTAATTGGTGCGAACATGGCTGAGTACGTCTGTTCACCCCACGACTGCCAGATGGTCGGCGAGATCCAGGTCGAATAATACCCCACCCGCGGTCCCATAGCCACCGGCCACCGACTTCTCACAGCAGCCCCACTCATTGTCCACCCAAGAGTTCGGAACTCTGCCGTTCCCACACTGGTCGATCGGCTTCCCCGTCCGAACTATAGCTATCGTTCTCGTCGTCAGACCCTCCTAAGTGAACGGTGCAAACGTCTACCCCTTCAATCGGGATTACCGGATTCTTGCACCGGCTTCCGTCCGTATTTGGATGGTTGCACTTCGGACGGTCACAATGCGCAGACGTCTCTGCTTGCTCGAACTCTCCTAACGTGGCCTGCTCTGCGCTCATGCTATCGCCCCCTTGGTTCCGTAACCGCTGTCTGTGATATAGACGGACCTATTGAGACAGTCGCCTCAGTATCAGGTTCACCAGTGCCGGTCAACCGAGCGGCCAACTTGATCCACTTTCCAAACTCATGATTATTCAATAAGGAGAACGGATCCTGTGGGTAGAACAATACGCCGCCTACGTCGTCGGGATCTCCCCATAGCACCCCGGTGGTAGCACAGTCTCGAGGAACGAATCAACCGCTTCGATGAACTCTGCATTGACGAACTCAGAGACGACTTGGTTACGGCGTTCCTCTGCCGTTTTGAACGAGATATTGAGCCGCCAGCCAAGCGGACCGATTGAGACAAGCGAGAGTCCTTCTAAGGCGGCCGTGTTCAATAGCGGTCTAATCAGCTGTTATCATGGAGTAGAAGGGCGAAGCCGAGGAAATCGGTTCTGTCTATGGAAGCCGATCTCCTCAACTTCGTTGAGCAGTGTCGTCGTCTAGTCAAACAAGCGTTGGGGAAGCACGCGGGCGAGCCCGCCAGCGGCGGGTTCGCCCGCTGTAAACACGTCGTGCTGCACTGTCTCCGGCTCGAAGACGACCACAGCTACCGCGAAACACCGAATCGGCTGAAGTACATGGCCGAGATTCGTGACGCACTCGGCTTAGACCGGGACGACCTCCCGGACTACAGCACAATCTACAAATCGTTCGACCGGCTGAAAATGTGGGTGTGGCGGGCGCTGCTGCGCGGAAACGCACAGCAGCACCCGCAGTCTGGCCACGCGCCACTCGACAGCACGTTCTTCGACCGCCGCTCGGCCTCGTCGTACTACCGCCAGCGGTCGGGAAGTAACGTCCAAACACTGAAAGTAACGACACTAACCGATAGAGAGTCTCTTGCTGTCCTCGACGTACACATATCTGCCCGGTGGAAACACGATACGAAGACCGGGCTGCAGGTCGTCCGCCGGAATGCGGACGACCTGCTATCTGTCGCCGCCGACAGAGCCTTCCACAACTGGGTCACGAAGTACGAGTTCTACGCGCTCGGTGTCGAACCACTCATTCTCCAGCGTGGGTCAAGGCCGTTGACGCTAGGACACAACGCACTCATCCGGGCAAAAGACTACTCTCAGCGCTGGATGGCCGAAACTTCGTATTCGACAACGAAGCGCTCGCTCGGCGATGCCGTGCGAGCACTGGGCTGGTATCGGCAGTTCCGTGAAATTGTCCTCATGTTCGCCCTCTCGAACATAGAACCACTCTGTGAGCCACTCTAACCGTGACTCAGCATCTATTCAACACGGCAGATAATGGGTAGCTGGGAGCGGTTCATCTCATCGATCGGTACTGGCCGCATTATCGTTGTTCTCGGTAGCCTGTATACTCTACTGGCAGTCACATTGAGGGCGTCATAGAACAGTTCGCATACCCCTGTCTCGAATTGATAGATACAGAGGAACGACTGAACGCTAACTACAGGTAGAAACCAATTAATAAGCCGTCTACTTATCTATTCTATGAAACGCCGTCGGTTTCTCGCTGCCTCCAGTTTTGCTCTCCTCCCGCTGTCAGGTTGTATCGCCAAACCGGGTGAGAATGGGGGACTACTAGAGATATTGGAGACACAGGCGCCGCCTGAGGCAACGATTACGCCATCTAGTGGCAAGCGGATTCGTACTGTAGAACCTATTCAGACGGCCCTTGACCGAGCAAGTGCAAGTGAGAGTGGGACAGCGGACCTGCAGGTTAATAAATCGGAATTTGATACCACTGCGACTGCACTTTCCTCGTTGCCGTGGTACGAACGCGAAGACGATTCCCCATCCGGGATATATCTTCGCCACGACGGTTCTACATACGTTGCATCGCTGTGGCCCTACTGCGTCAATTCAGTTCTCGGGAGCGCAGAGAGCGAACGAGGCGTCTACGGTCGGGGTGGTTGTCTAAATCCCGAAGAACGCCCCGGTAACTCCTGAACCCACGGCAACTCCTCGGATGTTAATCGTCTCCGTTTGATGTGTTTGCGATCTCTACAAGGAGTTGTTCCGGTAGATTCGCAACACCCACTGAGTAGAAGTCTTGTCCTCGATAGTCCTGAAATCAACCGCCTTGTGAACTCTTCTATAACACCCTCCAAAGGAGTACAATCCCTCGTCAAGGTCTGACTCACGCGAAATGCGCAAGCGGCTCGAAGAACTTGATCCAGATGATGTCGGGTGACCAGCGATGGTGGGACTTCAGGCACGCGAAGGAACATCGGCAGTGCGAATGAGTAAGACCCATCAAGCGGTTGTGAGTGCATTTTCCCATGACCGGCCCCACTCCCCCGACAGGATACGATGTTTCTAAGGCCGTTCAGGCTGGCCGACGCGACTGCCAGATCACCGTAGGGTTCGATCGGCAACAGGGGCATATCCCTCGCTTTCTCGTACAGCTCCACTACATCAAATCCACGAGCCCGCTCCGGTGGAAGGACATCGCCCGAATAGACCATAACGAAACGTCCACGACAGGCCACAACGTCTATCGAGAGGGACTACACGTTGACGTTGACCGACGCTCAAGCAAAGAAGTGCAGTTGAAGTTGCGACATGGCCCACTCCCACGGCTTTGTGGGACTGTTATCCGTGGCTGTGTGGACTATTTCAAACGTGAGGCTGCCTATTTCATCAACGTCTACGAAGAGCAGCAGGCACCCGGCGGTCCACCTGGCTGGCCCGATGGAGGAGAGCCGACACGCAACTTTATCCGTCCGGATACGGTAAGGAGAGATATGGATAGGAAGTCGAGTGCCGAAGAACCACTTTCGTCCAAGGAGCTTACTGAGCTACTGGCTCAGTCGGAGGACACGACGCCCGAAGAGATTGAACAGGGCGCTGCTAACCTCGAGATCGCCCCGCCGGAAGAGGCGATGGTCGTCGAGGACGAGTAACTTTGATTTGCTGCCGTGGTTTTCTGCTTGTGCCTTGAGGGAGTCATAGAACTCTTCTCACACCGTGATGATCGTGCTTCCCGGATTGTCTCCGCGTTCGTAGTTGGTGATTGCGACGACAAGGCGAAGGCACAGCGCGAGGAACACCTGCGCTCGTGCGTGGACGCGGCCTCGGGCGAACGCACGCCCGAGGCCGCAGTCCTTGACTGATTCGTTAGTTCGTTCAACTCCTGTGCGGCGATTGTACGTCTCGTCTAGCGTCGATTGCTTCAGTTGAACGTCTTCGCTGTGTTCGTCGATGCGGTCTGCGATTCTATACTCGATGTCTTTCGGCTCATCGGTGTTTCGCGCGTTGTACGGGGCGACTGGCACGACCCCTGCGGCCAGCAGGTGGTCGTGCCAGTCGAGCGTGTCGTAGGCGCTGTCACTGACCATCCAGATCGGCTTGGCGACGGTGAGCGCGTCACGTGTGACGCGCATCGCCGTCTCCTCTGGCGCTTGTTTACTCTCTGTGAACTCCGCCGTGATCGGGATCTTTTGCCCGGTCGAGACGATCGTATAGCCGTAGCCGTAGTAGTACTCGTCGTCGGTTGGATCGTAGCATTTTGAGGCGTCTTGATCGGCGGGCATCGCCCTCACGTCAGTTGAATCGATACAGTAGGTCACGTTGAGCAGGCCGCCCGCCGCGGCCTGCTCGACGAGTTGGTCGAAGACCTCGTCGACGACGTGTTCGAGGTCGGTGAGAAAGCGATCGACCGCGTCTCTCGACGGCAGTCGATCGAACCCACAGCTCAGCCAGACAACCGTGTTCCGAAGCTCTCGTTCAACGGGATGAATGCCGTAGATGTCGTGGTAGTAGCAATGGAGGAAACCACGCATCAACTCTGGTGGTTCGTGGTCTCGTGTTCGCCCCGTCTCCGCCGGGGCGAACACGTCGAACTCTTCGAGAAACTCGAAGGAAAGGTGTTCAAACAACGCTAACGTCTCGGTCTCCGCGACATTGAAGAACGACTCTACCGAAGGATCATCTTGCAGGGTCGCTGAACTCATCCACCTCAGCGTTCACCCTGCTCTTTGGTGTGCCACTCGTTCTATGACACCCTCAGCCGTTACTCCTATCCTCACCGTGAGGTCTCGGAGTTATCTTCTGGCGCATGTTCTCCGCCCCGTTACAATCGGCGTTCCCGACTAACTCACACGATGAGCAGACGTACAAGCCACGTTCGACACGGTTCGACTTCGTGTCATCACCACACCGTGAACACGTCTTCGAGGTGTCCCACTCGTTCTCCTTCAGCACTTCAACGCCACGTATCTCGCCCTTGTATGCGAGGTACTGGTAGATGCGGTCGAACGCCCAGGAGTGTAACTTCTTGTTCCCGTCTTGCCCCAGTCTGACGCACGTACGTCCTCAGGCCAACTCACCGCAAGCGTGCCAACACCGCGTTCGACACACTCGGTGATGATGGTGTCCGTGAGAACGTGGTAGAAGTGCGTCTCGCAGTCTGCGAGTTTCCGACGCGCCCACATCGACGTCTCTGACAGGCCATTTCACCCTCGGTGTCGTACTCTGCGCGGGTGAAGTAGTGCTTGTCCTGCTTGAGCGAGTTACCGGGATACAGAACGTATTCGTCGGGAAACGCGACCGTGGCGATGTTCGTGATGCCGAGGTCGACGCCTGCTACTCCATCGCCTGCGGAGTCGTAGGTTTCGAGTTCGACTTTACAGACGAAGTGCAGTTCCCACCCATCGCCGTTCCAGACGGCTCGAACTCGAGGACACCTTCCTGATTGACAGTACCGGCAAACACCTGGTCATCCTCTTGCTTATCGACGGTGGTGGATTCGCCGGTGACAGCTGCCTGATAACAGTGGAGCGACCATCGATGACCCGTCCGTAAGTCGGAATCGATTTACCGGGTTTGACGCGGAAGACGTCACCCACGTCAAGCTTCCGTGCGGGAACCATCTGTGTGCTTCCGTCTGTGATGAGCCGAGCCTATTCGAGATCGAGATCGAGTAGGCTTCGGATCGATGCTCGCGTTCACGTGAACGTGTATTCCTCGACGCCTTCTGCAGCGCCGTAGAGAATGACGAGGAACACTGCTTCCTCCCAGAGCCCGAGGAACGCTGCACCGGCGATCGTGGCTAACATCAGAATCTCGATATCAATCTCGAACTTACCAACCAGTTCCTCGATTCCTTCTTATGCCCAGTGGAATCCACCGAGCAGCATCGCTGTCACGTATAGCCCGTTCTCTGCCACCAATGGCAGGGAGGCGAAGTTGACTGGCACGATGTTTTATGAATATCCTGGCCGTCTGAAGACCTGGGACCGTGAATCAAGGCATCATCCGGTGGTACGGGTCACCTGCAGCACTTCGTAGTTGAGGCACGGTCCCCCTCTCTATTTGGCTTCTCTCCGCTTTGTTTGTCACTCGCGGGCGAATACTCGACGTTCAGGAGAGCGTTGAGCGAGCTCGATCCACGATCTCCGTAAGCATGAGTTGTGGCCGCGAATTTCCAATGTGCTCGACGTGAGCTCTCGCATCGTCTAACCGTCGATCGACACAATGCCGGAGGTTGTTTGCATCGACGCGACGAACCGGAATGTGAGCTGTAGACTTGAACACGGGTGTCCCAGCGAGCAATGCTTCGCCACCCCTAATGTCCCCGCCTTCACAAGTTCCAGCGGTATCATGAGCGTCACAGCGTGAATCTCCGGTGTCGCTACGGTGAGTTCCTCCCCGTATACTCCACGGGATATCTATATTCCCCCTATAGTCGTTAGTGGAGGATGAGTGGGCGAGACTGTTCGCGTCGACTGCTAATCGGATCGCTGCGCCGAGATTTCGACCGAATGACGCAAGATGTGTGAGCAGTTCGTCCTCGCCGTCACCAAGAAGTCCGCCGATTGTTGCACTCCCCCACCAGAGGGTAGCATCCGCTTCGATGAACCGGAGATAGTCGTCCAACTGGACGATGGGTTGCCCCGCCAGCTCCTGTCTAAGGGCGTTGCCTTCGCAGATCTGCCGGCTCACAGCGAGGAATCGTTGCAGGCACGATTGACGCCGGGTATGCGGCGTCTCGGTTTCGAGAAGGAGTTCGACCGCTCTGGTGTGGAGAAGATCGCCAGCCAAGATTTGATTCGATATCTGACAGTTATCGTCCGTGTCTGAATCGCGGACGTCACTCGTCTCTACTGTAATGATATTCCCGTGCGTACGGGCAAAGGCGGCGAGATATTCGACTGCGAGCGCGGCGGATGTCCACTGATCGTACTCGGTGGCGTCGGACGTACACGCTTCCGCAGCTGTCAGAAGCGTGACGCCGAGGAGATGGTTCGTCTGTTCGAGCCACTGTTGGGCGGTTGTATAGATTGATGGCGAAGAATTGGCAGTCGGCTGGTCGGCAAGCACGGACTGGATCGTAGCTCTCCGATCTGCAAGCGCATCGTCTGCAGGAATGTCACTCTCCATTTCTGGTGAGATTACTTGACCAGCTCTTGGTCGTCGACGAGGACCCGCTCGGCGAGATAGTCCTGGAGCTCCTCGTTGACCGTGGTCAGCACGTCGTCGTCATCAAGAACGATCCTCCGCGTTCGTGCGCCGTCGATCGTCGAGAGCAAATAGGTGGCTGTTCGATCCGGATCGACGTCCTGGAAGACGCCGTCTTCGATGCCGCGCTCGATGATTCCCGCGAGGAGGGCCGTGAGTTCTTCATCATTGGCCCGGAGCTGGGCCCGATACGCGTCACGATAGGGTGCTTGCGAGCGCAGCTCCAGCATCGCCGTCTGGAACTCCTTGTAGTCGTCCGGGCCGAAGACCAGTTTCTCCAGAATCGTGGTCAACTGTGCAGCCGGGTTCTCGTCGTCACGTAACTGGACTTTCTCGTGGAAACTCTCGAGGAGGTATTCGAGGAAGGCGACGAGCAGGTCTTGCTTCGTGTCGTAGTAATAGTGGAGGATCGCTTTGCTTTTTCCCGTCTCCTCGGCGATTGCCTTCATCGTGAGGTCAGCATATCCGTGCTTGCAGAGGGCCCGGTACGTCGCCTGCATGATCGCTTCGTGGGCCGCTTCGGTGTCGCCCTCGCTCATCTTAACTGACCAGTTAGTCAAGGATCCTCAAAGGCATTTCGGTTGTAGGGTGCGCAGTCTGTCGCCATCTTTTCCTGAAGCAACGGAAGGGTTCTAAAAACTGGGAGTGACCCCTCTAATGGACAAGAACTATCCCATTCTCCCTCTAAGATCGATGCCATGACGAGTTCTTTCCGTGAGAGAGTCTCCTCCGATACGGAAGCAGAATTCGCCGCGGCCACCTATCGCGCCCTTTGCAGGCATGGTCATGCGAATCTCACAATATTAGGGATAAATGGCGAATATTCGAAGAGTCCGTCTCTCATCTACCACCACTCCGACAGCAAAGATGAACTGGTTGCCACCAGTCTCGATGTACTCCTCGAATATGTCGAAACCACGTTCGAAGAGCACATGCAAGCCCGTAACAGCGGCGACGCTGGTAGTCGATTGGAACGGGCGTTAGACTGGCTTTTTCGAGAATGGTCCGCTGAGAAATGACTATTCACCGTCCTTCTGCTCTAACTTCGAGCCCAGGCACGACACGATGACCGACACCACGACCGCATCACGGACTCCGAACAGGTGTTCCACGAATATCTTGCGACAAGAATCCAGCAGGATACCGAGGTCGATGTGCTCTAATCCGCCGATCCTGATGCTACAGCCACCTTCATTTTGACGGCAACAAGCGAATTCCTTGTTCAGCAACGAAGAGATCCAACCAGCATCTGTGCGTACTGAACTCGAACGATATCTCGATACCGTCTCTCAGAGGTGAATCGCATCAGCTACGTTGGAGACCTTCTCCCTCGTTTGATGTATCCGATTTGTTCTGTACTCACTCGACGAAGACGTGTAGTCCGCTCGCGTTGTTTGAGAGATACTAGTTTTCCCAATACATTGCGCCTGAAACGTTCGTCGTGCCTGTGGCGTCAAAGTGTAGCTGTTCGTTCGGTCGTCGAGTTTTCCCTTTTCTAAGCCTTCCTCGACGAGACTATCAAGACTCGAATACAATCGATCGAGGGGCACTGTCTAGTTGAGCCAGTTTGAGAAGTGAGTAGGTCGTACTGTTGAGTTGGTTGATGCTCGCAGACCTGCTCAGCGGGAGCTACGAGGCGGATTTAGAAGAATCTTGGGAGAACGAGCGGACGGCGACGCCCGTCAGGGCGTTCGCCGTCCGCTTCCATCAGACCGGTTGTTCGCTTCGAGAGACAACAACGATTCTCGCTGAATTAGGCGTTGAACGCTCTCACGGTGCGGTTTGGAACTGGGTACATCGACTGGCTGACAGCGGACGCGACCCGCCGACGGCATCGCCGTCGCGGGTCGCTGTTGACGAGACTGCTGTCAAGATTAACGGCGAGTGGTCTTGGCTGTACGCTGCAATAGACATCGAGACAAAGTTGATTCTCGATGTCGCGTTATTTAGTCGGCACGGTACCGATCCGGCAGCTGCGTTTCTGCATGGACTCCGCGAGAAACACGATCTCTCAGATGCTGAGTTTCTCGTCGACCAATTCGGCTATCGGACTGCCCTTGCTCGATTAGGATTAAGCGGTCGGACCAACTATACCGAGCGAAACCTGATCGAAAAGTGGTTTCACACCCTCAAAATGCGGATCGACCGCTTCCATAATTCATGGGTGGGCAGTCGGACGAGCGTCCGAGAATGGCTTGAACAATTCGTGCATTACTACAACCACCAGAGACCGCATCAATCTCTCGGTGGAAAAACGCCGGTTGAGAAGGTGCAGAACTAGACAGTGACGATCGAGGTTTACTTTCGTTTCGTAATACGCGTCGAGTTCTTCCTTGATTGCAAGGCCGTATAGTTCATCAAGTCCTGCGTTCACGTACAGGATGTCACGCTAGAAGGCTGTCATCCCGTTCATCGTGTCTGACTGACAATCGGTCGTGAGGTAATTGTTACGCTATCGAAATCCATATCCTGCTGGAATTACAAGCCCCAATTGGTACGCTTGAAAACAGCGTGCCAACCCGACGCCAGTCAGAGGCACCCCCTTCGTTCACATCCCGTCGCAGTCGGCCCATTACCCTCACCCGACTGTCTTTACGAGCTTTGGTTTCCCTCTTCGGGCACCGTCTAGTTAGCGCAGTTTGAGGAATGAGCAGGTCATAGAGTTAGTTTGAATCCATGCTCACAGACCTGCTCAGAGAGAGCTACACGGCGGAATTTGATGAATGTTGGGAGCGTGAGCGGACGGCGACGCCCGTTAGGGCGTTCGCCGTCCGGCTCCACGCGACCGGTTGTTCGCTACGAGAGACACAAGCAATTCTTTGCTCACTCGGCGTTGAACGGTCTCACCAAGCAATCTGGCACTGGGTACATCGGCTGGCTGACAGCGTTCCAGACCCGCCGACGGCAAAGCCGTCGTGGGTCGCGGTTGATGAAACCGCTGTCAAGATTAACGGCAACCGATCTTGGATGTACGCTGCAATAGACCTTGACATGAAACTCATTCTCGACGTCGCGCTCTTTGGACGGCGAGGCACCGATCCAGCTGCTGCGTTTCTGCATGGACTTACCGAGAAACACGATCTCTCTGAGGTTGAGTTTCTCGTCGATGGTGCTGGCTATCTGACTGCCCTCTCGATTAGGATTGAGCGGTCATCTCAACTACATCGATCGAAACCACATCGAAAAGTGTTTCACACCCTCAAAATGCGGGTTGACCGCTTCCACAACTCGTGGGTCGGCAGTCGGGCAAGCGTCAGAGAGTGGCTTGAACAGTTCTCACACTACTATAACACGCAGCGACCACACCAGTCACTCAACGGACAGACGCCAGCGGAGGTGCTAAACTAGACAGTGCCCGCCGATCACTCGAGTGTCTGTTACTGAGAGTCTGACTGGATGACGGTAAGGAAGCTGAATGCAGAGAGCAAGATGTGGCCGAGATTCGCCCACCAATTCATGGCAACTCCTCCAATTATATGGATATCTCGATCAAACTTGACTTCCTTCCAAACGGCGGCAGAGAACAGACCGAAGAAGGCTGTACAGAATCCCATATACTGATAGGATGACTCAGCGTTGCGGCTCGCCTGCACACCGAGCACCCCAAACATAATATGAAGCAGATTATGTCCAGCATTGACCGCGACCAGACCTAAGAACAATCCAGGTTTCATGTTAATCAACCCCCGATCGTCGTTACCCTTCACTGCTGGACCAGCGAATCCAATTATCCCGATAAGGGCGTTCAGCACGCCGATTCCCCGAGCTCCAGTCTGAATGTCAGACAGTTCATCTTTCGTCTGTTGGTCTTCGCCAAGAAGGGTACGCTCGAAAGACATAGACCTCTGTATCGAGTATACAGGATCAGTTGTGAAGTACCTTCGGTCCTTCACTGAATTCGCCGTAAGTGAACTACCCCTGCTACTCGTCTGCGGTGACGCGTTCGCTCCTTGGGGCAGGGGCTTCTGTCGAGGGTCACCCATATCCGGGAGGCATATTCGGCGTGGGGTGTCCACAGTCCGCTCTACACTCTCATCGGACTCGAACAAGTCCAAATTGGACTTACCTGTAGCCTTTCGAGCCATGTTCCCCGCATCATTCACGTCGGCGTTATAGCGTATCACGTCTGACGCCTCGAACAGGCTAGACACGCTCGCCAACGTACTCGTCGTGATGTTCGACAGATTCCACGTCATAGAACGAGCATTTCGACGTGTAGGATTCGGCACTAACTCGAACGCAATGCCTCGGGCGTCGAGTTTGTGCTTCAGCTTCTGTTTCAACGTGTCGAACGGAATCTGGACAAAATTCTGGTTCGTCCTATCACCGAGGTTCCGTTCTGTTTCCACCCTTTCCCATCACCGACGTACACCGTCTCGATATGGTTATCGATACAGTAGTCGATGAGAGTACGAACCGTCTTGTTGAGGTAGTCGTTGACGACGTACCGACGCTTCTAGTATAATCGTTCGATACGACGAGTCGTGCTCTCGATACCTTGCTTGTCCTTGATGGACTGGTAGTGGGCGATACGTTTGTTGAACCACCGATTTTGAGATATAAGGTGCCGACCACCCACGATGAACGAGTGGCCTCGATGGTCAACGCACATCGCCAGATTGACAACGCCAAGGTCGATACTGAGCCACGACCCATCAATTGCCGCTACTTCCTCTACGTCCTGCTCGTACAGCACACGGTACTTGAAGTATTGCGTGTCGGCCTTCGGGGGAATTTGGACAGGCTTGATGTTCACGTCCTGCACCGCGTCGTAGGTGAACAGGATTTGAATCTCGGTCAGGTCGCAGTCGAACTCGTCGCGGTACGCTCGCGGAACTCCGAGCCGAATGTGGTCGTCGTTGACCTGAAACGACTGTGGGGGGTATCGAGCGTGTAGAACCCGTCTTTCGGCAGGTACGATGGGGGACTCACGTCGGCGTCGTACTTGTTCTCCCCAAGATTGAAGAACGACGTGAATCCCCTATCGACCTGCTTCATCGTCTGTTGAGCGACCTGACTCGGGAGTACCTCGTAATTCCAGGTGCTCTTCAACTGGTCGTAGGCGCCGTAGTAATTGAGGAACTCGCCGTTGTCGAAGTAGCTCTGTCGAACTTCCATCGAGAGGATGCCCACGAGTTAGAGCGTTTTGTTGGAGAGGTTTTCAAGAGATGGCTCAGACTCCGCAGTACCTTGTACTCGTCGGCGGACAGCCCACGAAGGTTCTGCTAGAGTGTCTGGACTAGTCTATTACGCTATTTGTTAAAACCAATGGTGACTGTTTAGATTCAGGGCGTTCGCTGGTTAATGACGGCGGAGAAGACCCCTTCCTCAAGGAGCAACGCAGGCCGAAGGCCGAGTAGCGCAGTAGGGCGGGGTCTTCTCCGCCTACATTTAGATAAACCGGCGACCGGTTCCGGATCGACGTTGCGGAAGACGCCGCTGTTGATGCCCTGTTGGATTATCCGAACGAGACGAGTCCGAATCATCTCGTCCTCACAAAGCAGTTCAGTTCAGAACGACTCGTCGTGAATTGCCTGCGCCTACAGTTCGACGAACACATCGGCCACCGCCATCTCGAGGGTGCTGTCCGTCGACGAATCGGCCCCTTCTGAATCGACTGAAAGGAGGTCAATAAGCCGCTGCAACTCCGCTCGTGGGTCCTCTGCAGTATCATCGAGCGGGGAATCGAGGTACCACTTGAGGAAACGGCTCAGAAAGTCCAGTAGCAGGTCGTTCTTGCCCTTGTAGTGATTGTAGAGCGCGGACTTGCTCAGGCCCGCTTCGTCCGCGATCTTCGCGATCGAGAGGTCCGCGTAGCCGTATTCCAGCAGAACCTGGTACGTCGACTGCATGATGACGTCGACGGTGTCCGTCGCTTCCGCACCGAACCGAGTGGAGTCAGCCATAGACTAGTACGTGTCGTAGACCTTGCTTAGGACCTTAAGAGACGGATCGACTTACGACAGGACATCGATTAGTCGAGCGGCACCGAGCTACTGTCGATTCCCTGTTTCAGGGGTCGATTCGACCGACTTCTCTCGAGTGTTGCGTTCATCGCCACCGTCAATCGGCTCGCCGTCCGCGTTGATTCCGTTGACCGTCTTGTCATCGGTTTCCAGCGTCTCGGCGAGATAGTCGTTATCGATGTGAGCCATCGCGGGCTCCCACTCGGTCATGATGCCGTACTCGATCATCGTCTCGACGTTGGCGATTGCCGCCTGCAGCCGTACGGCGACGAGGGGAACGTCGTTGACGGTGATTAGCAGATCGGCGTTCAAGATCGCCCCCTTGTTTAATGCACGATTCAGCAGTCCGGCGAGGCCCTCGTCGGCCGATTCGGTTTCAGGTTCCATGATTCTTGGTGGCGGTTCCGAGTGAGCCAACGAACGAGTACGGGTGCCACGGGCCGGTGAAAACCACGTCGACGCCCGGTTCGTCGTCAATCTCGCTCAGGACTCGTTTCAGGCCGTCGATCTCTCCGTCTGCGACGAGACACGATGCCGTGAGAACGTTTTGACCTCGGTCGTCTCCGCCACGATCGAGTTCCTCTTCCATGATCTCGTCGACGACCGCCTCGATTCGCGGGAAGTACGTCTGAAAGCGCTCCTTCGTGCGTTCGGCGCGCTCTCGTTGGCGCTGCTTCTCTCGTTTCTTCTGGTCAAAATACGCCATCCCGGAATCACGAGCCCCCGTCGAGTCGGGAGCTGGCTCGGTCTCCTCGAGCAGTACGTCTTCATCACAGTAGATCCGGACGCCGTACTCCTCCGTTCCGGCCAGAACATTCAATCTGTTCCTGATCTGGCTCCGATGCTCGGTGAGAAACGTTCGGAGGGACGCTTCGTCCTCGAAGATCGTATCGAACGTCATCGGGAGCGGCGTTCCGAGCGCGTCCGCCGCGCGTTCGATCGTTCTATTGTGCTGTTTGACCCACATTTCTGCCTGTGCTCGGTCGTCGGTATCGTACGCTTCCGATGGACAGTCGTTGACGACGGCACCGATGCCGTCCTGAACGAGGACGGACACCGGCTCCTCGTCGATTCCTGTCCCGAGTGTCTCTCGGTCCTCGTCCGTCGAATCGACGATACAATAGGTGTACTTGCTCTCAGTCATTCGTCTTCCCTTCGTTAGCCTCTGGTGGTGATCGCTCTCCCTCAGAGACACCGTCATCGACTGCTCGGACGGAGTCTCCCTCCTGTGCTTCGATCTCACGAGCCCACTCGGCTGGGTTGAGCGCCGTGTTGAGGACGTCGTCGACCGTTCGGTCGAGCTGGTCTTTCGTCTCTGAGGCCGTCTCCTCGATATTCTGTTCCTCCTCGATCTGCTGGATGGTCTCCTCGAGGTCCATCAGCGACTGGCCGAGCTGTTCGGCCGACTCGTCGTCGAGAACGCCCTTCTCGACCAATTCGAGCGCCTGCTGGTCGATTACCTCCTTGATTATTTCGACGAGCGCCATAATGAGCCCGAGCAGTCCCTGCTCGAGTTCCTCCTCATCGACTTCGATCGTCACGAAACAACCACCTTCTCGTCGCGGAGCGACTCGAGAGCGGAGTGATCCCTGGGTTCGCCAGTGAACCACCACTCGAACGTGACGACCGTACCGGTCCGGGAGTCGACCCCTCGCCGTTCGAACTCGAGTACCGACTCGTCGAGGGTTTTCTGCGCGACCGCATTGAGCTGCTCTCGGACCACGGTGAGTGTTTCCGTGTCGGTCACCGCGCTGATCAGCGTCGTCAGCTCCCGGATCGATGCGTGTTCGTTGTGCCAGCAGTACTCGAGAACGGCGAGACTGCGATCGTCGAGCGCTCGCAGGAATTCGTACACCGCCGCCTTCCGGGACACGCCGAGTGCGGATTGCAACGCGTCGACCGTTCTGGAGACTCGAGTAATCGTTCGTCTGGCGGACTCGGACTCGGCGTACGCTCGGGTGACGATTCGACGTCGCTCGTCCCGAGTAAGCGGTTCCGGCGCTCGATCCGGACCGATCGGCTCGCTCGCCGTCGTTCGGAGGTGGCGGCGATACTGTCGGAGCTCCGCTCGGGAGAGGACGCAAGAGACGCGGTCGAGTTCACTGCTGTTCATGGGTTCGGTGAGAGTGTGCGTTCGACCGGCGGTTCATCGGTCCGCCCCGTCGACACCGGTCGGTGGTCGTTCCGCCTCGATCGACTCCGTCGGCCGGTCGTCCCGCTCCGTGAGTTGTTCATCTTCCGTCTCCCGGCGCTTCGAGCGAGCGCTTCGCCAACCACACCACGGACACTCGTCATCGAGCAGGACCTCCTTCTCGACCCGTTTCGCACACTGCGGGCACGTCTCGTTTCGGGCTCGAGCTTCGGCGTAGGCTTTCGTCTCTTCTGTCCCAGCCGGAAACTCGAGGCCGTACTCTGCCGCTGTTTCGAACGACGCCAGCGCCGCCCGTACCTTAATCCCAAGGAGTTCTGTTCCGGCGACATCGATCGTGACGTCCGCATTGATGACCAGCCCCTTATCGAGGATGCGATCGACGGCACCGGCGAGTCCAGTCTCTGATTCGTGGGTGTTGGTGGCTTCGATGCTCATGAACGATCGTTCATTCACCAGTCCAGCACCAGCACGGAAAAGGTCAGAGCACTAATTTGCAAGGAGAGCGGACGGCCGTATTCGCTGATGGTGCTCCTGCCATGAGAAGTGGTACTCGGATCTGCATTGGTCAAGAGGACAACGAGGGGGGACACAACTTGCCAGACGCTCATCCAACAATGGTAGACGTTATAAGAATGAAGTTTCAGTGCTTCACAATGCGTCTTGGCTGACTACTTCTGAAGTATAAGTTCGGACGATCAAGGCGAGGAGGAGCTATTGCTACGGGGCCGCCACAGCAGGAGCAGCGAAGGGCGTCGCAGTCTGCGGCGTTTCGCCGCCGACGCGACAGCGATACCACTCACGAGGAGGGCTCACTCGGCCGGTGATTGCCGCTGGCATCGGTCATCCGGTGGCCGGTTCGCGGGGACAGCCCGACGCACTGCGAGAACCGTCTACGCTGCCCGCATCATCATCTCGATGAATTCCTCGAACGGCCAGTGCCAGAGGCGACGCCCGCCACGGCGGGGCGTCGCCACGTACTAGATAGGGTAGTACGAACCGGACAGGAAAAGGTTAATATTGACTGGCTGGTTAGTCAACGGTATGGGCACGGAAACGTCCGAACGGCGACCGTGGCTCGCGTTACTCCTCGGAGCACTCGTCACCGGGTTGGGGCACGTCTATCTCCGCCGCTGGCGGCGCGCAGCCGGGTGGGTTCTACTCGCAGTCGGTGTGGCGTGGGTATTCGTTCCTCCCGAAGCACTACAATCGATCCAGTCGAGCACGCTCTCCGCCCTGCTTGCTGTCGTCCCACTCCTCCTCGTGAGTGCCCTCAGTCTTCTTAACCTGTACGTGCTGACTCGAATCCAACAGCAGCCTACAGCTATGCAAGCCACCGAGGAACACGACGATACCCTGACGTGCCCGAACTGTGGCAAAGAGACCGATCCGGACCTACAGTTCTGCCAGTGGTGTACGACCCGCTTCAATCCTCCGGAGGAATCGTAGGGATGCGTCTGCTGGACACCGATACTAACTCGAACTCGTTTTACAGGGGTGTCCAGCACCGAGTTGACAGCGTGGCTGACAGGGGCGAGACCGAACCCCGACACCAGGCACGCCCAGGGAGGAATCAGTTAGTCTGCCGCACGCACGTCCACATAGCTGACCGACGAACGGATCGGCTAATACGATGAGTGGGTCAGCGTTGCTCCCGGTGGTCGCTATTCTCGGGGCGGGGGTTGCCGCTCAAGTCATCGCTGACCGAGTCCAGGTTCCGAGTGTGCTGTTCTTACTGCTTGCCGGCCTCATCATCGGACCGACGAGGCTCGGGCTCGTGACGCAGGCGACGTTCGGCGGTGCGTTACCGACAATCGTCGGCCTCAGTGTGGGCCTGATCGTATTCGAGGGCGCGTTCCATTTGACACTCGATAAACTCCGCGAGGCACCAACCGAAACGCTCCGCCTGGTGACTGTTGGAGCCGGACTCGCCTTCGTCGGGACCGCGCTCGTGGTTCGCGTCGCCCTCGGCGTCCCGCTGGATCTCGCGTTGCTCATCGGCGCCCTGCTCGTTGCGACTGGCCCGACCGTCATCACCCCTATTCTTGATGTGGTGCCAGTTCGAGATCGCGTAGCCGCTGCACTTGAAACGGAAGGGGTTCTCAACGATGTCACGGCCGCAATCCTCGCCGTCGTCATGTTCGAACTCGTCGTGACGCGAGATGGGAGTGCGGGCACCCTCGTGCAGAGCTTCGTCAGCCGGCTTGGTATCGGCATCCTCTGCGGCGTCCTTGTGGCCGGGATTGTCGGCTATCTACTCCGCCACGTCGACCTCTCGGCGGATAACGCTCCCCGGAACGCCAGACTCATTGTGCTCGTCGCCGCCTTCGCGGCCTATGGGGGTGCTGAAACCCTTGCCGGTGAGGCCGGGATCGCTGCCGCCGCCACGGCTGGCATCCTCCTCGGGAACATGGACCTGCCCTACGAGGACGAAATCGCGGCATTCAAAGGCGACATCACGCTTCTCGTCCTCACGTTCGTGTTCGTCGCGCTCGCAGCCCTCGTGTCGATCCGGGATCTCGCCACCCTCGGAATCGGCGGCCTCCTCGTCGTGGCAGCCGTCGTTCTCCTCATCCGGCCCGCGATCGTATTGCTTGCCACGCGAGGCGGCCGGTTCACGCGACGCGAACAGGTGTTTCTCAGCTTCGCCAACCCACGGGGAATCGTCCCTGCCAGCGTCGCCACACTATTTGCGATTGAACTCCAACCGACGGCGCCAGCCGCCGCGACGACCCTCGTCGGAACCGTCTTCCTCGTCATCGTCGCGACGGTCACCCTCGAAGGCGGGCTCGTCCGCCACCTTGCAGAACGACTCGACATCATACCCATACATGTACTCATCATCGGCGGCGGCCGAGTGGGCCGTGAACTCGCCACCCGCCTCAACGACCGTGGGGAGAACGTCGTCATCATCGACAAGGACGACGAAGCAATCGAACAGGCCCGCAAAGCCGGCTTCACCGTCGAGGCCGGCGATAGGGCCGATACGGACGTCCTGCGCTCGGCTGGTGCAGCCAACGCCAAGATCGTCGCTGCAGCCACGCGTGACGACGACGTGAACCTCCTCGTCACACAACTCGCAGAGACGACGTTCGGGGTCGACCAGATCGTCGCACGCGTCAATACTCCCGACAACGTCGATGCGTTCGAGAAGTTGGGCGTTCGGACGATTTCGGCCGGACTCGCGGTCGCGTGGGCGATGGATAACGTCATCGAACGACCGGCACTGACGACGTGGATGACCGGACTGGGCGAGGATGGCGACGTCCAGGAGGTCGAACTCACTGCTGACGACCTCGTCGGCAAAACAGTGGCCGAGGTCGCACGGGAACTCCCGCATAACTGCATGATCGCACTCGTCGGCCGCGACGGTGAGTCCAATCTTCCTGACTCCGATATGACTCTCGCGCACGGCGATCACCTGACGCTCATAGGACAGAAAAGACGCCGTGAGAACCGCCCTCGACCGCTGTCAACCTACCGCCACCGGCGAACTAGCATGACGCTCGACACCAGTTCCACTGTGACCGTGAGAAGCCACCCGGTATGGCGATGTCGCGGAAGCTGTCGATATACATGGCAGAGTCTGAACGGTGGTGATCCCGACGATAGCAGGGGCACACACCCACCACGTTCACGGGCAAATACACAACAGTTCGAGGTGTTCCACTGGTGTCACAACCAACGGACACACTACAGACGGCTCTCGAAGCGGTGACTGACCAGATAACGCGGATTGCGACGGCCCTCGGTCTCGGCAACCCAGTCCGGCAATCCGCAAAACTCCTTGCTGAGGAACTTGCTCAGCACGAGCTACGAATCCCCGCACCTCAACGCACCGCCGCCGCATGCCTGCTCATCGCGTGCCGGCTCCGGGGGGAACCGGTTCGAGTCACCGTCGTGGCTGAGCAGACGTCGGCGACGAAGGCGAACATACTCAACGAGATGCAGCGACTGTCGAACGAACTCGACATCGGGATTCCACTCGACGACCCGAAGGCAATTATTGAGGCGGCCTGCCGCGAGCTTGCCCTCCCCGCGACCGTTCGTAACCGGGCGATCCGCCTCGCCGACATCGGTGCCGAGGCCGGCGTCACGAGTTGGGTCTCTCCGTACACGTACGCGGCCGCCGTCCTGTATATCGTCTGCTCGCCGCTCGACGAGGAACTTTCCCAGGCTGAGATCGCAGCGCATCTCGACGTGTCGACTGCAACCCTTCGCGATCGTCGCGACGATCTGCTCGAAGCGACAGGCAACAAGCTATTCGACCTCCAATTCCCGGATGCGCCTGCTGGGGGCGCATCCGACGTGGACGACCTCCTGCACGTGGCCCGGACGGCCGACTGGGCAACCAACAAGCGGTTTCTAGGACTGCTCGCAGGCGCGTGGTTGTACGCCGCGCGAACGTACGATATCCCCACCAGTGCCGCGGACCTCGCAGCGCTCACCGGCGTCAGTGAATCCACGATTCAGGACCGATACGAACAGTTCGGCGAGCACATCGACACGACTTCCACGAGCGCGACCGAACTTGATCGACCATGACCGCTGGCACACTCGGCCCAGCCGGGACGTGTTCACATCGCGCCACACAGGCGATTGCAGACGAGATCGAGTTCCATGCGCCGGTCACGCAGATCGTCGAGACAGTCACGACCAGCACCCACGACCGAGGTATCATCCCCATCGAAAACCGTATCGAAGGCAATGTAACCGAGAGCCTGGACGCGCTCCATGACGTCGTCATCGCAATCGTCCGTGAGCTCGGGACACCAATTCGGCATGGCCTCCTCGCCCACACGCCCGAGTTCACCACGGTCGCCAGCCATCCGCAGGCAATCGCACAGTGTCGAGCGTTGGGAGACGACGTGTTCTATCTCGATATCGAAGCTGGCCTCTCCGAAGATCGCCTCCAGGCCGCCCTTGATACCGTCGACGACCGCATCTCCGAGGGGGGTCCGCCAACTCGATTCCTACGACCGAATGCACGTCCGTCCGGAAGACAACGACGGATGCCTCGTCATCGAAGGGGGGCAACAATGACCCACCGGTGGGAACCATGAGCCTCCTCGGGCGACTCAAACGCCTTCTGCCGTCGCGACGTTCGGTGATTCATTATCGATGTGCGAAGTGTGGCGAACGAGTCGTGTATCGTGCGGATGTCAGCGACCCAGACTGCCCGTACTGTACCCCCACAGAGTTGATCGATCTCGATGAATAAACCCAGTGCCCAATGCAGCCCCACCGGCTACGTCACCGTAAGCGCAATGTGGGCGGCAGCAATCACTAAACCGATCTGGTTCATACCCGAACCATGCCCACAAGCACCGTGATCCGATGAGTATCGATCCAAGCACGAGACGAGTGGCACTGCTCTCGATCGTTTCCGTTCCGATCTCTGCCATCGGGCGCGCTGTAGCCATTCCGCTTACACTCGTGGGCATCCTCTCGATGATGTCACTGACCTCGAATCGAGGGCTTCCCCGATTCATCCCATGGCAGCCGTGGCGTGATGACCAGCAGACCGCTGCAGTCATCGGTGTGGCGGCTGTGCTTGGCCTCCTGTCGCTACTAGTTGGCCGACCCCTATATCTGCCCGTCACCGCACTCCTCGTGTATGGCTGTGGTACACTCGGGGCGACGGCGGTATCCGTTCTGCCGAGGAAATCAACACGGTCGGTACTTGGCTTCTGTGCTGGCTCATGGACGGCGAGTCTCCTCGGCCAGCTGGTCTATCATCGTCTCACAGGAGGGCTCCCAGTACCCATCGCTGAACCCGTGGTTCTGTCCACGGTCGGGACACTCGTGGGGGCACTCGCATACGTTGTTCTTCTCCCCGGCGACGAGTGGCTGAGCCTCCCCGTCGTTGCTGGCTCGCTCTGGCTGGTTGAGCTCGGTATCGGGCCACTCCAGCCAGTCCTCGTCCTCGTTGCGCTGGGCCTCACGATCACGTTCGGAGCGGTCGCTCTCCGACTCGACGTAGCGACCGTGTCTGGCGCCCTCGCTGGCGGGCTCTGTCTCGTCGTGACAACTGTTCTGGGCGGTATTGAATGGGCGTTCGTCCTCCTCGCGTTCTTCGGAAGCGGTAGTCTGTTATCGCGCGTCGACCCCCCGCGAACGCAACTCCCACATCTCTCAGACCCATCGGATCAGCCACGGTCAGCTGGAAACGTCCTGGCAAACGCGGGTGCCTCGACCGGTGCCGTGGTGCTGTATGCGCTTGCCGACCCCGTTCTGGGAGCCGATCCGCGTGCACTGGTCTTCGCGTTCGTTGGCGGGATTGCGGCAGCGACGAGCGATACCGTCGCCAGCGAAATCGGCGAACGATACGAGCACGCCTGGCTCATCACCTCGCGTGAACGCGTGGACTCGGGCACCGACGGAGCAGTATCGATCCCGGGCACACTCGCCGGAATCAGCGGTGCCGCGACGATTGCCGTCTGTGCAACGCTCGTCTTCACGCCCCTCGTGCTAACTGATGGATTGCTGTTGACCGCGATCGGGACACTCGGCATGCTTCTCGATAGTGTTCTTGGGGTCACTGTCGAAGGCCGATGGATCGCGAACGATGGGGTGAATTTGGTGGCAACGACAACGATCGCACTCAGTAGTGCCGTCCTCGTTTGTTCACCCATATACTGAACGGGAGTCACAGACGGCCTCCGGGCACACCGCGTACTGTGAAAGTCGGGGATTCCGCCCATTCGTATCAGGAGATGTCGGCTACCCAATTCCGTTATGTTTCGTCGTTCTGCTCGTGGACTGCGAGGACGGGCGTTGTTGCGCGCCGGAGGACTCGTTCCGTCGTACTTCCGAGGAGATACCGCTGGACGCCACGGCGCCCATGGGTCCCCATCACGATGAGGTCGATATCCTGCTCGTCGACGTATGTGAGAATCTCCTCATCGGGGTTCCCCCGTCGGACCGCCGTGACGATGTCAACGCCGCGTTCGGCTGCCGTCGCCCGGATGTCCCCGATCGCGTGTTCGCCGACCGCTTCGAACCGATCGAAGAGTCGGTGGACATCGGCGTCGAGACTCACCTCATTGAGACTCGCATCGGTTGCGGGTTCGGCGATCGCCGCATCGTCGACAACATACATGACGTGAATCGTCGCATCGGTTAGCCCAGCAATTGTGCGTGCCTCCTCGAGCGCTCGGCGCGCCAGCTCGCTGCCATCCGTCGGAACCAAAATCCGTGAATACGCCGAGTTATTCATTCCGCTCACTCCATCGTCGTCGGTGTGAGTATCAATCATTGTCAGTACTTCGGTAGTGCACCGCTCACGGCATATACCTCGTTCACGATCGCATCCCGCTCGGCTTGCCAGGTGTCGAAGCCGGCGGTTTCGAGGCGGAGCCTCCGGCCTCAAGGAGCGAGGACTTCCGACGCCGGTCGGAAGGACGACGCGAGTAGGCCGGAGAGGAAGCCGACAACTCCGCAACAGACCACGGACCGTTGTCGCCCTTTCTCCCCGACATTAATAAACTACCAGCCATACATCTGACGTATGGAGGTGCGGCGCACTGTCCCGGTCAAACTCGACGTGGGCAGTGAAGACGCCGCACTTCTCCGAGAGACAGTCGATGAGTTTCTGTGGGCCGCTAACTACGTCATAGACCACGCATGGCAGGGTGAATACAAGACCACGAGCAAGGCCCAGTTGCAGGAAGAAACCTACGACGACGTGCGTGAACAGACGCGGTTGCACGCGAATCTCGTGCAGAACGCTCGCAACAAGGCCGCCGACGCCGTACAGGGCGTCGTCGCTCGCTGGAAGCAAGGTGAGTACGCTGGCAAACCACACTTCTCGAAGCCGACAGTGGTGTACGACAAACGGTGTGCGACCTTCCACGACGAGTCCGTGTCGCTGGCAACCGTCGATGGACGTATCGAAATCGAGTACGTCCTGCCCGACGAGGACCGCGACACACCTCACAGCCGGTATCTCGACAACGACGACTACGAGGTAACGGGGGCAGAACTCTACCACAGAGACGGCGAGTGGTTCCTTCATCTCCGCACAAAGGCGGAGATGGAGTCCGACACGCCGGAACAGGCAACGACTGGGCACAGCACAGTCCTCGGCGTTGACCTCGGCGTGAACCAGCTCGCAGTTATTTCGACGGGCACGTTCTGGAGCTCCAGTCGGTGGGTCGGAAAGAGACGGGCCGGTTCAAGATGATGCTTCACCGTATTGCGAACGGCGTCATCGAAGAAACCGTCGAGAACGGTTGTACGGTCATTGCCTTCGAGGCGTTGACCGGCATCCGCGATCGCCTCTCGGGTGCATCGTGGGGGGCACAAGTGGGCGTTTGAGCGGTTGTACGAGTACGTCGAATACAAGGCCGAACTCCACGGCATCGACGTGGAGCAGGTGGACCCGGAGAATACGTCACGCCGTTGCTCACACTGTGGGTTCACCCACCCGGACAACCGCGACGGCGAGGACTTCGAGTGTCTGAAATGTGGCTACGAGAACCACGCCGACTACAATGCCGCCAAGAACATCGGACTGCGGTATCTCCGCCGTAACCAAACTGGGGATGGCAGAGGCGCACCCGTAGGCGTGCGCTTGAATCGCGGGATGTTGAACGCGAGCGGAGGATATGAAGCTCCTGCCGGGAATTCCGGCCAGAGCGGGAGTCCACGCGAAAGCCCTACCCTCAACGAAGCGAACGGCGAAGCCGTGAGCGAGTAGGGTGGGGTAGTTTACATTGGAATCTCAGAATCGCGAGTACTGGCGGATCATGCCCAGCAAAGCATGATACATGAGTCCAGCACATCATATAAGGTGGCCAACACCAATATCGGTTGTGTATGTCGTGTGTATGAACTCTCCTACTTCTCTGTCTAATCTCTGATCGCGAGTGGCCACGTATCGACGTCGCTGTCGAGCTCAGCTCGAACCTCGTCCATGACACGGTACGTGCCATCGACGCACTTGACGTCCCCCTGTTGCTGGAGGTGTTCGAGGTGGGCGTACGCTTCACCTGCGCCAACGAGGATGTGGAACTCGTCGAGTTCGCCGAAGAGTTCGGTGCAGACTGTCCAGACATCAGCAGGCCCGATACGGCCCAGAATCGACAGGACTCGACCCGCACGCTGTTCATGGTGTGCGATGATCTCGCGTGCACGATTCGATGGCTGTGCGATCGGTGTCTGATGTCCTGGCCACCCGCATTCGTAGTCGGCTGTGTTGAGGAGACGGAGGGACGAGAGGTACCGATTGAGCGGTTGGTCTAATCGGGCGTCAGTCCCGCCGACATTTGGTGTGTAGTTCGGCAAAAGTGTGTCACCAGTGATAATTTCCTGTCTCCCCGTGGCGTCAGTCGTGTTCCTCTCAAGCGCAAAGCAGACAGATCCGGAAGTATGGCCCGGTGTATGGCGGACGTGAAGAACCTGATCGCCGATGGTGAATGTCTCACCGTCTCCGAACGTCGTCACCGACGAAAGCGAGGGGTACTCGGCGACGGCCGCTCGTTCCCGATGTGCAAACAACTGTTGGCGTTTCGCTGCTGGTACTCCCCACGATTCTAGTCGTGACTCTTGCATACTCGCGAACGACGTCCACGCTTCCGCGTCGCCCTTGACCAACGGTGCATC
Source organism: Natrinema soli (assembly GCF_028618695.1). The sequence goes on along the minus strand of NZ_JAQIVI010000297.1, from coordinate 54,710 downwards.
GAGTTCGTGGATACGTACCGTGGCTCTACTCGTTTCCTGGATCAATCCCGCGAGGCCCGAGTGATCGGGATGCCAATGCGTAAGGAATACTTCGTCGACGTCGGCGAACGTTACTCCGTGGTTCTCGAGGGCAGCCCGGAGGTCCTGCTCCCGAGACTGTTCTCCCGTATCGATAAGCACTGTCGCAGTAGCAGTATCGAACAAGTAGACGTTGTTGGCGCCTTCGAGGTCGTCGTTCTCTAAGGAAATTCGCTCCATTTGCTGTGAGGTTGTTGCTTGGTCGATGTGAACGTTACCATGCGAGCCCGGAACTGAACGAATCTGGGTCGAGACGAGTCTGCAACGATCCACACTGGTAAGAATTTACGTGTGAGGAGTCGGCCTTGCTATCGAGCGTGGCTAGTTTCATCGAGTGCCGGCTTCCTACCCGTCCTCAAGGGTCAGGGCCTCCGCCTCGTACCGCCTGTGAACAGTAGAATGAGTTTGATCGAGTGTCGCGAACCGGTGATCAGTGGGCGGCCTTAGAAGAGCGTGTGGACCGGCTGCAGCGGTGGACGTCATCGACACGTTTCTCGAGGAAAAGCGGGTGTTGGAGCGCGACCTCGTGCGGTCACGCAGGGAGTCGTGGAACTGGAAGCGATCCTCGAGGAGAGGTAACTAGTAGGGTTTCCCGGTGCTACGTCGCGTTTCCGCTGAAGCAAGAGGGTAGGAGTGCCCCTCCGGTGCTACCTCAGGGTGAACCTTCATGGACTATAGTAGGAGTTAGAAATAGTTGCTCACTTTGGGAATGGAGAGTTGATCAAGAGCGGTATCGATCGCTGTTGTGAGCTCAGAAAGTGAGTCAAAGAACCGGTTGCTAAGAGCTGATTGCAGCTGTCTCCAGCACTCTTCGACTGGATTGAGTTCCGGTGAATACGCTGATAACGTGACGAAGGCGAGGTCGTCACGGGCCGCCAGGTCCGTGACGGCTGACGCCTGGAAATACGGCGCTCCATCCAACACGACGATCAAGTTATCTTGGAACTCGTTACATAATGCGAGAATGAAATGTTTCGCATGTGCGGCGGTTACGTACTCTTCGAATCGAGAGAAAAAGCGATCACCGTCCTCGGTGATCGCGCCCAAGAGACACGTCCAGTCACGTTGCCCGGACAATTCGACGGCCGGCCGCGTGCCGCGCGGAAACCACGCGGCTCAACTTGCACGGATTTCTTGGTTTGATCGATACAGACTACTGTGGCGTCCATCTCCCGCCGCTTTTTTTCAGTTCTTCGTGGAACGTCTCTTGTTCGTCAGCCTCAGCTTCAGCGGCTGTGCGGCGTGGTTTTTGATAACTCAATCCCACCTCTTTCAGCAACCGCCGGCAACTCGGGATTGAGTACTCGACATCGTAGGTCTCGTCGAGATACTGCTGGACGAGCGCCGGCGTCCACGCCGGCGCGTCAACCCCAACTTCTTTCGGTGAGTCGTGGACAGCTTCTTCGAATTCTTGTTGCTCTTTTTCCGAGAGCTTTCGCTTTCTCCCAGATCGGTGAGCATCAGTGACAGCCTGTTCAAGCGACTCGTCGGTGTCGAGTCGCGTGAGCCAGCTATAGATTGTGCGTCGCTGAACGTCGTACCACTCGGCCAGTTCGGTCTGTGTAACGCCGTTTTTGTACGCTATTGCCGCTAAAAGTCGTTGTGCCGGCTTCTTTCCCTCCACATTGTCGAGGGCAACTTGCAATTCCTCGACAGAGATCTCGTCGAGATGATCCACTACACTTAGCAACAATCTTTGAGTAGAAAGTTCTAACGGTTACTATAGTACCACATTATCGATGGTGAAGGTATTATTGCATCTGACTCTAATCGTGACAGTGACGAATCAATCAGTAGGATAGGGTCACAATCAGATATGCTGGGGATTTCCCTCTCGGTGGATGCCGTTTTCGAGGTGCTTGCGCATCATCATCGCCATGTTCTCTTACGGTTTCTGAGTAATGCCCCGGAGCGTACGGCGACCGTTGACGAGGTCGCCGCGCATCTCATGAAGCAGGAGGCGCAGCGGATAGGGGAACAGCCAGGCCGTGATCAGGTGGAGATGGCGATTCACCATATTCATCTGCCGATGCTCACGGAGGTAGGCATCGTGGAGTACGATGTGCGGTCAACAGAGTTGCGGTACTGGTAGCACGACCAGGTGGAAGACCTGCTCGAGTATATCCAGTCGTACGATACGGACTGAGGCGCAGTATGAATACGACTGCGGTTACCACGAGAGACGGGGAAAGCAGACACGGTCGACGGCTACTTTGCCCGGTCCCCTTCAGGTTGGTGTCGCTCTTACCGTCACAGGAACGTTTATCTCCTTATCGATCGCTGTCGTTTAGCACAGAGGTGATCCACCAATACAATACTCTCCGCTGATGATCAGCGGGTTTTCGATTGGATCCTTGCCATGGTGCTGCGCCATCAACTCGTAGCTCCGCATTGATCGCTCTGCCGGGTCCCTCCTCGTTTTCGTCATGTACGCCGATGATGCTGCAATCGCGTGCTCTCTAACTGATAAACGAAAGTGTTCCTCTGATGACTGTTTGGACTGAAAGACCGTGGCCAACAAAGCTATGCGGTGCTGGTGGCATCGCCTACGTGGCGAGGAGCGCAGGTTCGGTCGTTGCCCGATGGAACCTGTTCACCATCCGAGACAGTATCAGCACCTCGTCATCACCGGTCATCGTCCAACTTCGTGGTGGTGAACCCGATGGTGAACTGGTCGCCCTGCAAACTCGATACGTGGCGATAGCGAGTGAGAACTCTTGAGAGTTCGCCTCCCCCGTAACGGTGCGGATCTGCGGTCCCTCATGCAGATGAATCATAACTCGGAGACTATCCAATGATACGTCGTAGTTCAGTCGCCGTTTGTCTGCTCGGTGATTGTGTTCATCTCGTCAACAAAGACGATCGACGGCTCGTGACGCTCGTCTTCGGCATACCTTGCATACGACATGATGATAACGATGTCGCCCGGCTCGGCGAGCCGGGCGGCGGCTCCGTTCAGACAGACCTCACCATCATCCCCGGCAATCGCGTACGTCTCGAACCGGCCACCAGTCGTCACGTTCACGACCTGCACGCGCTCGTGAGGGACGATATCAGCAGCCGCCAGCAGTTCAGTATCGACGGTGATACTCCCCTCGTATGCTTTGTCCGTCGCGGTCACCCGCGCCCGATGAATCTTCGATTTCAACAACGTTCGATGCATGGATTCCTCTGCGTTCCCTGTAGGTACTATCGATCAGAGGGGTCATTAATAGCGTGGTTCTTCGAAGGACACCGATTTACTGCTCTACTCGATCTGCGGACAGGTCCCCCTGCGGCTGCCAACGGCTACATGATTGTCTCGAGCGCGGGGCGCTCAGGACGCACGCGGTAGCCGTCTTCTGTGCGCTCGACGAGCCCGTGACGATCGAGGTGGTCAAGGTGCGCGTACGCTTCACCGGGCCCGTGCAGGATGTGGATCCCCTCCAGCTCACCGAACAGGTGGGCGCTCACCGTCCAGGCGTCGGCGGGTCCCGCCTTGCGGAGGATGTCGAGAATCCGGCTCGCACGCTCGCGGTGATGGGCGATGATCTCCCGAGCGCGGCCAGTAGGGTTCTCAATCACGTCGCGGTGGCCCGGCCAGACCCGCGCGAGCTCCTGATTCGCAAGTCGCTCGAGCGTATCGAGATACGTCGCGAGCGGTGCGTCGACGCGGACGTCCGCCCCGCCGACGTTCGGGGTGTACTTCGGGAGGATGGCGTCACCGACGAACGCCTCGCGCCCGGCGGCACCGTCAAACGTGAAACAACAGAGGCCGGCTGCGTGCCCTGGCGCATGGAGCACGCGAAGGTCCCTCTCACCAACGTCGATCGTCACTCCCTCGGCGATGGACTGGACGGTCGGTGGCTGGCCAACGAGGTGGTCATCCGCGAGCGCCGATCGGAGTTCGTCCTGCGCAGCCGGTGGAATCCCCCACTCGTCGAAGTACACACGCTGGCGGCCGTGGAGTTCGTCGAGAGCATCTGCGTCCCGCCGGACGAGTGGCGCATCCGCCTCGTGAACGTACACGGTCGCTCCGCTCTGGGCCTGGATGTCTCCGGCGAGCCCGGTGTGGTCGGGGTGCCAGTGAGTCAACACGATCTGATCGATGTCCGCGAAGCCGAGGCCGCGCTCGTGAAGTTCGGTTGCGAATTGCTCGCGGATTCGTGGTGTCGCGATTCCGGTGTCGACGAGCGTGACCGTTTCTGTGTCGGACAGCAAGTAGGCGTTATTCTGTCCCTCGAACTCGTGATTTCCGAACGTCAAGACGTGCACGTGTCCGTACACGACTCGGAACGATGATAGTGGTATCGAATACGGTCATCTGTTCTTCGGCGGATGAAGGCGCGACCGGTGTGGGGCGCATCGTCTCTGTCTCCTCGATTTGGCCTGCGGTCGGGACAGTGAACGCGAATGGTGTCTCACGCCTGCCACGGCATCGTCGTCAGAGCGGGTGTTGACCGATACGTCCCGCTGTTCACGGCAGATGGCGGTGTCTGGTACACTAGCTTTATCTGTCGGTTCGTAGTATCGTGTTACATGGAATACGAGTGCGTCCACGAGGACGACGTACCGCGCGTCGACCTGTCTGAGAACGACGACATGCCGCCGGATCACGATATGCGTTCGATCAACGAGGCCCTGGGCCTCGAGAACGTGCGGGCGAAAGTATGGTACATCGAACCGGGTGACGAGATCGGCTACCACGCACACAGCGAACAGGAAGAGGTGTTCTACATTCTGGAGGGCACGTTCAGTTTGAAACTCGGCCGGTCCGGCGAGACCGAGACGGTAGAGGCCGAGCACGGAACGTGGTGGGCAGCGGAACCGATGGTCGGCCACGGCCATCGGAACGTCGGCGACGAAACGGGCATCGTCCTCGCATTCGGCGCACCGGCCGTCGACGATCCAGGCCTGAATCCCCACCAACTCGACGAATGAGCGCTGACGACGGCTACCAGCCGTAGGACGTCGTCTGTCCCGCGACGACAACGCAACAAACAACGACCCGCTCCCGACCGTGACCGAGGTCGACCATCGAACACACTCCCCGTTCGCGTCGAGTACCAACGCGGCGTACTACTCCCGAACCGGCCAGCGCACCATGTTTGACTGTACGGCCGAACTGCGCCGGAGCGTCGACGGACCCCGGACGACCGGTAACGTTTTTTCGGTCGCTGCCGCACCGACGAGCATGCATGGATACACGCACACGCCGGGAGACCATTGCGGGTCCGCGTCTCTCCGGAATCTAAGCGCATTCTACGACTGGGGGTTCGACGAACCCGCCTGTTTTGGACTGGGAGCGGGCATCGGCTTCGGCTACCACCAGGAGGGTCCCACATCACGGATGATCATTGGCCGGAATGCACACCTTGAACCAGCGTTCTTCGATCACCTCGGTCTCCCCGTCACCCACAGGGACGGTCAGCCTCGCGACGCCGCCTGGAAGGCGCTCGAGACACGTCTCGAGTCGGGGCCGGTCCTGTGTTTCGTCGACCTCTACTACCTCCCAGACTTTGGGAGTGACACGCACTTCGGTCCCCACACGGTCGTCGTCGCTGGGATCGACGCCGACACCGTGACGATTTCGGACAGCGAGTTCCCGGAGCCCCAGCCGGTCACAAAAACCGAGTTCGACGCCGCATGGAGTTCGGAGTACGGGTTCGGCCCCCTCGACCGTCGCTGGCTCGCCGTCGACAATTCGGGCGAACGGACAGCCGTCGAAGATGCAACCCGCGACGCCGTCGAGTCAGCGACGAAAACGATGCTGGAGGGTGGCCGAGGGTTCGGTAGCGGTGGCGTGGATGCAATCCGGGCGTTCGCGGACGAACTGCCCGAGTGGACCGCGTTCGAAGACGTACAGTGGATGGCGCGGTTCGCGTACCAGAACATCGAGCGTCGCGGGACGGGCGGCGGCGCGTTCCGCCGGCTCTACGCCGACTTCCTCGACACCCTCGGGACGGACGCCGGTTTCGATCCCCGGTTCGGCGAGCGCATGCACCGCATCGCGGACGACTGGACAGTCCTGGGCGAGGAGTTGAAGGCCGTCAGCGAGACCGACGACGGGGACGAACGAGCGGGACGTCTCAGTGATGCGAGTGAGCACGCACACACGCTTGCGGACCGCGAGGATGAACTGTTCGAGAATCTCGCGGCGGTGATGTGACCCGCTCCGGGACGCGGTTCGAGGCACAGCGGATAGAGAGCGCCGTGCACTCGGTGCACGCAAATTTAGGGGGCTGTCAAGCATCCAGTTACTACTCCTATCGTCTCGTTCACAAAATCAACTAGCTGGCAAAACTGACATCCTCCGAACCCTGAGGGGCGCGGTTTCCCGCACCGCAGTTTGGGATTGTGCCGGTCTACAGTCCCACGACTTGTTCTTGTAGGGCTATTCTCCCCGTAGCACTGTTTAGTTCTGCACCTCCTCGGTCAGAGTGTTGCCATCTAATGCCTGATTCGGTCGATGACGGTTGTAGTTCTTGGTAGGAATCAGTCGGCTCAGGACATGAGACGACCGAGAACAGACGAGGAATTAATTATCAATTGGCACCACTGTATGGGGAATTTCGTGAATCAGCGAACGGCATTGGGATTGTCGAACTCGCCCCAGTAAAACGCCGAATTGGCGTGTCAACAATATCTTCTCGCTACCTTGTAATCCGCTGGAGGTGAACATATACGTTCGATAAAATTCCACGTGCTGACTTCTACAGATGAGCGGAAGCTATTTTACACTCAAGATAGACAAGTGTTCTATGAATCTGTGCGAATACCTAGCACGCCAAGTCAAACAACAATCAGATTCGCCGGCTATCAAACGCAGGGACGTTGACGATCTCACTTATAACGACCTGGAAGCACAGGTACACCGTGTTGCAGCTTTGCTCGACGAGCGTGATATCGGAGAGGACGACCATATCGCCGTCTACATGCCGAACTGTCCCGCGTACGTTCCACTGATTTTCGGGATTTGGCACGTCGGTGCTGTCGCATCGCCGTTGAACATCCGGTTCGGTGTCGATGATCTCGTCTTCGTTCTTGAAGACATCCAGCCGACGGTCTTATTCACATCGGGAGTCATTGCTGACAAGACTGACGAACTCGAAAGTCGAGTTATAAGCCTCGAACACGTCGTTGAAGTCGACGAAGAAGGCGAATTTACAGAGTTCCCAGCAGCAAACGAGGCCCCATCGCGTGTTAAACGGTTAGACGAAGATCCCGCGATTATCATGCATACCTCCGGGACAACAGGGGACCCGAAAGGTGTGGTCCAGACCCACCGAAACATCGGCGCACAGGTCGATTCGGGAATCGCCGTCTTCAGGCTGGCCCCGGACGACACAGCCGTGGTCGCCATGCCACTGTTCCACGTGGGTGGACTCCACGGCCCCGCACTCATGCCACTGTTCTCCGGTGGTACTGTCGCAATCCTGCCAAAGTGGGACCCCGATGAGTTACTTCGAGCTATCGAGGACGTCGGCGCCACCTATACCGGCTTGGTTCCGACGATGATGGTCGATACGCTTGAGGCGGCTGAAGCGTCCGAGTATGACACTACTTCATTGAGGTTCTGTTTCTTCGGCGGCTCCCCTGCGCCGGAGCCGCTTCTCGACAATTTCAGGGAGACATTCCAGGTCGAACTCAGTAACTACTACGGTCAGACCGAAAACGCGGGCGTCAGTATCACGCTCGACCCCGAAGACGACCTTCCGCCCGGTGCACTCGGGAAGCTTACACCCGCTGTCCGGGGGAAGGTAGTCGACATCGAGACGGGCGAAGAAGTCGAACCGGGCGAACAGGGCGAACTCCTCTTGCGTGGGGACATCATCACACCAGGGTACTGGGAGCGTCCGGACCGCAACGAGGCGCTGTTTACAGACGGCTGGTTACACACGGAAGACATCGTCCGCCGAGACGAAGACGGATACTTCTACTACGTCGACCGGAAAGACGACATCATCCACTCGGGCGGAGAGAAGGTGCCGCCGAGTAAGGTCGAGAACGTCCTCCAGGACATGCCCAACGTCGAGGCTGTAGCTGTCTTCGGGACTGATCACGATCGATGGGGCGAAGCCGTTACTGCGGCAATCATCGGCGATGATATTACGGAAGAGGAGGTGGAGGCGTTCTGCGAGTCCCGAGAGGACCTGCCGGGATACATGAAACCCCGGCGAATCGTCTTTGTCGACGAGTTCCCGCGCACTGGTTCACAGAAGATCGACAAAGTAGCCCTTGCAGACCAAGTCGAACCATAGCACTGAGGCAGTCAAGAGGGGTCACAGGGATGATTGAAGTCCACGAGGTCCCCTCACTGGCCGAGAAGAGAATGAGATGGCAACATCGACCGACTCGCCAACATCTAAGCATGATATCCCAGGGCCTGGGATGGGTGAATTCTTAGCAGACGGAGTCACTAACCCGCTTCTTGATAGATATCTGCGTATGCGTCACGAAGTTCGTACTTTTGGATTTTCCCCGTCGCCGTTCGGGGAAACTCTTCGACGAAGATGACCGTCTTCGGCACCTTAAACCCGGCCTTCCGTTCGCTAACGTAGTCGATGATGTCGTCCTCGGGCAGGTCGTCCTTCGACGAACTGACGACGGCGGTGATGCCCTCGTTCCACTTCGGATGCGGGACACCGATAATCGTCGCCTCTTCGACGTCAGGGTGTTCCATTAGCACTTCCTCGACTTCGATCGACGCGACGTTCTCGCCGCCTGTCTTCACCATGTCTTTCTTCCGGTCCTCAAACCAGAGGACACCGTCCTCGTCGAGGCGGCCGATGTCGCCGGAGTGGAACCACCCATACTCGAAGGCCTCAGCGGTCTTCTCAGGGTCATTGTAGTAACCCTTCATCACCTGACCACCCCGGTAGACAATCTCGCCCTTCTCTTCACGCCCGAGCATGTTCCCGTCGTCGTCCATGATTCCGACCTCCACGTTTCGTACGGGGATGCCGACGGATCCCGCCTTCGTGTCGTGGAGTTCCGGGGGGAGGATGGTCGTCACGGGCATCATCTCCGTCTGGCCGAAGTAGATCTCGAACCCGGCACCGAACTGTTCCATCATCTCCTGTACCTCTGATCCGGGCATCGGAGCCATCGCATAGACACAGAGTTCGAGCGAACTAAGATCAGTTTCTTCGAAAGCATCGTGGTTGACGAGTTCTCGATACATGTTGGGAAGGCCGAAAAGCCGTGTTACCTCCTCGTCCTCAATGAGTGATAGGACGCGGTCTGGATCGAAGCCCTCAAGGATGATCTGGTGGGCCCCATTGTAGATGTCCGCCACGGTAAGGGCGTGCATCTGGGCGACGTGGAACAGCGGCATCATGGTGATAGCCGTGTCGTCGCCGCCGAGCCCACCGTCGATAATCGAACTCGCGTACTGGGAGAACAACGTCCGGTGGGTCATCATCACACCCTTCGGCTTCGAGGTCGTCCCACTAGTGTAGGAGATCTGGATTGTGTCCTCAGCATCGAGGTCCTCGACCCCCGGTTCGTCAGCTAACCCTTGCTCCATGAACGTCGAAAGGCGTGTCGCCTGCGGCCGGTCCGTGACATCGTCGGTCTTGTCGATAGTGACGATGGTATCAACGGGGCCCCAGTCGTCGAACTTCTCGGCGACGCTCTCGTATAGCTCGTCGTCGACTGCGAGCCCCCGGGGTTCGGCGTGGTCGATGTAGTAGTCCAGTTCGTCTGCTTTTAGCTCCGGGTTCAGCGGGATGTGGATGACGCCAGCTTTCGCACAGCCGAACCAGATTACGACGTATTGATAGGAGTTGATTCCGAGTGAGGCGAAGCGATCGCCTTTCTCAAAGCCAGCTTTAAGCAATGCGTTCGCCAACCGATTACAGTCCGCATTAAACTCATCGAACGTACGGGTCACACCTTGGAACGTGATGGCTGGTCGATCCGGGTAGTTGTGGGCCATCCGATGTGGGATCTGACCGATGAGGTCTTGAACGTCGCGTTTCGCCATTCCTTGCCACGGTTCGACGTTGGCTTTCTGAGCCATGGTCCATGGTACCCATCCACATTAATAACTCTAGGGATAGACGGACCGGTTACAGGAGTCCGTTCTGCTTCGCGATCGTGTTGAGTTGGATTTCGTCGGTCCCTTCGACGATTCGGAGCACTCGCGCTAGGTGAAGGTGGTCGACGAACGGGTTATCTTCCGAGAGCCCGTTAGCCCCGTGAATTTGGACCGCGTCGTCTGCGATCTGCCAGAACGCGTTGGTCGCGAACCAATGGAAGATGGAAACATCTTCAACGACATCGTTCTCCTGATCCATGTTCCATGCACAACGCAGTCCGCCCGCGTCGGCCATGTACGTCTTCGCGCGCCCCTTCGCATACATCGTCGACACCTGCTGGAACGTGCCGATCGGCTGTCCGAACGCCTCTCGGTCCTGGGCGTACGCTTTGCTCTGCTCAAGCAAGTACTGGGAGTACCCCACTGCTTCTGCACCGAGTTCGAGGCGCCCCATCGTCAGGAGTGCCATTGCATCCCGAAAAGCCCCATCGACGGGGCCGAGAACGCGTGATTCCGGAACGACGACATCGTCGAGCAGAATTTCGGCTTGCCAGCCTTCCAGACCGATGGCGTTGTTGACCGAGCCGAGTTCGAACTCGTCTTGCTCGACGATGAAGCACGTAATTCCCTCGAGTCGCCGGTCGACGTCCTCTAGTGGCGTCGTTCTCGCGAGAACGAGGGCGAAATCACAGAACGCCGCGTTCGTAATCCACTGCTTCCGTCCATTGAGGACCCATTCGTCACCATTCTTCTCGGCCCGAGTTCGCATCGCCGGCGAGTCGGACCCCACGTCTGGTTCGGTCTGTGCGAACGCCGTTGACTTCTCGCCGCGCACCACCGGTTCGAGATACCGTTCGACTTGCTTGCCTTCGGCGTGTAGCAACAGTGGATTCGGCCCCTCGGGGCCTTTAAGTACGTGTTCCGCAAGCCCGCGTCCCTTCGAGGCGACGTGACGCTTCGCAGCATACCAGGTGCGTGTGGAGACGCCCTCTCCACCCGCCTCCTCAGGCATAACCATTCCGTAGAACCCGGCGTCACCGCTCTTCCGCCGAACCTGCTGCACCGCGTCGAGCACCTCCTGGGTCGGTTGCCCGTTCGGCCGTCGTCCGAGCCGCGGATTCCTGACCGCCTCTGCAAGGTCGGCCTCGAGCGGGGCCACTTCCCGCTCGATGAACTCGTCGAGACTGTCGAGGATGAGCCGCGTCTCCTCGTCTACGTCGAAACTAACACCCGTCATTGGGTCGTCCTCCGGTATCGTTGTCGAATCGTGCTGTGTTCAATCAAGGTAGGCCTCCGCATACTGATCACGGACGGCTTGCTTGTTGTTCTTTCCCACGCTCGTCTTCGGAATGTCGTCGACGAACTCGATCTCGTCGGGGAGTTGCCAGTCCGCGAACCGCTGGGACAGTATCTCGTCGAGTTCGGCTCTGTCCACAGAGGCGTCACCTTCGATTTCGACGAGCGCGAACGGTCGTTCCTCCCACTCCGGATGCTCGAGACCGACGACGCAGGCGTCCACGACCTTCGGGTGTTCGACGAGGAGGTTCTCCATGTCGACCGACGAAATCCATTCACCACCACTCTTGATGACGTCCTTGATCCGGTCGGTGATCTTGAGATAGCCGTCTTCGTCGATTGTTCCCGCGTCGCCGCTCTTCCAGAACCCGTCGTCAGTGAACGCCGCGTCCGTCCGGTCGTCGTCGTAATAACTGCACGTTACCCACGGGCCTCGGACGAGAATCTCTCCGACCGACTCACCGTCGTGGGGGGCTTCCTCACCGGTTTCGGGATCGACGATTTTCGTCTCGATGCCTGGAACGGTCAAGCCTTGCTTTCGCCGTAAATCGAGTTGTTCCTCATCCGAAATATCTTCCTGAAGCGACGGTTTGATGAAGTTCATCGTCACCAGCGGCGTCGTCTCGGTCGCACCGTAGGCATGTACAACCTCCGCCCCGGTGAGTTCCTTGTATCCCCGCATCATGTCCAGCGGCGGCTCTGTGGCGCCGGACATCATCTGCAATCCCTCCCAATCAGGCGCGTCATCTAGGTTACGAATGTAGTCGAGCATCGGCATGAAAATGGCCGGTGCCCCGTTCGTCACCGTGATGTCCTCGTTACTGAGAAGTTCGACGAGCGGTTCGGGATCCTCCGCGCGGTATCGTCCAGGAAATGCGAGTTTCGCTCCGGTGTACGTCGCACTATAGGCCAGTCCCCAGCCCTGGCCGTGGAACATCGGTGTGATCGCAGCGACCGCGTCGTCGTGCGACAGACCGATGGAATTCGCCAACTGCATCGTGTGCAGGTAGATGTTCCGGTGCGAGTAATAGACGCCTTTGGGTCGTCCCGTCGTCCCGGTCGTGTAGCAAGCGCTGTAGGCGGCAGTCTCGTCGATGAACGGCCACTCGTACGCTGGGTCGGCGTCCGCCAGCATCGCCTCATAGGAGTACGTTGGTTCGAGGTCTGTGTCCACTGCCTCCACGTCGCGGTCTGTCATGACGACGTAGCCCTCGATGGAGTCGACCTCGGGTGCCACTCCTTCGGCGACCTCGAGGAGCGTCTCGTCGACGACCAGAAACCGGGGCTCGGAGTGGTTCAGTACGTACCGGAGTTGATCCGGGTGGAGCCGGAGGTTGAGCTGCAGGAAGACCGCACCGATTCCGGGGATGCCGAAGTAACACTCGTGGTGGCGGTGATCGTTCCACGCAAGCACCCCTACGCGATCTCCGGCCTCGACACCCAATTCTTCGAGGGCATTGGCCAAGCGCTGCATCCGTTCGTACGCCTCTCCGTAGGTGTACCGGAACTGGTCTTCGCCTGTTCCTGAGACGATTTCCCGGTCAGGAAAGTTTCGTGCTGCCGCCTCGATGAATCTTGTCGTGTTGAGGGGGTACTCGTCTCCACTAGTTGATGGGAATCCACCTAGGACATCCATGAATTATTGTTACGTAATCCATTGTATATAAGTTTGGGTGACAACCACACGTCTTCTGTTGTTACCGCTTGGAAATGAGTTTCAGATGGGTCTGCTGACAGACCTTCAGACAGAAGGATGAAACCGGATTTCCATCAAAATATCAGAAAATTCAGCGGTTACTGAGGATCGTTACTGTCGAAACGCCGCCTTCACCTACGAGTGCGCCACCGGAGTTCTGGGCTAATCCGATAGACGGATTTTCAACCTGCCGGGCTCCCGCCTCGCCACGGAGTTGCCAGACGAGTTCACAGATCTGGGCCACCCCCGTCGCACCAACGGGATGACCGCGTGACTTGAGTCCACCACTTGGGTTAACCGGAATACGACCATTGAGCATCACGTCACCACTCCGGACGAGTGAGGCACCTTCCCCCCGATCCGCTAACCCGAGCCCTTCGTAATGCATTAGCTCGCCGATGGTGGCCGCATCATGTACTTCGACAACATCCAGATCATCCGGGCCGATACCGGCCTCACTGTAGGCCTTTTGAGCCACGCGTTCGTCGAGTTCTTCACGCCAGAATTTGACCTCTTCGAGATACTCGCCGCTCAACATTTCGGCAGCATCGACGTAGATCGGTTCCTCGACTAACTGTTCGGCGATTTCGCCGCGTGCGATGACTGCCGCTGCTGCTCCATCTGACATTGGACAGGCATCAAGCAGCCGGATAGGATCGGAGATCATGCGGGATTCCAGGACGTCGTCGCGGTCAACGTTGAGCTGAAGATGTGCCCGTGGGTTTTTGAGCCCATTGGCATGGTTTTTGACCGCGATATCAGCCAGTTCCTCGCGGACATTACCGAATTGATCCATGTAGGCGTTAGCGCGCATCCCGTAGAGACCCATGAACGTCATCCCCATCGCACCCTCAACTTCTGCGTCCGCCCCACCAGCCATATCTTTGAGAGCGACCTCCGTCGGGACACCAGTCATTTTCTCAACACCGATAGCGAGCACGATGTCGGACTCGCCTGATTGGACTCCCTTATAGGCCTCCTGGAACGCACAGGTCGAGCTGGCACACGCGTTCTCAACTCGGGTAATCGGAACGCCTGTCACCCCTACTTCTCGGAGTATTGCTTGGCCAATAACACTAGTTTGGTCCTGGGCGGTAGTGGCGACATTACCAATATACGCTTCCTCGATGTCGTCTGGTTCGACGTTCGAAGACAGGAGCGCTTCCCGAACGGCTCTGCTCCCGAACTCAGTCACCTGCTGTCCCTCCAGTTCGCCGAAGTCTGAATGACCGACGTTGACGACAGCTACTTCGTGTTCAGTCACTGTTCTTCCTCCATGGGGCGGAACATATGGCCAAACAACGGTTCACCGGTCTCCGAGTCCGTCCTGATCTTTTCGAGCACCAGTTCCACCGGGTCGCCGACTTCGAGTGATCGTTCTTTCCACTCGGTGAGAAGGGAGTAGATCTGTACGTTTTCCAGGTTCACAAAGCCGAACGCGTACGGCGGTTCGATTCCTTCTTGACCAGTGTGTGCGACGGTGTAGGTCTCGAGTTGTCCTGTTCGTGCAAGTTTGACATCAGCAACGTTGTCCGAAAGACAACTGCGGCAAAACGATCGAGATGGAAAGACGATGAACCCGCACTCGGAACATTCGGTCCCTATCAGTACTGGATTGCCATCGGCGGCAATACGAATCGACCCGTCAACGACGAGGCCCGACGACTCATTATAGTCAGGATGCACTTGACACATACGCTCCCGTATCGATGCTATGCCTATAAGTGTTCGCTCATGGAAGAGCGTTCTGAGAATACGTGTCCTGCTGGAGACGTCACGCCTGCGGTCGTACGATCAGCGCTCCCACGGCGGCGACTCCTTGTCGAGGAACGCCTGGAGCCCCTCTTTCGCTTCCGCCGACTGCGTGCGGGCTACCAGCGTCTCCAGTCCTTCGTTGACCCACTCGTCGAGGAGGTCGTCCTCCATTTCGACCCAGAGGTCGATGATCGCTTCGATGGACCCCGGACTCGACCCGGTCGTCGCACGAGCGAGTTCCCGCGTGACGTCCTCGACCTGCGAGCTATCGACGACGTAGTTGACGATCCCCATCTCCCGGGCACGCTTCGCGGACACCTGATCGTTCGTGAGTGCCAACTCCATGATGTCTTTCTTCCCGAGACTCGTCCGACCGTATGTGAGCCCGATCGGCGGGAGCGCGCCGATTCGCGCTTCCGGCAACGCGAAGTCGCTGTCCGTGGCCGCAACCGCGAGGTCGCACAACAACACCAGTTCGCAGCCTCCACCGTTGGCGACGCCGTCGACGGCGGCGACGAGTGGCTTGGGGTGTTCACGGATCGTCTCGATGGCTGGTTTCATGACCGTCTCGACCATCGTAGACGCGTCGTCGGTCGACTCCCAGCTCAGAATCTCGGCGATATCGTCGCCGGCACAGAACGCCCGGCCGGCACCCCGAAGAACTGTGGCTCGCACGTCGTCGTCAGCCGCTGCCTGTTCCAGCGCGTCGTTCAATCCCGTCCACGTCCGTTCGTCCAACGCGTTCAAGCTGTCCGGGCGGTTCAGCGTGATCCACGCGGTGTACTCCCGACGCTCGTACACGACGGTATCAAACGTCTTGCGTTCGTACTCGTACTCGTAGAACCCGCTCCCAGCGGCGAGCCCGACTTCGTCGTTCTCGACCATCTCGCGGAGGTGCGGGTGGGGTTCGTACTCCTCCCAGCCCGTCCGCTCGTGGAGGTCCTCGAGCGTCTCGACGAGTCGATCGATGCCGTACTCGTCGGCGAACGCCAGGAGGCCTCGAGGCCAGTTCATCCCGATCTGCACCGATGTGCCGATCTCGGATTTGGTCGTGACGTCATTGTCGAGCAGCCACGCGGCCTCGTTGACTGCCGGCGCGATCACTTCCTTGGGGTCGAAGTCGTACTGCGGTTCACGTGGGATGTCGACCCGCGAGTACTCGCCGGCTTCGGGGTACTCGTAGAACCCCTCGCCCGTCTTCATGCCGTATCGCTCCGCTTCCACCGTCTCGGTGAGGAGGTCGGGGATGTGCAGGGCCACGCCGCGCTCGCGCATCGACCGCGCCGCCATCTCAAAGACGTCGATGCCGGCGAAGTCGAGTACTTCGAACGGTCCCATCGGGAATCCGAGCCGGCGAATCGCGGCATCGATCGTTTCCGTGTCATGGATGCCCGCGTCGACCTGCCGGAGCGCCTCGGTCCAGAACCGCAAGTTGATCCGGTTGATGAGGAAGCCCGGAACATCCTTCTCGACGAGGACGGGCGTTTTTCCGATGTCTTCGCCGACCGCCTGCGCCGTTTCGAACACCGTGTCCGTCGTCTCCTCGCCGCGGATAACTTCGAGAATTGGCATCATCTGTACCGGACTCGAGAAGTGCATCCCGACGACTCGTTCGGGCCGCTCTGTCGCTTCGGCAATTTCCGTAATCGGGAGCGTGCTGGTGTTCGTTGCGAGGATCGCGTCGGCCGGCGCAAGCTCGTCGGCGGTACTGAACACGTCCACCTTCAGATCGATGTTTTCAGGGACGGCCTCGACGACGAGATCCGCACTTGTAAACGCAACCTCGTCGTCGGTCGTGGTTTCGAGTCGCTCCAGGACTGTGTCGGGCTCATACTCGTCGAGTTTCCTGAGACTTCCCTCGATCTTCTCGAGTGCCGTCGACAGGATCTCCTCGTCGACATCGTTCAGTACGACGTCGTACCCTGCTTGGGCGAACGTCTGGGCGATACCGTGGCCCATCGTTCCCGCGCCGACGACCGTGACGCGGTCGATTGGCGTGTCGGGAGCCATTCAGACCTCACCTCCATTGGTAGCGGTGTCGGCGGTCTCCGCAATATCCTCGCGAAGTTCCGTCTTCCGTATCTTTCCGACGGGGTTTCGCGGAATCGTCTCGACGACCTCAAGGCGTTCGGGGTGTTTGTAGATGGCGAGGTCGTCCTCCAAAGTGTTGGTAATGTCCTTAAGTGAGAGGTCGCTCCCCTTGACGGGGACTGCGTACAGGCAGACGCGTTCGCCGAGATCTTCGTCCGGCATGCCGACGACGGCCGCGTCGGCCACGTCTGGATGCTCGAGCACGACGTTCTCGACTTCTTTCGCCGAAATCGTGTATCCACCACGAATGATTACGTCCTTCTTTCTATCGAAGAAGCTGATGAAGCCATCGTCTTCGATCTGGAAGAGGTCGCCGGTGTAGAAGTACCCCTCGTCGTCGAACGCGTCGTCGGTGAGGTCGGGCTGGCGGAAGTACTCGGCGATTACGCCCGGCCCCTTGTAGGCCAGTTCGCCCACCTCGCCGGTCTCGGTCACGATGTCGCCAGTGTCGTCAACTATCTTCGTCCGGATGGTGTCGACCCGGGGATCCGAGAACGCCCAGTCGGTGTCATCTCGATCTGCTCCGAACTGGGGGAAGTCCGTCGCCCGACGCGCCATCGGCGTCGTCTTCGGTCCGCTAATGATCGCCGTTCCCTCGTTCTGCCCCCAGATGTTCACGACCTCGATTCCCCACCGATCCCGGAACTCCTCGAGGGCCCACTCCGCGGGCGCCGCCGAGCCAGTCGCGATCGTGTCAACACCGCTTAGGTCGAAGTCGTCAACACCGGGGTGTTTCAGGAGACGATTCATCACCGTCGGCACCAGAATCGTGAAGGTGACCCCTTCGGTCTGGATCTGATCGACCAAGATGTCGAAGTCGAGCGGGTGGTGGATGACGAACGTCCCGCCGGTGAGCAGCCACGGAATCAGATTGACGCCGACTGCAGTCATGTTCACCAGCGGTGCAGTACACAGCACGGTCTGTGGCTCGCCGATTTCGAAGTCGAGAAGCGGCAGGATCGGCATCCCGTGCCAGTTGTTATGCGTCATCGGACACGCTTTCGGCGCCGCGGTCGTGCCGGACGTCCACTCGAGGTTGAACACTTCGTTCGCCCCGATGGAGACGTCGTCCAGCGCCGAGGGATCGGGTTCCTGTTCGCTCATCTCCCGAATCTCTGTCAACGTCACGATCTCTTCGAGCGAGTCGAGATCCGTGACTGCGTCCCGGGCCATCTCGACGTGATCGAAGCCATTGAATTCGTCGAGCGTGACGAACAGTTCGGCGTCGGTCAACTCGACCACGTGGTCGAGTTCCCGCCGTCGCCACTGGACTGGCAGCGGTGAGATGACACCACCGGCGCGGGCCACGGCGAGGTAGAGCGCGGCGAGTTCCCACGTATTCGGCAGTTGCACGACGACGACATCGTTCTTCTCGACGCCGTGGTCACGGAGGCCGGCAGCGATGCCGCCGACGCGCTCGGCGAACGCCTCGTAGGTAAATTGCTCGGGGTCACGGTCCACTAGCTCGGCCGCGTTCGGCGGATCGACGACTGCTTTGCGGTCGGGCGCTGACTCGACCGTATCGGAGAATCGGTCAAGTAATGTCGTCTCTCCCCAGACGCCGGCCTGCTCGTATCGGTCGATCTGACTCTGAGAGTGCACCTTCATAGGAACACTTCTAACAGTGTTCCTTTACATAATGAATGTTTGGGGGGGGGGGCCGTGCTGCGGTATGTTGCGAAGACGACCAGATTACGACTCGAACACGCGGGGGTCGGAGAAACACTCAAATCAATCGACTCTCATGGTTACGTTATGCAGGAAGCAGTCATCGTCGACGCCGTCCGGACGCCGTTTGGAGACCGAAACGGTGCGTTTCAGGATACTCACCCACAGGATCTCGCAGCAGAGCCGCTTCACGCGCTCGAACAACGCGTCGGGTTCCATCCAGCCGACATCGAAGACGTTGTATACGGGTGTGTTTCTCCAGTGGGCGAGCAGGGACTGAACATCGGGCGAATCGCACCGATGGTCGCCGGCTGGGGCGATGGCGTGCCAGGCGTCCAGCTGAACCGGATGTGCGGCTCGGGCCAGCAGGCCGTCAACTTCGCCGCCGGCCAGATTCGTGCCGGGTATCACGACGTCCTCGTGGCCGGTGGCATCGAGCATATGACCCGGGTGCCGATGGGGAGCGACGGCAATGCCGAGGAGGGTGTTGTCGACGAACACGCCGTGACTGACACCTACCTTGAGTACTACGACGAGATTACGAGCCAGGGAGAGGGCGCCGAGCGAATCGCCGAGGAGTACGGCTTCTCTCGCGAGGACGTCGACCGCCTAGCCGTCGATTCACAGCGTCGGTGGAAGACTGCCTGGGACGATGGGCAATACGACTCCCAACTCTGGCCGGTCGAGACGACGCTTGACGGTGACGATATCACCGTTGAAAAAGACGGACACCCGCGCCCGAACTCAACGACAGAATCACTGGGGAAACTCCCCCTTGCATTCCGCGAGGAAGGCGACGGCGTCCATCACGCAGGCAACTCCTCTGGCATCGTTGACGGGGCAAGTGCCCTGTTAGTGACGAGCGCCGAGGCCGCCGAGGAGCATGGGTGGGAACCGATGGCACGCGTTCGGCAGACTGAAGTCGTCGGCGTCGACCCGATCACGATGTTGACCGGTCCCATTCCCGCGACCGAGCAGGTACTGGATAAAGCTAATCTCACCGTCGACGACGTGGACCTGTTCGAGGTGAACGAGGCGTTCGCATCAGTCGTGCTCGCATGGCTCGAGGAGACTGGCGCGGATTGGGACCGCACGAACGTCAATGGCGGCGCTATCGCACACGGCCACCCACTGGGAGCGACCGGAGCTGCGCTGCTCACCAAACTGGTACACGCTCTCGAGGAACGAGACGAGGACGTTGGACTCTCAACGATGTGTATCGGGTTCGGTCAGGGCATCGCAACGATCGTCGAGCGACTATAGGCTGCATCGCTCGACAGAGACGGTGGCACCACACGTTGGTTTCTCGACGACGACAGATTTCGAATCTCCGCCGCGAAGAGTCAGCGGGTGCTCAGGATCGTCACCGTCGAGACGCCCCCCTCCCCAAGGAGTGCACCACCGGAGTTCTGCGCCAGCCCGATCGACGGATCTTCGACCTGACGTGGGCCGGCCTCCTCGCGCAGCTGCCAGACGAGTTCGCAGAGCTGCGCCACACCAGTTGCGCCGACCGGGTGGCCCCGGGACTTGAGTCCACCACTCGGATTGACCGGGATTCGTCCGTCACGCATCACGTCACCGTTTCGGACGAGTTCGGCTCCCTCACCGTAGTCCGCCAGTCCGAGCCCTTCATAATGCATCAGTTCGCCGATCGTCGCAGCGTCGTGGACCTCGACGATGTCTAGGTCGTCGGGACCGACACTGGCTTCATCGTATGCTCGCTTCGCAACGCGTTCGTCGAGTTCCTCGCGCCAGTACTCGCGGTCGCTGTCGAGATAGTGGCCACTGGACATCTCGACCGCGTCGACGTACACTGGGTCGTCGACTAGTTCCTCCGCGACCGCTCCGGGAGCGATAACGGCCGCCGCTGCGCCGTCGGACATCGGGCAGGCGTCGAGCAGGCGAATTGGGGCGGCGATACGCCGTGATTCGAGCACGTCCTCGCGGTCGATATCCAGGTGGAGATGCGCGTGTGGATTCGCCCGGCCGTTGGCGTGGTTCTTCACCGCGATATCGGCCAATTCCTCTCGTACGTCACCGAAGCGGTCCATGTATGTAGAGGCACGCATCCCATAGACACCCATGAACGTCATCCCCATCGCTCCCTCCACTTGTGCGTCGGAGGCACCACTCATATCCTTCAAGGCGACCTCGGTCGGGACACCACTCATCTTCTCGACGCCGAGAACGAGCGCGATGTCGCAGCTTCCCGATTTGACTGTCTTGTACGCCTCTCGAAACGCACACGTCGAACTCGCACACGCGTTCTCGACGCGCGTAATCGGAATCCCGGTGACACCCACTTCACGGAGAACTGCCTGCCCGATGACCCCGGTTTGATCCTGTGCCGTTCCAGCGACGTTGCCGACGTAGGCCTCTTCGATGTCGCCGTTGGAGACGCCCGAATCGAGAAGTGCCTCTCGGACGGCACGGCCGCCGAAGTCGGTCGCGCTCGCCCTCGAGTTCACCGAAGTCCGACTGACCGACACCGACGACAGCGACATCTCGGTCAGTCATCAGCATCCCCCGCACCGAGACGGAAGCAGTGACCGAACAACGGTTCGTTGCTCTCCGAATCCACCGTGATCTTGTCGAGTATCAGTCTCACGGACGTACCCACCTCGAGACCGCCGGACTCCCATCCCGTGAGCAGGGAGTAGAGCCTGACACCCTCGGGAAGGCTGACGTACCCGCACGCATACGGCGCCTCGAAGCCTTCCTGGCCGGTACGGACGATCGTGTACGTCCGTAACTCGCCCTCCCGCGAAAGGTCGACGCTGGTGACGTTTTCGGAGAGGCAGCGTCGACAGAACGAGGTGGGCGGAAAGCCGACGTAGTGACAGTTGGTGCATTCTGTGCCGACAAGGACGGGAGCACCGTCCTCGGCGATACGAATCGTGCCGTCAACGACGAGTGATGCAGATTCGCCGTACTCGGGGTGAACTCGGCTTCCCATACCCTATTCGATTCCTACGTCCGATTAAGTATTCGGGTCGCTGCGGCCGGAGGTTCCGGTGTGCCAATCGGTGCGAACGCGGACCGTACGTCCGGTCGGCCGGAGGGTGGTCAGTCGTCGGTGTCGATACTGACGTCCAGTTCCATCCGGAGGACTGCGCCGCTGTAGGTCTTGCCCTGATTGTCGAGGTACAATGATCCTACGCCACCACCCCCAAGCGCTTCGTGGAGGACGAAATTGAATGCGTGGATGTTTTCCATCGGGTATCGGTCGACCTCGCCCTCACACAGTTCCCCGAAGTGATCTTTGACCCGCGCTGCCGTGACGTACTCCTCGATGATCGGGTAATATTCGGGTTCCTTTGCGATTACGCCGATGTTGGCGATGTTGCCTTTATCGCCCGAGCGTGCATGTGCGATCTCGCGTAATTCGATCACGTCAGTTCACCCCCGTCGACTCGACAGTGAGTGTTGGTTCGACGGCATCGCGAGGAATAGTGCAGGGCCAGAACGAGAGGACGGGCTCGGGGTTCGGTCTCCCCGACACGAGCTGCGTGACGTTCGGCGGTCCTGCAATCGCAATCGGGATCGCGGTTTTCCCGAACGAATCGATCGCCTCCTTTCGATCGGCTGTTACGGCGATCCGGAGTACGATCTCGTTTGGATCCTCCGGACGGGGGCTGATCCCGCCATGGCAACCGTTATATCCGACGTATTCCGTCCGGATCTCGCGCAGGTCGACGTCATCACGTTCGAGTCGCCTACGGATGACGTCGTCGGCTCGCTCCGCCTTTTTCAGCGCATCTGGCCACGAGTAGGTAAGCAGCAGTTGCGCTTTGTATCCGTCGCGATAGAGCGCACTCACTTTAAGCGATTCCGGTGGCGCCTCCCCCTCGCACCCAGTCACCCGGACGCGGTTCTCGCCGATCCGGTCCAGCTGTGGTGTCGTGAAGTCCGCTGTGACGTCGGGCGTGTGGTAGGCGGTCGGATCCTTGATCTCGTACACGAGTTGTTCCTTAACAGTCGCTTCGTTTACGAGTCCGCCCGTCCCGTTGGGCTTGGTCACGACGAATTCGCCGTCCGCGTCCATCTCGACGATCGGGTACCCCATCTCCATGAAATCGACTTCCTCCCAGTCCTCGAGGAAGACGCCACCAGTCACCTGCGCACCACATTCGAGGAGGTGACCAGCGATCACCCCGCTCGCCAGGTTGTCGTACTGAGTGGGGCTCCATCCGAATTCATGGATCATCGGTCCGATAGCGAGGGCGGCGTCGATACACCGGCCTGTCACGACGATATCTGCTCCCTCGTCGAGTGCCTTCGCAATTGGAAACGACCCGAGGTAGGCGTTGGCAGCAACGAGGTCGTCGGCGACCGTCTCGAACGACTGTCCGGAATCCATATTGTCGAATTCAATACCTTGTTCGCGGAGGTCCGGGATGCGTTCGAGGATCTCGTCGCCGGCCACGGCCGCCACCGATATGTCGGCGTCAGCGTTCGCTGCGACATCCATCACGGCATCCTTACACGACTCCGGGTTGACGCCGCCCGCGTTCGCCAGTAGCGTCACGTCTTGTGCCGCGAGGTCCTCGAGTAACTCCCCGACCAGCGGTGGAAAGTCCCGAGCGTATCCCAGCGTCGCATCCCGTTCCTGTTGGCGTTTGAGAATGGCCATCGTAATCTCCGCGAGGTAGTCCATCGCAAGATAGTCGAGGTCGGCCGCCGACTCGAGCATCCGCGATGGTGCCGCTTGATCGTCGCCCCAGTAGCCGGAGGGGTACCCGATCCGTATCATGCTGCTACCCATGTTAGGGTGCCTCATCTTAAAGATTCTGGGGTGGCGGCGGTCAAACTGTTTAGCTCCATTATTATAGATACTGAAAATATACGAAAACAATTGGTTTATTGAGAAGAATCTCCGTCTTAATCTGAGAACATACCTATTATTTTACCATTCCGAAGTCGGCGAGGTTGATCGGTTCGACCGACACGAAGAGCAAGTGAGCTACGCTGGCCTTGATCCTGTAGTGCACCAGTCTGGTGATACCGAAGTTCATGGGAGCATCAGCAAAGAGGGCTCAGCGTCGCTGCGCTTGGCCCTCGTGCAGGCTGCTTACAGGGCTATCCGCTATGATGACTATCTGAGGGATTTCTACACACGGCTGAAGCAGCGGAAGAACAAGTAAATAGCGATTGTCGCAACAGCACGGAAGATGCTGGTCTCGATCTTCTACATGCTGAAGCGACAGGAGCCATATGATCCACCGGAGGTGAGTGCCTGAGCGATCTGTGAATCGCTCAGGCACGGCGTGCTTTCGTCCGCACAGCCACCGCTACCGCAATCACGAGTTCCCCGCCTGCCGGGATTCCCGGTTCGGTATACCGCTGCTTTCTGGTGATTCTTCAGTTGTGTCCAGGTGAGCTACGGCTCACCCAAACAATTATAGCCTGGAAATCGTGATTTCTTGGTACGGGATTTTCATAGGAGCTGAGTAATCTACTGATGAACGCGATCTTGTCATCACAAAGGCGTTTGGGTGGGGTATGGTCGAACGATAATTATTCGTCGCGCTCCTCCCGGAGCTTCGATAGAGTAGTGAAACTTACGTCCTGAGGGACTTCGACCCACTCGGGTAGCTTCTCCTCTAGTTTGGGAGAGATCTTGGTTTGTTTGGCCGGCGTCCGTGGGATTTCGTCGACAATGGTGTACAGTCGAGGACGTTGCCAGTCGGCAAGGTTATCTTTCATATGTTTATCTAGTTTATCAGCTATTTCTTCCTCCGTTATATTTGAGTTGTGCGGAACAACTAACGCGGCAGGCACGGTGCCGAATCGTTCGTGGGGGACGCCTACCGTACCGCCATCGTCGATTAACTCCGATTTGAGGAGGGCATCGTCAACCTCAACTAGCGATAGTTTCTCGGCACCACTGAGAATCATATCGTCTGCGCGGCCAGTGATAAACAAGTAGCCGTCCTCATCGAAGTATCCCATGTCGTCGGTGTGAAACCATCCATCGTTGTCAAATGCTTGGTCCGTCCGGTCTGGATCGTTATAATATCCGGGCGTAACATGATCTCCCCGAATGCACAATTCACCCTCCTCGTTGGGATCAGTAATTTCTTCACCCGTGGTGATGTCAACAAGTTTTGCTTCTATGAGTTCATCTAGTGGTTTCCCAACGGAGCCAGGAGGCATCTGGAGGTCTTTATCCTGTGCTATTGGGGACGCAGAGATTGGCGTTGCCTCGGTCATCGCTAACCCTCCTGAGACCCGCATACCCTTTTCTTGCAACGCTTGCTGGAGATCTGGCGTGAGAGGACCACCACCTGCAAGGGTCTTGATACCACTTAGGTTAACATCGTCCCACCAATCTTGATTCATCATATCTCGAATCATGGTCGGGGGGAAGTATGTATACCATGTTGGGTTATATTTCTGAGTAAGTTCCCTCACCCGTTGAGGGTCCCATCCACCAGGGATGATATGTGTCCCTTTACACCCGACAGCGTACAGTGCGCTAGTTATCCCCCCGATATGATAGATAGGCGTGAATAAAACGAGGGAATCCTCTGGGGTAAGTCCCCGGTAGGCGTCACAATCAGCCCGGACGGATGACTGGAGCATTCCATGAGTCTGCATTGCTCCCTTCGGTGATCCCGTAGTGCCAGCCGTGTAATTTATAATTGCTACCTCATCGCGTTTCTTAGGTGTTGGATAAAGTTCTGTAGAGTAGTCGGTGACCGCTTCCTGAAGAAGCGGGGCTCCGCCCTCCCCGGACCAGACAAGGTGTTCAATGGAATCAACGTCCTTGACCAGCTGTTCCGCCTCATCAAACACCCGTTTGTCCGCGATGACGACCTTTGCTTTGGAGTTTTCCACATTATCCCGCAGTATTTCGTATGGGAGCGTATGATTTTCTAAAGTAATAATACCGCCCGCTTTCGGCACGCCAAACATCACTGCCTGTGTCCATTCTGATGCAGGCATGAAGCCACTAATGACGTCACCGTCATCTATGTCGTATTCCTCCCTGAGGAGATTTCCAATCTGACTCGTCAACGAGTTAAATTCCTCATAAGTGTACTCATTTTCATTCGGACCGACAACCGCTAGATTGTCAGGCGCTTCACGTGCTGCCGATTCTAGTAACCATGCAATGTTAGTCATCCCGTTTCACTTCATAATCTCTATTTACGGAGCCTAGTATAAAACTTTCGGTGGCCTGTATCTGTTGTTCGGTGACGACGGCGATGCCCCTCCTGTACGATTTGACGACCGTCTTCTCCCGCAGCCAGAACATCAAACGGGCCGAGGGCTACAATCCCGATCGTCTCTACGTCGACCAGCTGGGCGTGATCCTCGCGTTCTCGGCGGCCACCCAGTTCCCCGCCGGCGTGGACGTGTTCTGGGGCTCAATGAAGGATATCACCACCTTCAAAGAGTTCCTAGATATGCTTGACCCCAAGGAGGTCGTCTTCATCGTCGACCGTGGGCTGTTCAGTCAAGACCTCATCAAGGACTTCAGCGACGAGGGCATCAACTACGTCGTCCCGCTTCGCAAGAACAGCCAGCCGATCAACCTTCGATGGCTGCGCAGGCAAGAAGCGTTCATCTGCCGGAATCGGGCAGTGCGCTGGGCCCGACGACCATTCGTCTTTAGTTAAGACTCACACCTCGGTTGCGTAGCGGTAGTCGAACCGTTCGCTCAACCGATGCATGTTCTTGATGACGCCAGGGATCTGGAGGTCGAGAAGTGCGATTGAGCTGCTCTCCACGTCTTCTCGACGGTTCCCAGGAGGAGCCATCCCATCGCGTCGTGAACAATGGCTGGTACCGACGAAGGAACCGTTGCTGGGGGTACAGGAATGTTCGGTCCGTCGAGCTACCTTGCTCGTCGAGCGTGATTGGTGTCATGGCCGGTCTCTTTGTGAAATCCCAGCGAACGCTGGGGGTTATATCTTCGTCAGACGAGAGCGCCAAAATATGACTTCTGGCGTCCGGCCGGCTTACAGTCGGCTATAGTTCTCCGCGGGAGTCCAGCTACCTGTACTGATCCGACCAACGAATAGAATCCTAGCTCGTTCGTTCGGATTGAGCGGAATTAGCCTAGAACGGTTGGGCCTAGAATAACATCGCTCCGTGTTTTCGGTCCGGGCGATGCTTCTCCTTCCCATCGTACATCTCGAACCGATTGGCGATCTCTGCCCGGAGGCCTCGTGGCGGGACGAGTTCGTCGACGACCATCTCGGATGCAAGTTTGTGGATATCGATGTCCTCGCGGTACTCTTCGCGGAGTTCTTGCTCCCGTTGTGCTCGCTGTTCCGGGTCGTCGATGTCGGCTAACTTGTTCGCGTAAACCGCGTTGACCGCTGCCTTCGGCCCCATCACCGCGATTTCGCTGCTCGGGAGCGCAAGTGTCGCGTCCGTGTCGAACGCCGGGCCGGCCATCGCGTAGGTCGCCGCACCGTACCCTTTCCTCACGAACACCGAGACCTTCGGCACCGTGGCACAAGACGTGGCATACACCAGTTTCCGTCCCTTCTGGAGAATCCCCTCCCGCTCGATCTGCTCTCCGATCATATATCCGGGCGAGTCACAGAGATACAGCAACGGGATGTTGTAGGCGTCACACTGCCAGACGAATCCGGCGCCCTTCAGGCTGGAGTCCGGATAGATGGCGCCGGACTTAACATCCGGCTGGTTCGCTAGCACCCCAATCGGCCTGCCGTCGATGCGGGCGAATCCCGTTATCATCTCCGGCGCGAACTCGGGTTTCAATTCCAGGAACGACCCCTCGTCGACGAGGTGATCGATGAGTCGGTGGACATCGTAGGGGGCGTTCGGTTCATCCGGGATGATCGTGTCTACAGCCGCGGGATCCGCGGCGGGTTGGCGGCCGCTCACTCGTTGGGGCTGCTCGCGGTAATTTTGTGGAAGGTACTCGAGGAGTTCGTGGACAGTTCCTGCCGCCTCGGCTTCGTCGTCTACGACGATGTCGACGCTGCCGGTATGGCGGGCGTGCATGTCGGGACTCCCGAGCTCTTCGATCGACGTCTCCGTTCCGGTGACCATCTCGACCATCCTGGGGCTTGCGATGGCCATCGCACTGATGTCCCGGACCATGATGAGGTAGTCGCTAAAGACGGGCTGATACGCCGTTCCGGCGAAGTTGGGGCCGTACATGATGGCGATCTGCGGGACACGGCCGGACATGATACACTGGTTGTAGAACTGTTTGCCGCCGTGATACCGGTCGGCGTAGAACCCGGCTTGAACGTCGATTCGGCCTCCGCTCGAGTCGATGAGATAGACGATCGGAGCGTTCGCTTCGATCGCATGTTCTTGCATCCGGACGAGCTTCTCGATGGATTTGTCGGCGATCGTCCCGGCCTTGACCGTGTAGTCGTTGGCGGCGAAAAACACCTTTCGGTCATTGATGAGCCCTGCTCCGGTAACCATGGCGTCGGCCGCGAGGTTCTCTTCGGCGTCGTAACTGGCGAAGGTACCGTCCTCGAACAGGATCTCGTCGAACAGCCGGTCGATACGCTCCCGGACGAACAGCTTACCGATCTGTTCAAGCTTTTCGTGTCCCCGCTCCGGACCACCCTGGAGGATCGTCTCAATCTCCTCAAGGACCTCGCGTTCGCGTTCGGTTGCGGGCTCGACAGTGTCAGGTGACTCCCGCCGGGGAAGACCGAGCCGGTCCTCCGAAGCGACGACACGTCCGCTGCCCGCCTCAACGAGAGACACATCGCTTCCGAAGTGTTTCGAGAGTGCAGTCGCCATCGCGTCTAGTTCTTGGTTAGTGGTCTCCGAAAACTCACCTTCGATGTCCATAGATAACCATCTGAAGTCAAGCATAATAATCCATCGCTAAATTCGATTCAGATCCGATCCTAGGTCAGAAGAAAAACTAAATATGGGTGGCCGGTCTGATATCCCGTAATGTTCGAGAAAGTCCTTGTCGCCAATAGAGGGGAAATTGCCGTGCGCGTCATGGCCGCATGTCGGGAACTCGATGTGACGCCGGTGGCTATCTACAGCGACGCTGATGAAGACGCGGGCCACGTTCGGTACGCCGATGAGTCCTACCGCGTCGGACCAGCGCGTGCTGCGGAGTCGTATCTCGATGGAGACGCCATCATTGACGCGGCTCAGAAGGCCGACGCCGACGCAATCCACCCCGGCTACGGCTTCCTCGCCGAGAACGCGACGTTCGCCCAACAGGTAGCGGAGACTGATGGTATCACGTGGATCGGCCCTTCGGCCGAGGCCATGACCCGGCTCGGAGAGAAAACCGAGGCCCGACAACTGATGGACGCAGCTGATGTACCGATCGTTCCGGGAACGATTGAGCCCGTCCAGACACCCGACGAGGTCCGGGCGTTCGCCGAGGAACACGGCTACCCGATAGCGATCAAGGCCGAAGGAGGTGGCGGCGGCCGCGGCATGAAGATCGTCCGAAGCGGAGACGAAATCGAAGGACAACTGACGAGTGCCCAACGTGAGGGGGAAGCATACTTCGATAACGATTCGGTCTATCTGGAGCGATATCTCGAAGCGCCGCGCCACGTCGAAGTACAGATCCTTGCTGACGACTATGGGAACGTCCGGCACCTCGGGGAGCGAGACTGTTCGTTGCAGCGCCGTCACCAGAAAATCATCGAGGAAGGACCAAGTCCTGCCTTGACCGACCAGCTCCGGGAACGGATCGGCGAGGCTGCCCACCGGGGTGTCCGCGAGGCCGGCTATACGAACGCTGGTACCGTCGAGTTCCTCGTGGACGAAAATCCCACCCGTGACCCCGATGAAAAACTCGGTGCTGATACGGATTTCTACTTCCTCGAGGTCAATACCCGTATCCAAGTCGAACATACTGTCACAGAGGAGTTGACAGGCATCGACATCGTGAAGTGGCAGCTCAAAGTCGCCGCCGGCGAGGAGCTGACCTTCTCGCAGGACGAGGTCGACGTTGACGGCCACGCGATGGAGTTCCGAATCAATGCCGAAGACATCGCCGCCGACTTCGACCCGGCTACAGGAACCGTCACGCAGTACGATCCCCCGGGTCGAATTGGCGTTCGTGTTGACGATTCCATCCGGAAGGGCGACGAGATCAGCGGCGAGTACGACTCGATGATCGGAAAGCTCGTCGTCCGTGCATCGGATCGCGAGGAGTGCATCCAGCGTTCTCGACGCGCTCTCGCCGAATTCGACCTCGCTGGCATCCCCACTACCATCCCGTTCCACAGGCTCATGCTCATTGACGATCCGTTCGTTGACGGCATTCACACGACGACCTACCTCGACGAGGAACTCGAGGGCGAACGGCTCGAGCGTGCAGTCGAGCGGTGGGGGCAGGACGCGACCGAAACCGACGACCCGGCACGGACACTGACAGTTACGGTCGGCGGCAAACAGTTCGACGTCAGGATCGCCGGGGGCGCTCACACCCAAGCGGGGGTATCGGTAACGGCCGACCGGACCGCCGGATCGACGCGGCGTGACGTGGCGTCTCGTGACGGAGCAGCCGACGACCGCCCGGACAACGAAACGTCCTCGTCCTCCTCGGCGGGAGCCGGGGCGGTCGACAGTGACGACGAAAACGTTGTCACGGCCGGGATGGACGGAACGGTGCTCTCGGTCGAGGTCGAGGCCGGTGACACGATTGCCGCCGGTGACCGTGTGTGCGTTCTCGAGTCGATGAAAATGGAAAACAACGTAGTCGCCTCACAAGCCGGCGACATCGCGGAGGTGCTCGTCGAGGAAGGAGACAGCATTGTAACAGGTGATGCAATCGTTCGCCTTTCGGCGAAGTGAACGTATCCCCGTGGGAGACCAATCTCGTCACGAGGGATGTAAATCGTCGCTCACGAGGGGACACAGATTGGCTCCCCAACGACAGTATAGGAAACGCGTGCTGGAAGGGCATTTGCGGCCTGTCCTGCAATTGTCCGGCACGGACGAGATCCTTCCCCGAAGGTGAGTTGGGGTCTCGAACGATGCGTTACCGAGCAATGATATCCACGCGGTTCTTGGGCATCAATCAAATAGCCTTGCACGTCTATCGTAATGGAAATAACTTTGTACGTCTATCGTAATAGCCAGACGATGTCACAGATCGGATTCGTCATTCCCGACGAACTGGCAGGCTTCAGCATCGACGAGATGGTAGCGTTTGCTCGACACGCCGAGCGACGGGGGTATCACTCGGTATGGAAAGGCGAAACGTCTGGGACGAACTCGATTGCAGTCCTCAGTGTAATCGCACGTGAGACGGAGGATATCCGACTCGGAACGGGAATCGCGAACGTCTTCTCCAGATCACCGACTCTCCTGGGGATGAGCGGCGTTACGCTCGATGCGATATCCAACGGACGGGCGATACTCGGGGTCGGCGTGAGTTCCCCACCGATCGTCACTAAGTGGCATGGACTCGAGTTCAAGCAGCCATTGCGACGAGCACGCGAAGCGATCGAGATTATCCGGCAAGTCGTCGATGGCGACACGGTGGAGTACCACGGCGACGTGTTCGATGTCGGGCCGTATTCGGTCGGCTTTGACGGACTCCCGGACCAGCTCCCGATTTTCAATGCTGCAATGGGGGAACAGAATCGCCGCCTCACTGGTGAGTTTGCCGACGGCTGGATGCCGGTCTTCACTCCGTTTTCGAAACTCGAGCAGTACGCCGACGCACTTACATCGACTGCCGAAGACGCTGGGCGGCCTGCCCCAACGATTGCCCCGTGGGTCCCCGCAGCGGTCGCAGACGAACCTGCGGTCGCCAAACAACGCGTCAAAGACCTGCTTGCACAGGAGATGGCGATGGGATACAATCGCCTCCTCCACGACCACGGGTTCAGAGAGCCCGCCGACGAAGCCCATGAACTATGGCGCTCTGGCAACCGGGAGGCAGCCGCTGACGCCATCACCGACGAACTCGTCGACGAGTTCGCCGTCTATGGAACCCCCGAGACCTGTCGGGAGCGCCTCGCTCCATACTACGAAGCCGGCGCAGATCTCCCAATCCTGTGGCCACCGTTTACAGCCAGTCGTGACGCTGTCGAGGATCTGATCGACGCGTTCGCCCCTCGGTGAGTTATGCATTCGGCAAAAAGCGATTCGCAGCCGACCGTCAGACGAGCGACAATTGGAGGTGAGGCGTCCGGCTCGATATCCACCAGTAGCGAAAGTTGTTCTCCGCCTCTATCTCGGCCCCAATTCGCCGCGATAGTCGCCGGCGTTCGAGAGTCACCAGGGCGCGACCGCCATCGTCACTACTAGCCGTCCGTGGCTACCAGTACAATGTCGTCGAACCGTTCTCGCACTACTTTCTTGTCAACTCCCCCGTGATAGTTTGGGGAATCTGGTCCAGGAATTCGTAATCGTCCAAGAGCCACTAGTCCGGGACCGATTTAGCGAAGTGGGTTTCCAGTTCCACCGGAGTCGCGT
>NZ_JAQIVI010000297.1:0-22619 GCF_028618695.1 Natrinema soli | reverse complement strand
TTCGGCGACGGGGCTGGAACCGGTTGGGCACCACCTTGCTATCGAGGCGATCGTGAACCCACGGAGTACGACTGCAAACACCCAAGAGACCGGTCATTCTCGCCGGTCGCTCTGTCTCTGCACATCACAGGATGTCCGAGTGATTGATGTGGGCCGGGAGTGTCACCAATAACGATGGAGTACGAGCGATTCGAGTTCCAACAACCGGCCGCGGGTACAGTGAACGCCTTTCGGATTGGAGACACGCTCATCGACACGGGACACATGTCCCGGCGTGAATCGGTCGAACGCGCTATTCACGAGGGCGACCTCACCGGTATCGAGCGCGTCGTCCTCACCCATCCACACGTCGACCACTTCGGCGGATCCGTCACCGTTCCAGAACTGGCCGACCTTCCGCACGTCGTTTACGATGGCGCGCCGGCCATCCTGAACGATGTCGAGTCGTACCTCCGAGAGGCCCGGGAAGATATGCAACGACTCTCTGCGGGACTTCCCGATCCTCTGCGGCAGCAGCAGGAAGCATTCTACGACGTCTTCTTCCCGCTGGACGAGCCGTATCGCGACGTGACCATCGAACGGGTAGTCTCCGACGGCGACACCGTCCGTCTCGGTGATTACGAGTGTGAAGTGGTCCATACACCAGGACACTCGGCCCAGCATATGTCATTGTATAATTACGAATCAGGGACGTTGCTCTCGGGCGATATCATCTCCGAAAATGGTCATTTCATGTACGCACCACTGTATTGGGACGTCGGCGCGTACAGAACGTCGCTCTCGCGACTGCAGACCTTGGACCTTGACCGTCTCGTGCCGGGCCACGGCCCTGAACTGTCTTCCCCCACCGAACGCATCGTCGACTGTATCGAGAAAGACCGGCGAACCGAACGTAAACTCCGCGAACGCGTACGCGCCCGGGGTGAGACGACCGCACGTGACCTGGCCGAAGAAACGCTCAACGCTGGCGAGGCGACACTACCGTTCCTGATATTGGTAGCGGCAGCGTACCTCCATTACCTCGCCACGGAGGGCGTGTGTACCGTCAATGTCGATGCGGACGGAGTGCATGCCTCGGTGTGCGACCCGGTGTGAGACTCCGACCGAGCACCTCGTTCGGCTAAATCGTCATTCGGTCGAAAGGACTCTCGAGCACGTCAACCGCACGGTCATTCAGTCAATTCATCGGCCAATCGCGGAAGCACCTCGGTGACGTCTGCACGGAACGTATAGTCTGCATTGACATCAACCGGGGTCGGATCAAGGTTCACGATTGCTAGTGTTGCACCCCGGTCGGCGGCTGTCTTCGGAAGGTTTGCTGCTGGTTCGACCCTGAGTGATGATCCTGTCGCGAGAAACACGTCCGCCTTCTCGGCGAGTGCGTGAGCACGATAGAGGGCGTATTCAGGGAGTTGTTCGCCGAACAGGACGCCATCGGGTTTTAACACCCCGTCGCAGTCGCGACAGCGGGGTGGGAGGTCCCGTTCACGTG
Organism: Natrinema soli; assembly: GCF_028618695.1. The sequence continues at coordinate 21,127 of NZ_JAQIVI010000297.1, read as the reverse complement.
CGCGGTTGATGCTCTCCGACAACGGTTCGCGCTGGTTACAGGACTGACAGACGGCCTCTCGGAGATTGCCGTGCAGTTCGATGACGTTCTCGGTCCCTGCCTTCTGATGTAGTTGGTCCGCGTTCTGTGTGACGACGCCCTCCAGTATGCCCGCTCGTTCCATCTCGGCGAGTGCTTCGTGGGCCGGGTTCGGTTCCGGATCGACGCCGAACGCCTCTTCGTAGACACCAACCATCGTCTCCCAGAACGACTCCGGATCCCGTTCAAACGCACGAATATGAAACTGTTGGGGTTCATAGCGCTTCCAGAGACCCGACTCACCCCGAAAATCCGGGATACCAGAGGCCGTACTTACTCCTGCCCCGGTGAACGCGACGACCCGGTCGACCCTCCTTATCTCCCCCGCGAGGGCAGTCAGGCGGGTTCCTCGGTCTGTGTCACCCATATTTAACCCACTAGCCTCGATCGAGATAGTTCTTTATACGGCCTAGACTCCTTTCCACTCCGGATCCCGGTCCTCGAGGAACGCCTCGGCACCTTCCTTGAGGTCGTGGCTCTTGTAGAAGAGGACCCGATATGCGTTCAACGTCTCGATAGCCCGCTCGGCGGGCATATCGGTGGTTTCATTGAACGCGTGGAGACCCAGGGTAAGCGCGAGCGGGCTCCGGCCAGCAAGTTCGCGTGCTGTCTCGTGGGCCCGATCGAGGACATTCCCGTCGGCGACCGTTTCTGTGACGAGACCGATGTCCTCAGCCTCGGCCGCGTCGATTCGCCTGCCGGTGAGCGCCAGTTCGAGCGTTTTCTGATCGCCGAGTGTCGTTCTGAGTGCTGGAAGGATAACCATCGGGAACAACCCGAGCGTGATCTCGGTCGTGCCGAACTGTGCGCGTTCGGATGCATATGTCAGGTCGCAGGCAGCGGCGAGGCCGCACCCGCCGCCAAATGCGCTGCCGTTAATGGCTCCAACGACTGGCTTTTCGTACCTTGCCAACAGCTGGAACAATTCTGCCGAAGCCCCCCCCTCATCGAACAACTCGGTTGCCCGTTTGTCCATCTGGTCGCTGAACTCCTCGATATCACCACCTGCACTGAACGACTCGCCAGCCCCCGTCAGCACGACGACGGTCGTGTCGTTGTCGTCATGCGCTCGCTCGAGTGCTGCAGTGAGTTCTAGGGCAGCAGCGTTACTCAACGGGTTGTGTTTCTCGGGTTGATCGAGTGTTATTTCCGCTACTCCAGCATCGTGTTGGTACGTCAGTGTCTCGTACGCCATACTCCCCATAAGTCAAGTAACCTCCTTTAATGTTTGCCGTAACGCTCGGTCGACGTGTCCTCGCGGCATTGCTGTATTCCGCTGGCCTGTCGTATCGTCGGATCGAACTGTTCGTGGATCGGTCGTATGAAGCGATCAGACAGAGTTCCATCGGTTGAAGCATCTCTTCGAGCCTGACTGCCGGGCTCGTGAGGAGGTCGCCGTCGACGAGACGAAGACCGAGATCGGCGACGAGCAGCACTCAGCCTGGGCGGCAGTCGATTGCGATACGTTAGAGGTTCTAGCCGGCGATATCTCGCCTGGTTGATCAAGCCTCACTGGGTTGCTGTTTCTGGAAGGCGTCCTTGAACGGTGCCGCGGTCGCCCGCTGGTGCGAGCCGACCGCGGGCCGTGGTACGACCGGCCGTTCGAACACCTCGACTGGAAGTACGAAAACGTGGGGAATCGGACACACTTCGAAGCGTGGTTCGGTCTATTCAGGTACCGAACAGGCGCTCTTGGCAATGATTTTTCCATCGAAGTACCGCCAGTTCAACCAGATCGCGGCTCAGAGTCTTCACCGTTCCACAATACGTCGCTCTAACCCTGACGCCTCTCTTGATACTACTGACCGAAAGAACTAAAGGCATTGTTTGACAATAACACCCATGAACTTCGCGACGGAACTTGAGTTCCAGGCTCGTAGCCAACCGGACGCTCCAGCACTGTTCTTCGAAGACCAGACGTTCACCTGGAGCGATATCGACGATCGCGCGAGTCAGTTTGCAAACGTCCTCACGGGCCACGGGCTAGGGCCTGGGGATCACATGGCAATCTACATGCCCAACATCCCGGTGTTCGTCTTCGGGTTCTACGGGGCCATGAAAGCCGGTGTCGTACCTATGCCCCTCAATCTCCGGTTCGAACAAGGGGAGGTTGAGTACATGATCGATCACGTTGAGCACGACGCCGTATTCACGGTTTCGCCCGTTGGGAGTGTCTTCGAGAACGTCGATCTAACGCCTGTCGAGCACGTGTACCTGGCTGGTGACGGAGACCTAAATGTCCCAGAAACGGACGTCCACGATTTCGAGACGAGCATCGGCAACGCGTCGGGCGATTTCGAGTCCGTTCCGCGGGAGATGGACGATCACTGTTTCTTCATGCATACGAGCGGGACCACCGGCCGAGCGAAACCAGTCATCGCCACCCACGGGAATATTTATGCACACGATATGGCCTATATCCACCACATCGGGTTCACGACAGACGATGTCGCACTGACAGCTGTCCCGTTGTTCCACAACAGTGGTCTCAACCTGAAGCTGACGACGTTCACCCTCCTCGGCGCACCGCAGGTACTGTTGAAAGAATGGGATGCCGAGGCAGCCCTTCAGGCGATCGAAGATCACGGCGTGACGTATCTGTTCACTATCCCGACGATGCTTTACGATCTCGTGAACCGCGATTCCGCGGACAGCGAGGACGCATACGACGTGGCCTCACTCCAGTACGCCCCGACCGGTGGACAGAACGTCCCAGTGGACCCGATATCCGAGTTCGAGGAACGGTACGGCGCACTGGCGCTCCCCGGATACGGGTTAACGGAGACGATGCCCGCGGTGATCATGAATCGACCCAACGACAGAAAACTGACCACGGACGGCGCCCCAATCCGGAACGCATGTGACGTCCGGGTCGTCGATCCCGAGGACTGGCAGACCGAGGTGCCGACCGGCGATCTCGGCGAACTCATTGTGTCAGGCGACGTCGTTTCGCCAGGGTACTACAGGCGTCCAGAGAAGAACGACGAAGACTTCGAGGTAGACCACGAGGGGCGTCGGTGGCTCCACACTGGTGATATCGTTCGGGAAGACGAGGACGGATTCATCTCCATTGAGGACCGTGTCGACAGCATGATCGTCTCGGGCGGCGAAAACGTCTATCCGAATCAGGTCGAGAACGCCCTCTACGAAATGGACGGCATCGACGAGGCAGTCGTCGTGGGAGAACCGCATGAACGATGGGGCGAGCGGGTTGCCGCGGCAGTCGTCACGAACGATCCGAGTCTCACCGACGAAGATATCTTCGACTATTTCCGGGACTCCACGGACCTCGCCAACTACAAACGCCCACGAAACGTCGTCTTCTTAGACGAACTCCCTCGGTCGGGAACAGGCAAGATCGACCGCTTTACAATACAAGAAGAATACTTCCTCAATTAGGTCGCTGTTGGTTAGGGGACTCTGGAGAGAGGACTGTTAACTTCGCGATAGGAGAACGCTTTCCGGGACACTTGGACAGGCTCGTGGCCAGCGGCCGATCGAAGCCGTGGCCGGAATTCCGATTAACCGTGAGGGGTGCTAAGCCGGGCGTGACGGACAAACAGATGGTCACCTACTCTCATTCGTGAACAATGTGACAAGACCAGGAGTCAGGCTTTAGAACTGAAGATAGTGAAGCTGAATACGGGATCGATCCGTGAACGTCGACCGAACTATAGGCTGTAGTAATGGAACACGGCTTCGAGTAGGCGGTGCGTTCGCCTGATACGGTGGGTGAACCGCCTCGGGGTCAGCTCCGAGGCACTCGGCCTGCTCCGCTTGTAGACGCTCTTCGAAGGGGTCATCAACAACTGTTCAGAAAGATGCGACCCAAAAACTCTGTCCATGGGAGTCTCGCTCGGGAATACTTAGAGGGCCGAAAGCGGAAGACGATCTTCGCGACACTCCTCGTGACGACGCTCATCCCGACCAGTCGTAACTTCCAGTAGCGAGGAGTTCGTTGGTTGCTGTTGATGGACAGGGACTCGGTAGAAGTGTTCCTTCCTGATCCCGACGACTGCTACGAGCGACTCCGTCGCGCCCGTTTCGGCGCGACGGTGTCGTGCGTCTATTGTGGAGAGAGCGATCCAGTCATCAAGAAGGGAACAACCGGGAAAGGCGCTCAACAATATCGGTGCAAGGAGTGTGAGACGTACTTCAACGACCTCACGAACTCGTTCTTCGAGCATCGGAAGTTCCCCATCGAGGAGATGTTCTACATGATCAAGGAGATGCGATCTGTGCCGACCGCACAGATCGCATCGGATCTCCAGCGGGACTACGAGGCGGTGTTGAACTTCCGCCACGATCTCCAAGAGCTGTGCGGTGAACTGACCGAACTGACGCTTTCAGATGTGTGTGAAGCCGACGAAATCTACGTGACAGCGGGTGAGAAGGGGATCGAGAAGGAAGATGAAGAGGAGAGTCCGCGCGAGCGCGGACTCAAAAAAAGGGACGAGGAAGCTTCGAGTCAGACAAGCCGCCGGTCGTGACACTCGTCCGTCGGAGCGACGGACGAGTGGAGTTTCTGGTTCGAGAGAACCTCCAAGACGTAGACGAAGAGATTGCCGAGAAAGGTGACGAGACAGTGATTCTGTGTACCGACGACTACACGATCTACGATGATATCGACGAGTACGACGGCATTGACGCTCATCTGGCGATCACGCACGATGACACGTACGTGATCGGCGACGCCCACGTCAACAGCTGTGAGAACCGCCATAGCTTCCTTCGCCAGTGGCTGGCGAAGTTCAGAGGTGTCTCGAAGCACCATCTTCAGGGATATCTCAACTTTCTCGGCCTCTTGCTGAACGATAGCGCCGATTGGTTCAGCAAGATCCTGAGTTACGAGTCATCGAGATGAGCGTCTCAACTTTCTCGGCCTCTTGCTGAACGATAGCGCCGATTGGTTCAGCAAGATCCTGAGTTACGAGTCATCGAGATGAGCGCGTGACGATTGACGGAACAAGTACCCGCCCCGTGCGGGGTGAAGAGCACCCGATACGTGACGAGGGGTTTACTGACCCTGGTGCTAATACGACCGGGGGAGCCCAAGTTCGTGTTCGGCGATGTAATTGCGGAGCATCTGTTCGCTGACTGGGGCAATACGGAGATGGCGGATCATCTCCCACATCTTGGCGATACCCATCTCCTTACTGACACTCATTCCACCAAACGTGGTCATCGCTGTTTCGCAGGCATTCCACGCTGCTTCCCCGGCTTTCAGATTTGCGATGTTTGCGGCAGTTCCAGCGTCTTCACCGTTGTCATACAGCCACGCAGCCTTGTAGGTCATCAACCGCGCCGTTTCGAGGTCAGCATAGGCGTCGGCCAGCGGGTGTTGGATGGCCTGATGAGACCCAATCGGAGTGTTGAAAACGGCACGATCATTCGCGTACTCGACAGCTTTCTCGATGGCGTAGTAGCCAGTGGCAATACCCGTCGCCGCCCCGGCGATTCGCTCGGTGTTTAGCGTGTCGAAAATGTGGTACAGCCCCTGGTGTTCCTGTCCAACAAGTTGTGACTCGTGGACGCGGATGTCATCTAAATAGAGGTTGTAGGTCGGTTCTGGGAAGAACCCGTCCAGTGGAATCTCGTCAAAGTCCAGGTTCGAATCCTCGGGATCGACTAAAAAAATCGATAGACCGTGACTCTGTTGCTCCACCTCTTCGACTGGGAGTGTTCGTGCCAAGAGTGTGATTCGATCGGCCTCGGCGACGCCCGAAATCCACATCTTCCGGCCGTTAATGATGTATTCGTCACCGTCTTTCCGAGCGGTGGTTTCGATGTTCCGTGTGTTCAGTCCGGCGTTGGGTTCAGTGACGCCAAGCGCCCAGCGGGCATCACCGCTGGCGATTTTTGGGAGCCAGCGTTCCTTTTGTTCGTCACTCCCGTGTGCTACGAGCGTTTCCCCACCGAAAATCGGGGTGAGGATGAACGCCGACGTCGCAGACCAGGCCCCGGCGCGACCGATCTCTTCCATCACTGTTACCATCTCCTGCATTCCAAGGCCTTGTCCCCCGTACTCTTCGGGAATCGAGATGCCGACCCATCCGTTGTCTGCGAGGTCCTGCCAAAACTCCTCGGGGAATCGTCGTTCGTCGGTGACGTCCCGCCAGTAGTCCTCGTCATAATCCTCCGCGATGTCGCGTACCGACGAGCGGATCATCTGCTCGAGCTCTGATTCTTCGAAGTCCATACTACAGTACTTTCGCCCGGTGACCTTATATCCCGGTGGTTGCCTGTGGATCCCCCGACGCTGGCTATATTAAGCCGGTACGAACAAGTATGTGGCGTTGATGTCGGATTATCCTTCGGCCTGTTTGTCGTCGCGCTCTCGGTAGTACTCCGCTTCACGCTCAGCTAGCTGGAACTTCTGGATTTTCCCCGTGGCCGTTTTGGGTAGTTCCTCGACGAACTCCACGGCTTTCGGGGACTCGAACCCGGCCAGGCGCTTGCGGGCGTACTCACGAATGTCTTCGGTGTCAGCGTCAGGGCCCTCTGCGGGGATGACGAACGCCGTGACGGCTTCGCCCCAGTGCTCGTGTGGAATGCCGACGACGGCGAGTTCCTCGACGGCGGGGTGGTCAAGGAGCATCGACTCAACTTTCTGAGTGGAGACGTTCTCGCCGCCGGATTTGATGATGTCCTTCTTGCGGTCGACGAATTTCAACAGGTCGTCTTCGTCGAAAAATCCCATGTCGCCCGAGTGGAACCACCCGTGGGCGAACGCCTCCTCCGTGGCCTCCTCGTTCTTGAGATAGCCGTCCATGACGTTCGGGCCGCGGTAGACGATCTCCCCGACCTCGCCGCGGTCGAGCAGGTTCCCATCGTCGTCCATGATCGCGATGTCGGTGTTAGCGGCGGCGTGGCCCCAGTAGTTGCCCTCTTTCTCCAGTTGCCACTCGGGGTGGTAGACACAAGTGGGGGGATAGGCCTCGGTCTGACCGCTTGCGAGTGCGAAGTCGGCATCGAATGTCTCAATAGCTTGCTCTAACGTCTCGTTCCCTATTGGCGCCATCGCGTACAAGCAGTAGCGGAGTGAGGATAGGTCCCGATCCTCGATATCAGGGCGAGCCAGCAGTCCATTGTACATCGCGGGTAGCATGAACGACCACGTTAGATCACGCTGTTCAACGTCCTCCAGGAAGCCGTCGGGATCGAACGACCGGCGGACGACCGTCGTTGCCGATACGTGCATCGCGCCTTTCACCATTGTTAGTTGCGCACAATGAAACAGGGGCATCATACAGGATATCACGTCATTACGGGTGAGATCAGTACTCGCGCTTACGTTGATAGAGCCGGTCGTGATCGCCTTATGGCTGAGCAGGACGCCTTTGGGGCGGGAGGTTGTCCCGCTCGTATACATAATCTGTGCGATGTCTTCGTCGTGTATCTCGACGACCGGTTCCGTAGGTTCCTGGTCGTCGATAACCCCATGTAACGAGGGAACTGGACTATCTTCATCACCCACCGTGATCGCCGCAAGAATGTCGATGTCACGATCAGCAGCGAGTGGTTCGACCTTCGGATACAGCACCTCGTCAACGAGGAGTGCATCCGCTTCCGAGTGATTGAGTTCGTACCCGATATCCTCGGCAGTGATCTCCGGGTTGATCGGAGTGAAAATTATCCCGGCTTTCAGTGCCCCGAAGTATGCCGTTAGGAACTGGAGGGAGTTGCCGCCGACGATTGCGAGACGGTCCCCTCTCTCCAGTCCCTCCTCTTGGAACGCATGGGCCGTGCGATTAACACGGCGATTGAACGCCTCGAACGTCAACTCTTCATCTTGTTCTGGGGCGATGAACGCCAGTTTCTGTGGAGTTCGGTTCGCCGCTCGGCGAGCGATATCACCGCCGACCATTCGAGCGATCTCGTTCGATCGGATGATACTACCTCTTTGAGCGACCTCCTCGTGTGGCATGATAACATCTTTAATTTGCCCGTGTATTAAAACTATAGGTACGTGTTTAGTCCGAGGACTCAACAATCGGCTTAGCTTGAGCGCGTGAAATCATCTCGTTGTCGCGGACAACTCGCTTGAACTCCTCGTAAGGATTGCGTCCCTGCTGGCGTCACATCGCCAGCAGGAACAAGATCGTCTCGTGAACGAACATACCACGGTCGATGCGGAATGTGCCGATGATTTTCCGGAGGACCACCGGTTCACGAAGCGCGTTCCTCGCAGCGAGTTCCCGCTGACAAACACGCCGAGCGGTTGTTGCGGAAGGCCGTGATCCACCGAAGTTGTGGGGGTGCATCCGAAACGGGAAGGCGCGCGGTTCATCGAGAACGTTCTCTCGTGTATGGAAACCTAGCGACTGCAAGAACCGGTGATGGGCGCGTGGGATAGCATCAACGCTCTTGGGTAGAGGATTGTTGGTCAGATCTCAGCAGTAGCTGGAAGTCATAGCGGGCAAGGGTGACGCGAACGTGTCACCCGACGAACGATGTTCTCAATCAAGACGCTCGTCTCGGAGCGTCGGGCTGCGAACCTGTTGGCACAAGTTCGCTGGCATGACGGCGTCTATTGCTCACGCTGCCGTGCCGAATCCGTGATTCAGTACGGCAGCTATCGGGTGTTTCAACGGTATCGATGTAAGAATTGCGACCGCACGTTCAACGACAAGACCGGCACAGTCTTCGAGCATTCTTCGATCGCACTCAGGAAGTGGTTTCTCGCCGTCTACGCCTACATCCGCTTCAATACCAGTCTTCGGCAACGGGACGTGGAGATCGAGGTCTCCTACAAGACGGTGTACCGGCGCGTCCAGCGCTTCCTGCGAGCGCTGGACGTGCTCGGCCACAGTTGGAAGGCCCGGTTGAACTTGACGAACTGTACGTCAAAGCCGGACTCAAAGGCCGCGAGCGCGACCGTCCGTCGCGCTCGCGTGGACTGTCCACGCGCGGCCGTGGAAAATATGACTGAGGACAAGCTGCCTGTGTTCGTGCTGGTTGATCGGGGAACGAACGACTGCTACGTGCTGCCAGCGAAATCTGCCAAGGAATCGACGGTGCGACTCCTGCTTGCCGACCACGAGCAGGAGTCGCTGACCGTCTATACGGATGGGCTTCGGGCCTATGACCCGTTAGAGGACGACGAGGAGTTCGACCGCGAATACGTCGTCCACGGCGACGGGGAATACGCTGATGGAGCTGTTCACGTGAACACCTGCGAGAGCCAGGCGTCGCTGGCGCGACGCCTGGCTCTCGCCGCATCAAGGCGTCTCTAAAGACAGGCTCACACGCTACGTCAGAGCGTTTCAGCTTCGCCAACGTGTCCGCCGGAATCCGGCGAGGAAGCACTCAGCATCATCCTCGAAACTGCTCTATGACTTCACCAACAATCGCTCACCCAAGAACGTGCATCAAACTACTCGGTGCAGTCAGCGACAGCGGCGAGACGTTCTTTCTGCCCTGTGCGGAGAACGTCAACAGCGACACGACAATCTGCTTGCTAGACGCTCTCCAGACAGAGTTCGGCGAAAAATCTGCGTCGTCTTGGCCAATGCGGTGCAGGAATTCGTCGAAGACACGCCGATCGAACTGTGTTACCTTCCGCGGCGCAGCAACGCCCGCCAAAGATATATTACGTGCCGGTCTTGCGTTCAACACAGCACCAGTGTCATAGAAGCACTCTCGAGGGTACACTGAACGTTTAGAAGCGTTCACCCAAGGAATTTTAGCCCAGTCCGTGTCCTAGTCAGGCATGGAGTTCAATGCATACTCACAGTCAGCGACGTTCAACAGTCCGCTGGCGGACTTCAAGGAGGTCACGGAGACGGTTGACGTCCGCGAGGACCCCCTCACTGGCCGCATCGCACGGATCGTCGACGGAGCATTCGTTATGCCCGACAACTACGAGATTGACGCCGTCGTCTCGGACGACGAAGGGTGTTTTTTCTGTCCGGAAAACGTTGAGGAAGCGACACCGACGTACCCGGACTGGATGGACGTCGACCGTGGATCACACGGGGAGGCGACGTCGTTTCCGAACCTCAATCCGTACGGGAGTTACTCGAACGTCGTCGTGCTCACCGAGACGCACTTCCAACCGATGGAGCAGCTCACGGCGACGCAGTTCGCCGACGGACTCACCGCGGCACTGGCGTACGTGGACGCCGTCTTCGACCACGACGAGGACGTCACTCACGCCTCGGTGAACATGAACTTCCTCCGGTCGGCCGGGTCAAGTCTCGTCCATCCCCACCTGCAGACCGTTATCGACGACCTCGGTACCAACCAACAACGCGAGCTACTGGCGGCGAGTCGGCGGTATCGCGACGCCGAGGGGTCGACGTACTGGGCGGACCTCGTCGACGTGGAACGAGGCGGTGACCGCTGGATTGGAACGGCTGGCCCAGTCGGCTGGCTGGCTGCGTTCGCGCCGAAACACCACCGGCACGTGCTCGCCGTCGCACCGGACACGAACTGCGCCGAGATGGGGCGGGAGACCATCGAGGGGTTCGCGACGGGAGTACCGAACGTCCTCGCAGCGTACGCGGATGCCGGCCTCAACGCGTTCAATCTCGTACTGCACCTCGTGGACGACCCGGCGCTCCCGCCCGTCATGTCGGTCGTCGCGCGCTCGGTCTTCGACGAGTACTACTGGTCGGACTCGCCGTTCTTCACGGTGCTCCACGACGAAGGCGTCATCGATACATCGCCCGAAACGTACGCAGAACAGGTACGTACCGAATTTTAAGCCCGGTGAACGTGGACCCCCTTCCGTGCGGTGCAGTATGAAACGGACCTACGGCACGAACGAGCGAGGTGATACACTGTGAGCCTCAAACCCACGGCCGACTGCCACATCCATCTCGTTCCACAGCGGCTGGGACGGGCACTTCGTGAATCGCTCAACGACGCGGCGGGCAGGGAGTTCCCGCATTCCGGCGACCCGACGGTGCCGAAGCCACGCTCTTGGACGCCGGGACTTTGCGCTCCCGTACGCCCACGAGGCCGACATGGCCGCCGACCGCAGCGACTGGTAACTCGACTGGGCGTCCGATTCTCGAATCCACGGCTACGTTCTAGAGAAGGGTCGGTCCCTCGTGAAACCCCCGTGAACCGGCCAGGTCCCGGCATGCTTACCGGACGACTCCGTCCTCCCTGAGAGACTGGATGTCGGCCGCGTCGAAGCCGACCGACTGCAACACCGTGTCAGTGTGTTCGCCGTGTTCCGGCGCGGGTCCGTCGGTTTCCGCGGGTGGCTCTGAGATCTGCGCCGGGAATCCGACGCGCGGCGTCCCCGTATTGCGGTCAATCAATTCGCGAGCCGTCGCGTGATCGCTGGACAGTGCCTCCCCGAGCGTCCAGACGGGGGCGACCATCGCGTCGACATCACCGAGTTCCGCTTCCCACTCGTCCCGGGTCTTCTCAGCGAACAAGTCGGTTAGTTCCTCCCGCAGCGCCGCCCGCTCGGCCGGATCGGTGGTCATGTGTGCGTCGAGTAGATCTTCGCGATCGACGGCCTCGCAGAACCTCGTCCAGAATTTCTCCTCGATCGCCGCGATCGTGACGTACCGCCCGTCGGCAGTCTCGTAGACGCCGTACCACGGCGCGGCGCCAGTGAGGGGTGTCTCACCGGGCCGCGGGCTGTCGCCGGTCAGCGCCTCATGAGCAACGGCCTGCGAGAACGAGGCAACGACGTCAGTCATGGCCACGTCTACGTATTCGCCACCGGTATTCCCGAGTTCTCGGGACAGGAGCGCCCCCAGAATACTGAACGCCGCGAAGAGCCCGCCGGCCATGTCGCCGATGGGGTAGCCCGGAATCTGTGGGTCGGTCTTTTCGTCGGCACGGGTCAAATCCAGTAGACCGGCCATCCCGACGTAGTTGAGGTCGTGACCGACGCGGTCGGCGTGTGGACCCGTCTGCCCGAACCCCGAAAGCGAACAGTAAACTACTCCGGGGTTGTGCTCGCGGACCGACTCGTAGTCGATACCTAGCCTGTCGACGACGCCGGGCCGGAACTGTTCGAAGACGACGTCCGCCGTCTCAACCAAGCGCATAAACGCCTCGCGACCCGGCTCCGTCTTCAGGTCGACGGCGGCGCTCCGCTTCCCGCGGTTGACCGCGTCGAAGATGGTACCCGTCCCGTCGTCGGTGTACGGCGACATGTACCGTGCGTAGTCGCCGCGGTCGGTGTCCTCTATCTTGATTACGTCGGCACCGGCGTCAGCGAGCAACTGGGTCGCGAACGGGCCTGGGAGCAACCGCGAGAGGTCCAGTACTCGCAGCCCATCGAGGCGCATACAGCATTCACTAACGCCCGGTGCAATAAGTCTGCGGTTGGGTGCCTGTCGCCGGCGCGGTCACGACGAGCCCAGTCGCTGGAAGAGGACCTTCGCGACCATCGAGAGGACTATCTCGTTGTCCTAATTACGGGTGCGGCTCTCGAGTTCGACGAGGCCCGCGTTGGGCCGGCTTTCGGGGCGCTTGCGGACTGGTTCAAGCGTTACCGTCAGTTCGTCGCCCGGGTAGACAGGTTTGCGAAACTCCGTTTCGCCGAGGCCAGGCGAACCGAGTCCGTGCGCGTCGTTGTACAACCCGTCGACCGACAGTCGCTGCGTGATGGCCATCGTGTGGAGACCGCTGGCGATGAGTTTGCCGAACGACGATTGCGCTGCAGCCTCGGAGTCGACGTGGAACGGCTGCGGATCGTATTGTTCGGCGAAGTCCATTATTTCCGCTTTCGAAACGGTGTACGTTCCCATTTCGAGCGTCTCACCGAGTTCAAGGTCTTCGAAGTATCGCTTCGACATTCAGTCAACGTTTCTCCTAAACGGGGGTAAAATTACGGACTCGAGTGGTCACAGCTTCGTTCGTTTATAGGGGTCCGGACAACATCGAAGTCGGGGGAGGTTGCATTGATCGACGCGGCGAAGTCGACGTCAGTCTCTCGGCCATTCTCGCTGCCCGACTGGTCGACAGTGTTCTAGTTTGGTCTCGGTCCACGAAGGATTCCGCGGACATCAACAGTGACTCCCTGCAAAATCCACACGACGATGAAGCAACCTACCGCCGCAAATATACCGGTGAGCATGTCTAATTCAATGTATAAAGATGGGTTAATATTTTAGGCTTACTTCGATAACGTTCGCCGTCTCCAAAACCATATCCGATATTTTTTCAGTGATTTTCGATTCCATCATTCGGCCAACTGGCCCGTAGACGCTGATTGCGCCAATAACGTCATCTCCGACCACGATCGGCCTGCCAACGCCATGCATCCCTTCAAATAGTTCCTCTCGGTCGAATGCATATCCTTGTTCCCGGATCTCATCTAGCTCGTCAAATAGTTCACTTCTCTCAGTAATAGTGTTCGGCGTTCGGGCCGTTAAATCGTAGTGATCAATGATCTCCTCCGTCCGCTGTGAAGAAATGTTTGCCAGTATGACTTTTCCAGGAGCGGTAGTGTGTAGGCGTGAGACGTCACCATCGTGGATATCAACCTGCACTGCTCGCTCCCCGGTGGCCGTGTATAAAACCACACCGTGATTGTTTTCCTCGATCATCAAACTCGCGTGTTCACCGGTGGTGGCTGCTAGGTTCTGGAGTTCCGGTTTGGCCACCTTATAGATCTCCAACTGACTCCGCATACGTGTCCCGATCGACAGAAATCGCGATCCAACACGGTACCTCCCGTTTTCGTTGGCGACGCAGCCAATCTCCTCAAGCCCTTGCAGATAGTCGTGAACGGTACTCGTTGGTTTATCAACCTCGTCAGCTAACTCCGCAACCCCCGCATTCTCCAACTCAAGTATTGTTTCAACGATATCGAACGCCGTTTTTATCGTCTTTGACATGTGATTGCATACTTCAACCCCGACCTACTTAATTATCCGGATTATCCGGACGTACCTGCGTTCATCACCCAGTATCCCCGATATATCCACAACTCCGAATTGCCCGGGTATACCGTTACCATCCGTCTGAATACAACACTGACCACCGAAATAAAGCCGCAGAATGTATCCGTATACTCCGGAAAGTTGGACCCCCGCTTAATCACACACGGCCTCCCCTATACAACCGGATATCGGACGATATCTGCCGAGATAGCAGAAGTGCCGTATTTGACGCACGGTAACAAACGGCTCATTTCATCCGGATTGTTCGGACGTTGAATACGGCCTGTTTACGGGGAGCTCGGTCGCCACACTTCGATAGTCAAGCGGCATGGATTGACATCGGCGCACGTAGCGAGCCTGTTCTCAATTTTGCTTACTCCGTGATCGCTCGTCACTGACGGCACTTGGATCCATAACCTTTACCAACAGTACGGTTGGAAAGGCAGACGTATACCTGCCCGGAACGAATGCAGACTACTAACCGAATATCGCCCCATGATAGTATGCCATTCGAATCACAGAGCACGGAGGAAACGTACTGTATGAACCACGACGAAGAGGTACCCCCCTGTTCGTGTAAAGTAGGGCGGAACATCGAACAGTACAATCTCGATGACCTCAATACCGAATTTCGAGCCCGGCGCTTGGAAGAGCAGACGAGTCTTCGCGATCTCGCAGACTACGTCAATCAGCGCGTTCTCGCCGCTACCCTCACTGCCGACGACGTAGACGTCACCGACGCCCTCTACGGCGCCGTCAGTGATGAAGACGCCCTTACAACACTCTACGAGGCACTCGCCAGTGATGACACGCCTGCCGAACGGACAGCCCGAGTGCAAACCCGCCTTGCCCAGCGTGGCGTGGACATAGAGGCCGTCGAAGCCGACTGGGTCACCCACCCGACAGTCCGCACCCATCTGCGTGAGTGTCTGGATATAGAGACCCAGCGGACCTCCACGATTACCGCCGACGAAGCACGTGATACAATCGAGTGGGCTCGCACGCAATGTGCGAACATTGTCGACCAGACGGTCACCCGACTCCGAAATGCGAACGTACTGGAAACTGGCCCACTCGATGTCACGGTGATGATCCAGATAACGTGTACCAATTGTGGGACCACCTATCGGCCACATCAACTGCTCTCCCGCCGTGAGTGTGCGTGCACGGCCGCTGACCAGTCTGACGGCCCGACCGACTAAGCACCCATCGAGGTGGGGGTACCACACAGCATACGGTCCAGCACCAATAGGGAAAGCAAGAAGATTATCAGTCATGCGCTCAACTATCCCCATAATGGCTCAACAGTCCGAACCCACGACTGATACGGATACCAGTCACGCCACGCTCTCCATTACGAACCTCGGCGGCATCGACGAGACAACCGTCGAGTTTTCGCCCGGCGTCACGCTCCTCACCGGTCGCAACGCAACCAATCGCACCTCGCTGTTACGGGCCCTCAACGGAGCACTCGGTGGCACGGCCCCCACCCTGAAAAGCGGCGCGGACGAGGGGCACGTCACGCTGACACTCAGCAACGACGAGTTCACCCGCACCGTTACACGGACAGGGGCAGGAATCGAGCGTGATGGCACACCCTACACGGACGCCGAAACGCTGGTCGATTCCTTCGTCACCCTGCTCGAAGACAACCCAGCGCGGCGCGCCGTCGAACGGGGTGACGACCTCCACGACATCATCATGCGCCCCGTCGATACCGAAGCGATCGAACAACGGATCCGCGACCTCCGCCAGGAAAAACAGGAACTCGAAGCCGAACGAGACCGCGTCGAACAGCGTCGCGACACGCTTCCCCAGCTCGAAGAACGCCGCCACACCCTCCAAGAAGAGATCGCTTCTATCGACGAGGAACTCAATACCCTGCGCGACGAGGTGGCGGCCTTCGAAGCCGACGCCGAGGCGGCCGAAGACGCCGAGGCCCTCGTCGACGACCTCGATGCCCGGCGTCAAGAATTGCAGCGCACCGAGGACGACATCGAACTGGTCGAATCCGAACGTGACGCATTACAAGACGAGCTCGAAACGGCCCGCGCCGATCGGGACGCGGTTCCTGACGACTCCACCGATGATCGAACGGATCTCGAGACCGAACTGGAATCCCTCCGGGACCAGAAGCGCCACCTCGAGACGACCATCAGCAGCCTCCGAACCATCGTCGAGTTCAACGATGACCTCCTCGCGGAGGACGGCCACGACCTCCCGGGGATCGACCCCGACGATGAGGCCGTGACGGCGGCGCTTGCCCCGGACGAGACCCAGAACGTGGTCTGCTGGACGTGCGGCAGTCGCGTCGAACAAGGTACTATCGCGGACCGACTCGATGACTTGCGAGCCGTTATCGAGGACAAACAAGCCGAGCGAGCTGACCTCACCGAGCGTATCGAGGCACTCAAGGACGACCGCCAAACACTGGAACAACAGCAGCGCCGCCGAGAGGAACTTGACCGGAAGATCGAGCGAACCGAGGAGAAAATCGACCAGCGCGAGCAGCGGCTCGACGACCTCGAATCCAAGGCCGCCGAACTCCGCGAGGAGATACACGAGCTGGAAGCCGAGGTAGCCGAAACCGAGGCCCTCCGGGAGAGCGACCTGCTTGAGACGTACGAACAGTTGAGTGAACTGCAGTACGAGCGCGGCCAACTCACACAGGAACGCGACGAGGTGGACGAGGAGATCGCCGAGATCGAAGCCCTCCCATCTCCGGACGACCTGGAGGCCCAACTTGACGAGCTGTCGACGGAACTCGAACGTGAGCGGACGCGTATCGCCGATCTTGAAGCGGAGGCGGTCGAGCAGTTCAACGACCATATGGACGAGATTCTGGACGTACTCGGCTTCAAGAACATAGCCCGCGTCTGGATCGAGCGAAAAACCAACGACGGCGGTCGAGGGCCGCCGGAGACGGTGTTCGACCTCAACTTGGTGCGCCAAGACGAGACAGGAACTGTCTATGAGGATGTTGTCGCACACCTGAGCGAAAGCGAGCGCGAGGTCGTCGGCCTGGTGGTGACCCTCGCTGGCTACCTCGCCCACGAAGCCTACGAGGAGGTTCCGTTCATGCTGTTGGACTCCCTCGAGGCGATCGACTCGAATCGGATTGCCGCACTCGTGGACTACTTCGCTGACTACGTTCCCCATCTCGTGGTCGCACTCCTGCCCGAGGACGCCGAGGGGCTGTCCGCCGACTACGAGCGGCTCACGGCCAACGCACTGACCGCCTAACCTCGCGGCGGGTCGTTCACGTCGAGGAGTACAATATAATGACCGGCGTCTGACAGCAGGGGGCTAGTCTTTCAGCGGTGAGTGTAGGGGTGATCAGTTCCGAGGCCTGCGTGACCGGCTAGACAGCGCAGTCCGACTCCGGGTCGACATATCGCTACGGACTCTTTACCATCCGTATGATTGGAAAGGACCGGGTCGAGCCTCCACCACGTTCGCGCCACAAACCACGATACGACAGAGCCACCATGTCTACGCGGCGTCTAGGGTGATTCGGGGACTCGCCGGCCTGACCAATGCGGTGCTGGTCTCGACGCTCTCCCCCGTGGGGCACGGTAGTTACACGACTCGACGGGAGTTGCGCCACGGCAACGTCTAGGGGCCACGCCGCCAACTGCAGCGAAACCGAACGGGAGTGGGGCGCTATGTGGTCGTCGGCCGAGTGCCTCATCCTGGTCGTCCACGAATCAGCTGCATACTAGTGAACCGTTGGCGGCAATCGCCGCCGACTGGAGGACTGACGTGGTCGCCACCGGTAGTGACGTCGGCGAGACCTAGATTGTGGCACCCCTGCCCACGGACGCCACCGTGCTCGACGACACCGATACGTGATGTCATAGGAGTTGTCGGTCACTCTCAGGCACTGTCCGTCCAGCACGACGTCCCTCCTACCGCTGCCTTCGGCTGTATAAAGAGCGGTGAAGACCCATGTTCAACTCACGTATTAGGCGTTTTAGGAACACATTTGTACGTTCGAATGCTACCTATCGAGATATGGGCGAAACCCACGACGAATTTAATGGAAGTGTCGGCATCACGGTGGAGCTTACGGGTGAATATGACGCTGTTGTCGAGAAGTTGCGGATGCCGACGGACGAACAGGAGTCGCTTGGCCTAGTTCTAGCTGATTTCTCGCGCCTGTTAGAGACCGTGCAGCGGCTCGACGGTGGCACCCGGAGTGTCATCGTCGACCATCTGCCGCCGGAGATGCATCACGCCTATGACGCCGAGGCGGTCGTCGACGCCCTCCAGATCCTTTCCCGCTACGACCTCGTTGCCCTCGACGGCAACACCTGGACCCCGGGGCCCGCGCTCACAGCATAGCTCCCTGTGATCGGCGTGGGCGTCGTGTTCGAGTGGTGACCGAGAATGTGTAGTTTAGCTAGTGGTTTGTAGCACTCCAAACGCTCAACCTCTGGGACTGCACAACCTCGGAGGATGATTTTGATGCGTGGCTTTGTTTCCCCTAAGCCAGAAGAGAAACTGACAGCAAGTAGAGTACGAGTTGCTCAGTAACTAATCTATTCCAGACCTTCTGCGTCGCGTGATTCAACCGAAGGGTGTAGTAGTACATGAAAATGACAATAGCCGAGGGTCGTGGAAGCGAATCCCAAACTCTTCTTACGACAGTTTGACGGCCCCATCCGAAGAGATTGTTACGTCATACCCTCGGTACCGGAACGAAACGTGTCCGCCTCGGACCGAGTCGTCAGCAGCGGTCGGTTCAAACAATCGGTCCAGCGCAGCAGGATCCACAACGTCGTTGAGCGGTGGCTCGAGGGTAATCGGGGAGGTATCTTCCGCGTCGGCAATCGCTTCAAGGACGTGTAGGCTCGGCTTTGAGCGCGTGGACTCAGCGTCGGTCATCGCTCAGACGAGGAGTTGGATGTCGGATTCAGCCATGTGTTGCAGCGCGGTGGCCGCACCGACGCCGGTGGTGACGCCGTCGTAGAAGTCGTCCTCGTCATAGTCCATCAGTTCGATCGTCATCTGGCACGCCTGCAGATCGACGCCGCTCTCGAGCGAGAGGTCGATCAGTTCCTCGATGGTAGCGGTGCCGTTGTCGTCGATCTTCTTCTGCATCATCTTCGTGGCCATCGTATCCATGCCGGGGAGCGCGGCGACGGCGTTCGGGACGGGCATGTTGGGATTGCCGACGGCACTCAATTTGAGATCCTTCGACTTCTCCTCGTGGAGGATGTCGAGACCCCAGAACGTGTGGAAGACGACGACCTCCCAGCCGAACGCGGCCGCGGTGCTCGCGAGGATCAGCGGCGGATACGCCATGTCGAAGCTGCCCTGCGTCGCCACGATGGTCATCTTCTTCTGGTCGTCGTCCAGGTCCGCCTCTGCGAGCGACTCCTCTAACTCCTCGACGCGCTCGCGTAGGGCCTGCAACTCGGCGGCGTCGATCTCGGCGTTGGATTCGGATTCGGCGGCCGCCTCGCCGTCTTCGATCGGTGTCGTTTGATTGTCCGTGCTCATTATTCCGTCTTCTTCACGTAGTGGGTGTACAAATCGTCCTCCTCGACCTGCTCGAGGAGTTCGACGCCGTCGGTGCCGTCGGCCCACCCCTGAATGTCGCTCATGCTGCCCGAGTCAGTCGCGACGACCTCGAGGACGTCGCCGGCCTCGAGATCGTCGATCGATTGCTTGGTCTTCACGATGGGCATCGGGCACGACTGTCCTTTCACGTCTAGCGTCTCCGTGGTCTGGTATTCCGAACTCATAGTTTCGTTCTGGCTCCGTATTGGAGCTATCATACAATATTGGGCGCTCCCATATAAGGCCTCTGGTTATTGTACAATACACGAACACCCCCTGATTCCGGGGGAGGGTAAATACCTAGTTAGTACTGCCTGCATACGCGTATATGGAATATGAGGCTGCATTTGGCAGGTCTATATTGTAGGTGATAGGAAATACTACACAAACCCTTAAGTGCCAGTAGCCGATACTGGGAACTGTACAACATGGACGATATGGATCTTCCAATGCCGGACGTCGAGATCGAATCGGTCAGTCCAGACGAATTGAAGGGGCGAATCGACGCGGGCGAGGATGTCACGCTCCTCGATACCCGTATGGAATCGGAGTACAACGAGTGGAAGATCGACGGAGAGACAGTTGAATCGATCAATATCCCGTACTTCGAGTTCCTGGACGACGAAATTGACGACGATGTCCTTGCACAGATTCCCGATAACCACGAAATCACGGTTCTCTGTGCGAAGGGAGGCTCGAGCGAGTACGTCGCCGCACAGTTGAGAGAGCGCGGCTACGACGTCGACCACCTTGAGGACGGGGTGAACGGCTGGGCGCGCATCTACGAGCGCGTCGAGGTCGAGCGCTACGACGGTGCGGGGACGCTCTACCAGTACCAGCGTCCCTCGAGCGGCTGTCTCGGCTATCTCATCGTTGACGGTGACGAGGCGGCCGTAATCGACCCGCTGCGCGCGTTCACGGATCGATACCTCGAGGACGCGGACGACCTCGGCGCCGATCTGCAGTACGCGATCGATACGCACATTCACGCGGACCATATCTCGGGCGTCCGTACTCTCGACGCAGAAGGCGTCAAGGGCGTCATCCCCGAGGCGGCAGTCGACCGCGGTATCACCTACGCCGACGAGATGACTCTCGCAGCAGACGGCGACGAGTTCGAAGTCGGTGCTGCCACGATCGAAACCGTCTACACGCCCGGACATACCTCCGGGATGACCTCGTACCTGATCGACGACTCGCTGCTTGCGACTGGCGACGGCCTGTTCGTCGAGAGTGTTGCCCGCCCTGACTTAGAGGAGGACGACGAGGGCGCAGAAGACGCCGCACGCCAACTCTACGAGTCGCTTCAGGAGCGCGTGCTGACCCTGCCTAACGACACGCTCGTCGGCGGGGCTCACTTCAGTGACTCCGCCGATCGAGACGACGATGGCACCTATACGGCACCGATCGGCCAACTCGAAGAAGAGATGGACGCTCTAACGATGGACGAAGACGAGTTCGTCGAGCTGATCCTCTCGGACATGCCGCCCCGTCCAGCCAACTATGAGGATATCATCCTCACGAACTTCGGGCAGCAGGAGGCCGACGACAAGGAAGCATTCGAACTCGAGCTCGGCCCGAACAACTGCGCGGCCAGCCAAGAGTCGCTGGCGGGTGACTGATCA